>CAZKZI010000060.1:0-17529 GCA_964557205.1 uncultured Lentisphaeraceae bacterium
ATGGGGGAAAGGGGGAGGTGTGCCTGTTTTTGACCCCCTATGGGATGCTAGTGATTATCCTTCTATCCTTCAATAACATCCCGGAGACTGGACCGATGACGCATCGGTTACAAGACTAAAGGGGTCGTAGTTAAATATTCAAAATTAACTCACTCCTCTTTTTCTCCGAGTATTTTGAGAGTTTTTTTGTATACATCACTCAGCTGCTTATCCTTCTTCAACCTCTTTTCAATGCGCATCGCCTCCTGCGATACCTCCTGCACCTTCATATCAGTATATCCACCAAGTTCTTTTAATGTCAATCCACTCTTGATGCCTTTTTCGTTACCACGCAGTCCAGCCGCCATCGACGGCCAATATCTGGCCGGTCACGAAGCTGGCCGCTTCTGACGCCAGAAAAGCGACAGCCCCCGCCATCTCGTCGGCTTTGCCGATACGCCCCAGCGGGACTTTATCAGCCAAGCGCTGCACAAACGCGGGATGCTCCTGCTGCACCGCCGGGTTGGGAAACGGGCCCGGCGCGACGCCGTTGACGCGGATGCCCTCAGGCGCCCAAGCCACCGCGAGGTAGCGGATCATCTGCTCAAGCCCCGCTTTGGCCACGCCGTACTCGATCGGGTTCGGAGACATCGGCCTCTCATACACGCGCGGATCAGGAGAGACACGCCCGTACATGGATGAAAAAATAATGATGCTGCCGCCCTTCTGCATGTGCGCTTTCGCCTGCCGGGCCAAAGTGAACGCGCAAGACACGTTCCCCCTTAATGCGAGGGTGAAAGCGTCGGCGCTCATGTCCTCAAAAGTATTGACCTGAGGCGCGTAAGTAGCGTTGACCAAAATGTCCAGCCCGCCGTACTCTTCACACACACGCGCACACAGACGCTCTCCAGCCTCCTCTTCACAAGCATCGAAAGTCATGTGAAGGCACCGGCCCGTTCCATAAGCCGCCGTGATTTCCCGTGCCGCCTGTTCCGCCCGCTCGGCATGCATGTCGGCAACCACAACGTTGGCGCCCTGCCCGGCCAGACCGCGACAAACCCCCCTTCCCAGATAGCCCGCGCCGCCCGCGACGACCGCCACCCTGCCGCACAGATCGAAAAGTCCCGCATCAGTCTTGTCTCTTGTCATATACACATCCTCTTTCATCCCATCCGTTTGCGGCGTTCATTGGCAATGCTTATCAACCCTGTAACGTGACCGCTAGTTCGCGGCGCCCTGACACTTTTGAACAATAAAGCCGAGCACCACGTCATGCCTGGTGATCTCTACTTGAATAAGCCGGCCGAGACCCCCTTGTCTGGCGTAAGCAGAAACGTAATGCCCGCTGACGCTTGCCGCTCCGGCCAAGATAAAGACACCTGTTCAGCCACCCCCGCCATTCGCCTGACTTATTTAGCGAAAGGATTGAGCTTTTTCACCTTGTCGGTGACGCTCTTGGCCGCTTCCGCCGCGCTCTTGGCAGCGTCCTCTGCCGCACCGACCGCATCGGCCGCCGCGTCTTGTGCGCCGCCGGTCACGCCCTTGAGCGCTTCAGTCGCGCCCTTGGCGGCATCACCCGCCGCGCCACCCGCACCCTTCAGCAGGTCGCCAGCCGCACCGGCCGCGCCTGTCGCCGCCTGCGAAAGTCCGCCCAGAATGCCGTTAAGCACCTCTGTCAAAGCTTCCGCAGCCGATGCGCCTCCCGACCCCTTGCCGATGTCGCGCACTGTCACCGAAGGCACCGGTATGATCAAGGCCTTGCCCATAGTGAGCCTTGACGCAAAAGATACCTTGGCGTTGTTGAGCGTGAATTCTTCGATCACCACCTTCTTGCCCTCTTTCTTCTCTCCCGGCTTCTTTTGCTTCTCCGCTGCCGAAGCCTTCTTGGCATTGGCCATCATGGTGTCGAAGTTGGACTGGCCACCCTTGCTCTCAAAAGATATCTCCGGCGCGTCGATCTGGATCTTTCTGATCACCAGCGTTTCGCCCATCAACGAGGACATCTTCAGGCCGATCTCGATGTTATCCACCGCGAAGGCATTTTTGTCCGAATACCCCTTGGGATTGCCGACCTTTACCTTGGAGATGATCAGATCACCCGCAAAAGGCCTCAGTTTGACATCACCTACCGAGACCGGCACACCGAGTGCCTTGGGGCCTCCCACCGACGCCGCCGTCTTGACGATCGGACCGATTGTCAGTGGCAAGGTCAGGATAGCCGCCAACAAAAGCACGACTACCACAACCACCACGCCAACCAGCACCTTCACCAGCTTATTCATAACTTAACTCCTTGCTGTTCCGCCTATACGCTACACGGTATAAGTCGACGCCGCGGTATTTCCGCCGCTTTCCGTCCATACATGATGGTAGAACTCGCCGCGCGGCTTGTCAATGCGTTCGTATGTGTGCGCGCCGAAATAGTCGCGTTGCGCCTGAAGCAGGTTCGCCGGCAGGCGTGCGCTGCGGTATGCATCGTAGTAATTCAGTGCAGTACTCATTGCGGGCACTGGAATGCCCAGAGAAACCGCTGTCTTGATAACCTCACGCCACGCCTCCTGAGTGCGGGAGACAACCCCTTTGAAATAAGGATCAAGCAACAGGTTGGCCAGCTCCGGATTCTTATCAAACGCATCCCTGATCTTACCCAGAAAGCGGGCGCGGATGATGCAGCCCTGACGCCACATCAGCGCTATCTCGCCGTAGTTAAGCTCCCACCCGTACTCTTTGGCCGCAGCACGCAACAGCTGATAGCCCTGCGCGTATGAACAGATCTTGGAAGCAAAGACTGCCTTTTCAAGCTGCTTGAGGAAGATTTTCCTGCCAACCTCAACCTTGGTCCCGGGCCCTTTCAGCTTCATGGAAGCCGCAACGCGCTCTTCCTTGATAGCAGAGAGACAGCGGGCAAATACAGCCTCGGCAATCTGCGGTATGGCGACACCCAGATCCAGACCGGCCTGAGAAGTCCACTTGCCAGTACCCTTCTGTCCGGCTGTATCCAGAATAACGTCCACCATCGGATTGCCGGTCTCCTCGTCATACTGCGAAAGAATGTCGGCGGTGATCTCGATCAGATAGCTATCGAGATTGCCTTTGTTCCATTTGGCAAAGACCTTCTGCATCTCTCTGGCGGACATGCCCAATCCGCGCGCCATCAGGTCGTACGCCTCGCAGGTAAGCTGCATGTCTCCGTACTCAATGCCATTATGCACCATCTTGACAAAGTGCCCCGCGCCATCTGTCCCAATCCAGGAACAGCATGGAGATCCATCCTCCACTTTGGCGGCAACATCCTGAAAGATGTTTTTGACAAAACGCCAGGCGGAGCGATCTCCGCCGGGCATGATCGCGGGCCCCAGAAGAGCCCCCTCTTCACCGCCGGATACCCCCGTGCCGATAAAACGCAACCCCTTCTCCGCCAGATACTTGGTGCGGCGGATCGTGTCCGGGAAATAGCTATTGCCGCCATCGATGATGATGTCGCCCTTATTCAGCACCGGCAACAATGATTCGATGGTCTGGTCAACCGCTTTGCCGGCCTTGACCATGAGCATCACGCGGCGCGGCTTCTTGAGGCTGTCAGCCAACTCTTGGGTAGTGTGGCAACCGATCAGACGCTTACCCGCTCCGCGACCGTTGATGAATGCATCGACCTTCGCGACCGTCCGGTTGAAGCAGGCCACCGTGTATCCCTTACTCTCCATGTTGAGGATAAGGTTCTCACCCATGACAGCCAGACCGATCAACCCGATGTCAGCCTTCTTGCCTTTCTTGGCCACCATTGCTTTCTTCGCCATTGTGTTTTTCCTTTCAAGTGATTCGAATGGATCGAGTGAATCGAAAGAATCGGTAACCGAATCGCTCGAATCAACCGAATCGCTCGATTCCTTCGAAAAAAAGTATCTCACACGCCGCTGTAAGCCGAGAAGCCACCGTCCACGGGCACCACCACGCCGGTCACAAAACCGGCTGCCTGGTCAGAGACCATCCACAAAAGCGCACCGATCAAGTCATCCGGCTCGCCGAAGTGCCCCATCGGTGTGTGCCCCAAAATCTTTGCCGAACGCGGTGTCGGCGAACCGTCTGCATTGGTCAGGAGCGCGCGGTTCTGATCCGTCAGGAAAAATCCCGGCGCGATCGCGTTCACCCGGATGCCGGCCTTGGCCATGTGCACGGCCATCCACTGCGTGAAGTTGCTGACCGCGGCCTTGGCCGCGCTGTAGGCCGGAATCTTGGTAAGCGGACGGAAAGCGTTCATCGAGGAAACATTAATGATCACGCCCGAACGGTTGAGCGCCATCTTCCTGGTGAACGCCTGCGTCGGCAGCAGCGTCCCCAGGAAGTTCAGGTTGAACACGAACTCGACACCCTTGGGGTCAAGATCATAAAAGGTCACGAAGTCGCGGTTCTCTTTCAGCAGATCGTCGGGATTCAGATACTCCATGGCCGTGGTGCCTTTGGGATGGTTGCCACCCGCTCCGTTAATCAATATCGAGACCGGACCCAAACTCTTCTCGATCTCGGCATTGGCCGCCTCCAGACTTTCGCGGTCAAGCGCGTTGCAACCCACCGCCATTGCCTTGCCGCCGGCCGCGATGATCTCGTCAGCCACCCGCTGCGCGGACTCGACCTTCAGGTCTGCCACCGCCACAGCAGCTCCGCACTCGGCCAAGGCCTTGGACATGGCGCTGCACAGCACACCGCCGCCGCCGGTCACAACCGCCACCTTGCCGTTCAAATCCACCTTGAATGGAACCGCCATTTTTTCTCCCTTTGCTTCACTATTCCATGAATTTATCCCGCACGGCCCAAAGGCCGACCGCGGGGTTGCTGATGTAAAAGATCTCTTCGCCGTCCGGCATCATGTTTACGCCATCTTTCAGTCTGGCAGGATCATACCTGGCCATGACCTCGCTGATATCGGCATACGCGAATCCCACGCCTTCGATCTCCTCGCGCGTCAAATGCCCAGGCGCGTAGGTAATGCCGAAACGCCCCTCGGACGAACCGTGGATCAGATGCGCCGCCGCGCTAAGGTTGTCCTGCAGGTCGGCATTGGCTTTGACCGCCGCCAATGTGCGAGGGGTTCCGAAATAGCCGTACTTTCGGATCAGCGCGTCGATCTGCGCGTCTTCGCCAAACTCCTTCACGCCCGGCGCGATTACCAGCAGCTCGCCGTTGTCGGCCATGGCCATGCGTGTGCGGTAAACCGATTTGTTGCCCAGCCATGTGCTTTTGAATTCCGAGGGCTCCAGATAAACCACGCACTTCTGGAAAGGCTTGGAAACCATCTCGAAATTGACTTCCAGCGAGAGCGCGGCGGCCTTGTTGAAAACCTCGATGTCGTCCCCGACGAACAACCCGCGCATCACCATGCCGCCCTCCGCGGCACGTCCCATCACGGTCTGAAAGTAAACAGTCGGCGGCAACATGTGCCCGAAGTGGTCACCCCCGTAATTGAAAAGCCTGCGTACAGGGGTGTCGGCACGGCCCATCATGCGCTCCATGCCGTAAACCGCCCCAACGAAATGGCTGCGGTTGATGGCTGCCGCCCCCCCGGTGCCGACAAAAAGATTCTTGTTGTAGTTGGCCATGCCCACAACCTCGTGCGGCACCACCTGGCCGATAGAGAGGATCAAGTCGAAGCCGCCCTCCACCAGCAGACGGTTGACCTGCACCGGCCAGTCGAAATCCAGCTTGCCCTCTGTCTGTTCCTTGACATACTCCGAAGGGACCGTTCCCAGCGTCACCACATCATTGCGCCAGTCATGGTCTTTGAACAGTCCACGCGGAATGTCACCGAACATTTCTTGCAGTTGCTTGCCGGACATAGGCGAATGCGTACCCAAGGCCGGCAACACAGCCGCCAAGCGCTCACCATAGTACTCCCAAATCAGATGCGTGATGGCCCCGGCCTGCGAGTGGAACCGCGTAAAATCCGGCGGCACCGCCAGAACCTTTTGACGCGGCCCTAGTTTGTCCAAAGCCTCGAATACCAGCTTCTTCATCCGCTCCGGGCTGATGGCTTCATCCGCAGCGCCTGTTCCTTGATACAACATTCCACACCTTCCCGCTAAATGACAATTTAGTGTTTCACAATGCGTCTGACAAATCAAGATGCTTGTCGCAAGCGGTCAACCCTGATACTCTTAAAAAATTGTTGGCGCGGACTGTCCAGCCAACCCCTTAACAACATTCGGAGAGCAAATGAAGCATCGGCATGACACTGTTGTGATCTTGGATTTCGGAGCCATCAATAGCCAGGCGACGGCTAAAGTAATCCGTTCGCTTGAAGTCTTCTGTGAGGTGCTGCCTTTCTCCGCCAGCGCGGAACGCATTGCCGCACTGGCGCCCAAAGCCATAGTGCTGCAACGCGGCCGGGCATGCGGTGCTGCCACCATCGGAGTCGATCCTGCCGCCGATACCGCCGCTTTCGGCGTGCCCGTGCTGGACCTGATGGACAAAACCTGCGATGCCGCCACACTCCGTCCGTTCCTGTTCGAGCAATGTGCCGTTAAACCAGACTGGACCACCGAAAGCTTTATCGAAGATGCGATCCGCGACATACGCGAGACCGTCGGCAACCGCAAGGTGCTGCTTGCCATGTCGGGCGGGGTCGACTCCTCGGTCTGCGCCGTGCTGGCCCACCAGGCCGTCGGCGAGCAGTTAACCTGCGTCTTTGTGGACCACGGACTGATGCGCAAAGACGAACCTCAGGAGGTCTGCTCGGTTTTCCGTGACCATTTCGGCATCGCCCTCCGGCATATCGAATCTGAAGCGCGTTTTCTCGAAAAACTGACGGGGGTCATCGACCCGGAACGTAAGCGCAAGATTATCGGCGAGGAGTTCATCCGGGTGTTCGAGGAGGAAGCCCGCACCGCAGGCGAGCCCGACTATCTGGTACAGGGCACCATCTACCCCGACATCATTGAAAGCGGCGGGGACGGCGGCAAGCCGGTCAAGGCGCACCACAATGTCGGCGGTCTGCCCAAGCACATCGATTTCAAAGGTTTGGTTGAGCCCCTGAAATATCTCTTCAAGGACGAGGTGCGCCAGGTCGCTCTGGCGCTGGGCATACCGCGCTCGATCGCCATGCGCCAACCTTTCCCGGGACCGGGGTTGGGCGTGCGGTGCATCGGCGAGCTGACCAAAGAGAAGCTGGATATCCTGCGCGAAGCCGATGCCATATTCCGCGCGGCAGTCGTCGAATCCGGCCTGGAGAATCAGGCCAACCAGTATTTCGCGGTGCTGACCGGCAACCGCTCGGTCGGTATAACCAACGACGCCCGAACCTACGCCTACACCGTGGCGCTGCGCGCGGTGAAAACCTCGGATTTCATGACCGCGCGTTTCGTCAAGCTGCCAATGGATCTGCTGGAGACCATCTCCGAGAGCATAACTTCCCATGTGCCGCAGGTCAACCGCGTGGTCTACGACATCACCAGCAAACCGCCCTCCACGATTGAGTGGGAGTAAGCGTGAGCGCAGCGTCACTAGAGCTTGAGTAGCGCCACAATCGCGCGGGCCAGTTTTTCACGGTGCGACTCGATCGGAGCCGGGTCGCGTGTGAAGCGCGTCAGACTTGCAGACACTTCCGCCGGAACGGTTAGCAGCGCCTCCGTGCGGGCACGTTCGCGCACGTCCAATTTGTCGCCCTTCTGCGCCAACAGGCGTTTCAGGATTGCGAAGTACTCGTAATCCTCAATGCCGTCACGCAGCATCTCGAGGCGGAAAGAACTCACCGGAGCATCCAGCACCGGTGCCTGCGGCCGACCGTCCGCCGCCGCCAGCGGCGGATACATGAAACGCCCGTCACCGTTGCCCCAAGCACGCTTAGTTCCGGGCGCAACGTTATACCCTCTCACCCATCCCATCGGATCAAGATAAGGGTTCTGCGGCGCCGACCGGTCCGGATAGGCCACGTCACTGTGCCAATACACCGTCTCCCAAATCAGTATGCCGGTCACGCGTTCGGCCCAAGTCTGCCACAGCCACACCCGCATCTCCGTGCCCGGATGGTCTATGAACAGAGTGGCGTAAGGCGTTTTAGGCCCGCAGCAGACGTACCACCAGAACTGGTCCCCCGCCGTGCGGCGCTCTTCGACGCCTGCGACATTCAAAGAAGGTGTCAGCGGACACCACAGGTTTGGCCCGCCGACCAAACCTTCCTCCACCTGCTCAGTAAGCATACGCCGCAACCTCGGCGCATGCTTTTTTAGCGTTGCAAAACCCTGCATCACAAACTCATAGTCTTTAGGGGCGGGCTCGTCAAACCAATACACGTAAGCCTTGTCCAGCCAACCTTTGGCCCGCAGGTGATCCTCGATACCCTTGAGATATTTGCCCATCAGAATTTCGTATTCCGGTGTGCCGCCCTTGTACCCCAGAAACGAAGGTTCATGCCGTTCGTGGAATGTGCCGCCGCCAAGACCCTCTACACGCAAACGGAAAGTGTTGAAATTGTATGCGTCGAAAGCTCGCTCCATGGCCGTGTCCCAGGCCGCCCAGTCGAAGATCGGTTCCCAAGCGTTTATATCATCCGCCTTCTCCCACTTTACCTTCCAGCCGTCCATAGGTGCCGGGTTGTAGGGAGAAATGCGGTTATCCGCCAGCTTGCGCAGATACTTGTCCATAACCTTGCGCCTGTCAGCAGGATCAGTAACGCCGTGATAACGTAATGCTCTGTTAAATCCGAATCCGAAAGCTGTCTCGCAAGTCATCGTGTCCGGTAGCGCGAATCCGAAGATCTCCACGCTCAGCGGAACTGTAACCTTCACATCTTCGGCCTCGACAGTCACAGTGCCGTGATAAATTCCCGCCGGCAGATCCGCCGGTGCCTTTAACTTGATCCAATACGGCTGATTGATTCCTGCTGACACTGTCACCGGCGTGTCTTGCGACAGCAAAGGATCAGGCCAATCTGCCAGTACGCCGGTTTTGTCAGTCTTCTGCGTCACCGGAACATACCCCACGCGCAGCACACTCACACTCTCTGACGGTATGCGGTGCTTGCCGCAAAAGAGTTCGCCTGCCTTGACCGTTACGTTTGTCAACTCTATCGCCGGTGTCACCACAAGTTGCACCGCCTCCCACTCGTTCCGCGCCAGCCGCAAGGCCAGTCCCTTGGCGGATTGACGCGGCAACGCGCGCGACCTGGGTATCTTCCAGCCTGACGAGGCTCGCCACAAGACTATTTCCGGGATACCCGAAGGCAGCCGCTCGCCGTATGAGTCGTCATAAAAATCCGGCACCGTCACCTGGCCGCGCGCCTTGAAAGCCTCACCCAGTTCCAGCGACATCTCCCACGCGCCGACACCCGGCGATGCATAAGGCACGCGCACATCCGTCGCGCCGGTCGGCAAGGTCACCGCCACGCTGTTTGTGCGCGATTCTCCGGACGGACGTGAAAACACCACCCTGGCAGCCGCTTCAAACGCCGCCCCAGTCTGGTTGCGCACCCGCATAGTGGCAAAATTTTCGCCGCCGGGAACCGCTTCGCCCAGCCCCAGCACCTTGACTCTCAGACGCGGCACTTGCGACTCAGTGACCACATACTGTGTGCCGCCCTTGGCCTGTATCGGCTCGCCGTCAACATCACCCTCGAAACGGTACGCATAGACCTGCAGGTCGCACTTCGGCTTGTCTCCGCGCAGCCGCACATGCACAGCCTCAGCCGGAAACATCTCCTTCGGCAGCGCCAGTTTCTGTGTTCCGGTGTTGGTGACCACGCCAACCGCGATCCACTCCTTCATGTCCGATGACACCTCGATCGGCAACCCGCCCGAAACGTAATACCCGCACGTCACTTCGACTTGTCCGGACAGCAGCCTGCGTCCCGCCAGCGCGTGCCGGTAGGCCACCCGCTGTTCAACGCCGAAACACCAGCGGATGGAGTTGAAACGAGCCGTGAACCCCGCCAGCGGACGGCTGTGGTTCCGAAACTCGCCGCGCAACGGGGCATCAAAGACATAGCGTACGCCCTCAATCCGCTCGCCCTCACCCAACAGCAACTCGCCGAAACTGCGGTAAACCGGCTTCACCTCTTCCAGCCTGGCTTGAGTAAAGATAGCCGTGCCCTTAAGATGCCACTGTCCCAACCGTACCCCGGAGGACAGCATTTCTTTACGTGCAGGCGTTGCGAACACATTATGGTTAAAGCCCCATTCGCGCCCCGGCACCCCGATGTCTACATTGGCAAAACTCGGCCCGCTGATCACCGTCCCACCGCCAGCGTCCTCCCCGCGCACGCCGAATGACAGACGGTAGACCCGGTTCGGCAAAAACTCCACAGGCTCCGAGAGCCACGCGTTCGAATCCTCGCCGCTGCCTGTGACTGTCAGGCAGCCACCGTCTTCGCCCTCCGCCCGCAGCCATGCGCCTTGCCCGCCTGACAGGCTCCAACCCGCAGGTGACCGGTCGCCTGCGGTAAAACCGCCGTTCGGTAAAAGCTCCCCCGTCCCCGTCATAGCAAACGCCGCCGCTGCCAGTGCCGCTATCAGTAGCATATTTATTCTCATAATTACCTTATTTCACATTCTGGGCGACCTTCCTATGCCGCCCAAATACACCCGCACAGTAGCTGCCGCATCAATCTCTTGCGTAAAGCGTGACACGCACAGGAAAATGGTCGGAGTATCCGGTGAAGTAAACGTCGCCGACCGTTTTATTGCGCACGCGGCGGAAAGGCAGCGGGTGCCCCTCTTTGTCACACTGCGACTCGCCCTTGATTATCTCATAGCTGCCGGGACGCACACCCCACGGCGCGCACGTCTCGGTCTCCGCCAGCATGCCTTGTGAGACGCTGATAGAGTCCAAGGTGTTCCAATGCTGTTTGGGCGCGTAGAAATAGGTTCCGCGCTGATCTTCAGGTAACATCCCGGTCAGGTTATAAAACAACCTGCCTGATTGGTCATCGCGCACCATCCGTTCATCAACCAAAAATCCGGCTGCTTCGACCAGTATCGGCGACTCAGGCATGTCGTTGAAATCACCGGCCACCATGATAGCTGCCGCCGGATTGACCGACAGACGCTGATCAAGATAAGCCCTTACAATCAGCGCCTCGCCGCGTCTTATCTCATCGCTCGCATCCTTCTTGCCGAGCTGCGACTTCCAATGATTAACCAGCAGCGTCAGAGCACGTCCGCCTACGACAAAATCTCCAATGAGAATCTCGCGCTGGCCGGAGACAGGCTGGAGCCAGTTCGTGGCCACAGCCGCATGCCGCGAGAGTATCGCCACATCGATTCCCCGTTTCTCATCGCCGTCACGGTGCAGTATAAAGGGCATGTCATAATCGTGGCGTTCCTTTAAAGTCTCAACAAGATCATCAAGCACACGACGGTTCTCGACTTCTGTCAGACCCAGAATGTCCGGCCGCATCTGCGCGATTACATCGGAAAGATGTTGTTGTTTAAGTTCATACCGCGCCTCGGTCCAGCGCATCCATCCGCGCGGCGTATAACCGTCATCCCCTTTATTCAAAGGGTCATCTTCTGTGTCGAAAAGATTCTCGACGTTCCAACAAGCCACCACCAGTTGATCTGACGCGGCGCTGCCAAACGCGAACAGCGCCACACACAGGCAGATCCCCAGAAACCATGCTCTCATCACGCCTCCCCTATCCACGCCATCCCGTTTCAAGCGCCGGCGACACATCCAGCCTCAACGCATCAGACCCCCTCACGCCACCTCCGCTCCCGGCCAGACTGGCAATCATCGCCGCGTTGTCACCGCAAAAACGCGGCTCAGCCAGTAGCAGGCGTACCCCGGCATCATCCGCGACCTGCCGCAGTCTATCACGCAAACGCTGGTTGAGCGAAACTCCACCGCCGACCGCGAAAGTGCGGCAGGCACCTTCCCGCAGAGCCTGCGAACTGCGCTCCACCAGCGCCGACACTATGGCTTCCTGATAAGATGCGGAGATTTCAGCGACACGTTCATCACTCTCAGGCGGCGTCTTGCGCAGGCTGTACATGAGCGCGGTCTTCAAACCGCTGAAGCTCACGCACATTTCAGCGCTCAAATATCCTAAAGACGGATTGCCCCGGCGCGGCGCTCCCTTCGGGAAAGCCGTTGCGTCAAATTTTTTAGCCGCGGCAGCGGCCCGTTCGATCGCGGGGCCGCCAGGATAGCCCAACCCCAAAAGTTTGGCGGCTTTATCGAAAGCCTCGCCCGCCGCATCGTCCAGCGTCTGACCTATCAGCCGGTACTCGCCGACACACGGCATCTCGATCCAACAGGTATGTCCGCCTGAAACCACTAAAGCCATCAAAGGAAAAGCCTCTGACAACGGAGGCGCGTCAGGGCTCAGAAAAACCGAATGTATATGGGCCTCGATGTGATTGATGCCGATCAGCGGCTTTTTCAGCCGCAGCGCCAATCCTTTGGCCGCTGAAAGACCTACAATCAGGGAACTCGCCAAACCCGGCCCGTAGGTCACCGCCACCGCGTCAATACTTTTCCACCACGCCGGGTCAACCCCGTTATCCGGCGATCCAGCAGACGCGAATGCGCCATGCATGGCGTCACGGATCACTCCCGATATCTTTTCCAGATGACTGCGCGAGGCGATCTCCGGCACCACGCCGCCATAAGGCTGGTGCAAAGCCACCTGACTGAAAACCACGTTGGAAAGAACCTCAACCCCGTCCCTCACAACCGCGGCTGCCGACTCGTCGCACGAACTCTCAACTCCCAAAACAACCATATCAAACCGCCGTAGCTTCACCCCCCGTTGATGATCTGCGCGCCCTTAAGAATCGACCGCGCCCTTTCGACCATCAAATTACCAGAACTTCCACCATGCCCTCTTCTCCTTTGCGCCTTCATCGGCCATTTCTCCATAAAGCGACTTGACCCTCTGCGTGGCGGAAATGTCAGGATCTGTAATAGAGTTCCGCTCGACCACTTCAACCACGTCCGGTAAGGACCATAACAGGGTTCGGGCAAAGGCATCCTGTGTGGCGCGGTGTACCACCGTCACCTCTCCCTCCGGCGATATGTCCAGTTTGGGCTGCTGGCCGCGCATCATGTTTCCCAAATCTATCGAGTCCCAGACCCGCGCCCCGGGCTCGTCTACCATCTTGAGAAACAGACGGTCAACCTGGTTGCGGTGCCAGTAAACCAGCTTGAAGTTTCTGCGCAGGTCGGGACGTCCGACAAACATCTGCACACCTTCCATTAAAGGTATGCCCGGCAAGATGTCGAAACTCTTCTTGCTAGACTCATAGCGCATGCCAGCATGCACAAAAACTACCCGCACAACATATTTTCCCTCCTGCAACAAAGAGAACCACTTGTCAAGTTCCACTTTATGGCGAAAAGTCTGGCTGGGCTTCAACTGGAACGCGCCCGTCACCGGATCTTCATTGAATGCCTTGACCGAATTGTACTGCCCGTTTTTCGTGATCTCGATCAAGACATGATCCTTGGAATCGGGCGCCCCGACATCCATCAGGTCACGTGTCGCATTCAATGCCTCTATCTGAACCAGAACCGGCTCGCCGACGATATAAACGTTGTAAGCCAAAGTCAAGCCTACATTGATCTGCTGGCCCAAGGACACCCCCGCCGACAACACCAGCACCACCAAAACTCTCATCTTGTTAATAAAGCTCATCGCATTCTCCCTGTCGTTCCACAACGTCGCAACCTTCCAGCCTCAACCGCATACCGTCATAACTGACCCGCACCGATGGCGGCAGTGTTTTCTCAAGGGTAGAGTGATCCATATCATGACAAAGATGGATCAGATAAGACTTGTCTGCACCTATCCTCTCCAGCAAAGCCAGCGTTTCAGCCAGACACAGGTGGGTCGGGTGCGGACGATACCGCAGAGCGTCGATGATCATCACATCCACGCTCTTCAGGATGTTGACTGTCTCATCTGGCATGGCTGAGCAATCCGGCACATATCCGACTCTGCGACCCGCATACTCGAGCAGGTAGCCCGTCATCTTACGCCCGTGCCGGACTTCAAGCGGCGTCACAGTGACTTTGCCGATCATAAACGCACTGTCTACTTCCACAAAATCGATCAAGGGGCGGTACAACCCCTCCGGCGAAGGCTTGTTGCCGATATAGTGAAAAATCCTTCGCACATCTTCCAAGGTCACGCGGTCTCCGAAGGCGGGTATAACACCGCCTTTAAGGGTGTTGAACCTGCGGATGTCGTCGAATCCCATAATATGGTCGGCATGAGCGTGCGTGAACAAAACCGCGTCAACCCGCTCTATCCCCAGATCCAGCACCTGCTGCCGGAAATCCGGAGACGTGTCAATCACGAACGCTGTCTCGCCCGTGTCTACATAAAGGCTTGTGCGGCGGCGGTTGTTACGCGTGTCTGACGAGGAACACACCGGACAATGGCAGCCGATCATCGGCACCCCCACTGATGTCCCTGTGCCTAAAAAAACCAAATCAATGAACATGGGGTAAAGTATAACACAACCCCCGCTCCGTGCCACAATCAAATGCCGGGCAACACCCGAAGCAACCCGTCCAGACGGTCGACAGCCAAATCATAAACCTCGCCTCGCGCCTCACCGAATCCGTAGTGGCAGAAACAGCGTTTGATGCCTGCCCGCCGGCCAGCCGCCAGATCAGTGAAATGGTCGCCGGCGATCCAGTCGCCGGCATCGAGCGTCTTGCCCATTCTTTCCGCAGCCAGCCGCAAGGGCGCGGGATCGGGTTTTAGCTCCGGACAGTCACCGCCACCCACCACCGCGCCGAAAAGCTCCAGCACCCCCAGCCCCTCCAAAATTGGAAAAACCATAACCGATGGTTTGTTGGTCACCACTGCTAATGACCACCCCGCACATTTCAACTCCTGCAGCGTCGCTTTGACGCCAGCGTACAACACCGTATTGTCCAACAGATGCGCGCGATAATGTTCGCGCTGCCGCATTAACAAACGATCCAGATCAGCATCCAGGCTGCCCGGGATGCCGCGCGCCACCATCACGCGCGCCCCCTCGCCGATGCAGGCCGCCGCCTCTTTTATGGTGATCGGATCCAAACCGCACTCCGCGCGCGTCAGATTAATCGAAAGCGCCAGATCAGCCAGCGAATCTATCAAGGTTCCGTCCAAATCAAAAATCGCGGTTTTCATGCTCTCCAGTCAGCCGTTTGTCCAACCTGTCACTTAGTTCACCCGGCTGCGATGGCACGCCTGATTATGGCCGCGACCGCTGCCGTGTCAGCAGGCACCGTCTCCAGACGGTTAGGCAGACCGTACAGCCTGTCTATGACCGGATGCTTCGCCAGCTCCTGCCCTGTGGCCCGCAGCACCGCCTCGCCGAACTTGGCAGGGTGCGCCGTGGCCAAGCAGATCATCGGCACTGTCTCATCATGGAAACGCGCGCCGACAGCCACCCCGACCGCGCTGTGCGGATCCAGCAGGTAGCCGTATCTGCTCCAGTACTCGCGTATGGTGTTGAGGGTCATGGTCGTGTCGCCGCAGCCAGCCACAAAACACCCATGCCGTGCGCCCGGAGTCGTGATCGATCCATCGGACTTCAATCTCGCCATCCATTTTTTGAGCTGTCCGGAGTCTCCTTCCGCCAGATAGTAAAGGTAGCGCTCGAAATTACTCGCCAACTGAATGTCCATCGAAGGGCTCAATGTCGCGGCCACGGCGCCGAGTCTGTATATTCCGCTGTTGAAATAACGCGCCAATATGTCGTTCTCGTTGGTGGCCAGCACCAGCCGTGCGACCGGCAACCCCATACGACACGCGACGTAACCCGCGAAAATATCCCCGAAATTACCTGTGGGCACAGCAAAACTTATTTTGGGCGCACCGGTCTTTTCCATTACCCGGAACGCCGCGTAGAAATAATAGACTATCTGCGCCAAAACCCGCGCCCAGTTGATCGAGTTCACAGTACCCAGTTCGCATTCATCACGGAAAGCAAGGTCGTTGAAGAGCGCTTTGACGATGTCCTGGCAATCATCGAATGTGCCTTCCACAGCAAGGTTATGCACATTCGCATCCGTCACGGTGGTCATTTGCAGCTCCTGCACCGGACTGATTCGCCCGCGCGGGTGCATCACGAAAATCCTGATTCGCTCGCGTCCGCGCACACCGTAAATTGCCGCGCTGCCGGTATCGCCGCTAGTAGCGGCGACAATGTTCATCGATCTGTCGGCCTCATCCAAGACATGCTCGAAAAGATTGCCAAGGAACTGAAGAGCCACGTCTTTGAAGGCAAGAGTCGGACCGTGAAAAAGCTCGAGCACATGCACCGGCCCCACCGCCACGGTCGGCGTGACCTCCGGGTGGCGGAAACATCCGTAGCTTTTTTTGATTATTTCACGCAGCTCGGGCTCGCCGAGATCGTCCGCAAAAAGCCGCATGATCTCAAAGGCCAGATCCCCGTACGCCAGCGTTCTCCAGCTTTCCAGCGCGTCACGTACATCAGGAATCAACTCCGGCAGGAACAAGCCGCCGTCACGAGCCAGCCCTGTGATAACAGCCTCTTTGAAGGTCAGCGGCTCAACACCGCCCCTAGTGCTGACATAACGCATTGTTAAAAGAACTCCGGCAGCAACTGTTTGATGTCCTCCGCGTCCAGCTCAAACAGGCGGGCAGCCTCGACGGCCAGATCCTTCGCCCTTTCCTGCGCCGAAGGTATCTCCTTATAAAAAAGATTGAGGCAAACCGCCGCGTTAGACATCAGCCGCGTCTTCTCGCGCAACCGCAATGATTTGGTTGCCTGCTCGTCAAGCACCAGACCGCTGACAATTTCGCCGATGATGTCAATGCGCTGGTTGTAAACTTCAGCCCACTGGATCTTGCGGCCGCCCACCGAAAGTGTGCGCTGATCGGCTCCGTCCACGTTCCAGCCTCTGGCTGACTTGAAACCCGGCACATTCTTCACGATATACTCATGGAACTCCTTGACCCGGCTAGCCCTTTCCATAGCCACATTCAAGGCGTCCAGCCCCTCTTTAGTCTCCAAGTTAGCCCCGGCCTTCCTCAAGGCACCGGTGACATCACGAAACTGCAACTGTTTCAGGGCGTCCCGGTTGGCCTCCTCGGCTTCGCTTATGACTGCCTTCTCCTTAGCCGCCTTGGCTTTGTAAGCCTCCTGCTCCTGATGCTTTTTCTCCTCGGCCTCCTTTTTCTGGCGACGCTTCTCGGCCTCGATCTCCTCCTCTCGGCGCAGAGCCAGCAACGAAGCCACATCGGTCTTGACGCTTTCAAGTGTACGCTTGAGTTGAGACACCCGCCGTGGAATCTCGCTGATCCGCCGATCATAACCGATGTTTTTAATCATCTCCACCAGTTTGTTAGCCGTCTTGACGAGTTCTTCAGTAGCCTCTTTCTCCACCTGCGTCATGCTTTCTGCCTGCTTGGCCAAGTCTTCTACCTCAAGCAAAGCCTTTTCGGCAAAAGCGACACCGGCCTTCACCGCGTAAGCATCCGCGTACATGCCGCGCACGATCGCTATCAAAGGATGTTCGTCGACAGAAACCGCGTCAACAGGTTCAGCCGCCGCCGCAGGTTTAGCCGCCGCCGCAGGTTTAGCCGCCGCCGCAGGTTTA
>CAZKZI010000061.1:0-17429 GCA_964557205.1 uncultured Lentisphaeraceae bacterium
TCTTTCTCTCTTAACTATCCCTCTAAAATGCCCTCCTCGGGCACTGACAGCTTGAGCACATCCTCAAGCTCCCGGTCGGACAGTTCGGTCAGAAAAGCCTCGCCGCTGGAGACGATCTCGCCGGTCAGGGCGGTCTTGTTTTCGATCATGGCATCAATTCGATCTTCCAGCGTGCCGTTGCAGATGAATTTGTGGACCATCACATTGCGGGTCTGGCCGATGCGGAAAGCGCGGTCCGTGGCCTGGTTTTCGACCGCCGGGTTCCACCAGCGGTCATAATGAAAAACGCGGCTGGCGCGCGTCAGATTCAGACCCGTGCCGCCGGCCTTGAGTGAGAGGATGAAAGCCTGAGGATAGGCGGACTCCTGAAACCCGCGGACCATGGCATCGCGCTCTTTCAGGGACAAGGCGCCGTGCAGGAAGGGCATTTCCATGGCAAAAGCCTGACACAGCCGCCGCCGCAGCAGGCCGCCCATCACGGCATACTGGGTAAAGATCAAGGCGCTCTCGCCTGCCGCAAAGGTTTCTTCCAACATCTCCTCCAACCGCAACAACTTGCCAGAACGGTTGGCCAGCGGCAGCCCGTCGTCGATATAGTTGGCGGGATGGTTGCAGATTTGTTTCAGGCGCGTGAGCACGGCCAGAATATGCCCGCGACGGCTTATGCCGGAGCTGTCAGCCAGCTCTTGATGGAAAGTGTCCAGCGTCTCCTGATACAGCCGAGTCTGCTCGCGGGTGAGCGGACAGTAAACCCGGTTTTCGCTCTTCTCTGGCAGGTCGGCGATGACTTGGCGGTCGGTTTTTAGCCGACGCAGGATGAAAGGCGCGGTGGCGCGGCGCAGGCGCGAGCGAGCAGAGGGGTCGGTCCCGGACTGGATCGGCCGGAAAAACCGTTCGCGGAAGTCGGCGCGGCGTCCCAGAATGCCGGGATTGAGAAAGTCCATGATCGACCACAACTCGCCGACGTGGTTCTCCATGGGTGTGCCGGTGAGCGCGACGCGGTAACCGGCCTGCAAGGCGCGCGCGGCCTGAGCCTGGCGGGTGTCGGGGTTTTTGATGTTCTGGGCCTCGTCGAGAATGACCCCGCTCCATGCGAGACAGCGGAAGTCAGCATAATCCCGGTACAGCAGGGTATAGCTGGTAACCACCAAATCGGCGTCTTTCACGAACTTGGCGAAGTCCGCGCCGTGTGCCCGCGCAACGCCGTGGTGCAGACGGCAGCGCAGTTGCGGCGCAAAACGCTGCGCCTCGCGCAGCCAGTTACCCAAGACCGACATGGGGCCGACCAGCAGGGTTGGGCGGCGCTGTCCGACCTCCTTTTCGTGCAGCAGCAGGGCCAGCGCCTGAATGGTCTTGCCCAAGCCCATGTCGTCGGCCAGACAAGCACCCAGCCCCAGTTGCCGCAGGAAGACCAGCCAACTGAAGCCGCGCAACTGATACGGGCGCAGTTCGCCGCAGAACCCGGAAGGCGGCGGCAGCAGTTCAAAAGGCTGGCTGCCGTCGAGGCGTTCTAACACTGGGGTCAACCAGCCCGCGCCCTTGAAACCCGTGATCTCAAGTCCGTGGCCGCCGTTGTCTATTCCCAGCGCCATACGCACCACCTGCAGGCCGGTGGCGGTTTCGGACTGACGGCGCTTCAGAATCCGCAAGGCCTCCTGCAGCAGGCGGGTGTCGACCAGAATCCAGCGTCCGCGGAAAAAGACCAGCGGCGACTCCGCGGCCAGCAGGGCTTCAAGCTCTTGGGTCGTGACCGGTTCACCGTTGAAAAGCACGCTCCAGCCCAGCGCGATCTTTTCCTCCAGTGCTCCGGTCTCCGTGGCCTGTGCTGTCAGCGGCTGGATGTCGGCCTCCAGCGTGACAGCGCCGGGCGGCATCGCGCCCCACCATGCTGGCCGGGCCACAGTGTAGCCTGCGGCTTCAAGCAGGTCGGCATACACGGCAAGAAAGGCGTGAGCCTCGGCCGTCGAGAGCAGACATCCGAAAAAGTCAGTCTGGCAATCGGCGCGTCCAAGCGTCGGAAAGAGTTTAGCGGCCTGGCCCATCGCGATCAGCAGATTCTCCCACACCGACCGTGCGGCGGGCGGAGCCTCCGCGCGTGAGCAGGGGAAGGATGTGGCGCCGTCTGCGATCGCCAGCATCACCTTGAACGGCCAAGGTTGTTCAGGTGCGGGCGGCGCGTCCAGCCGGAACAGCAGCGCGGCTTGTGCTTCAATGCCGCCTTCGACCGGACGGCGCCAGCGTTGGAGCGCGTCCTGCAATTCCGCAAGCTCTGCTTGAGAGTCCCAGCGGATGACGCGGCTATCACCGCGCAGGGCGGCGAACCAGGCATCGTGCGCGCTGTAAAAGCGGCCGCGTTCGGCATGCGCGCGCGAAAGGGTGGTGCAAAGGCTGAAACGCACAAGTCGGTCGGTCAGCTCCGCCAAGATAGCGTTGCCCGGTGGACACGGCGCGTTGTCCGCGACAGCAGGCGGCACACGTTCGGCCAAGGCGCGGAATCGCCGTCTTTCCTTGCCGTTCAGCACAGGCTCCCAGACTGCCAAGTATTGGCCGGCGGTGTTTGTGCGCAGGCCGGGCAGGAACTTGTCGCGCGCGACCAGCGCGCCGGTATAGCGGAAGAGCGCGGCGCAGACCAGCAGATCCTCGCCTGCGAAGACGTTTTCGGCCAGATGCCTTTCCTGAGACGCGCCCAGCAGTGTCAGCGCCTGCCGCCAGAACAGGCGCACGGCCGAGACCCGCCAGGGCCGGAGCGGGTGTGTGCCGCTCTCCGCAACATTCCGGAACGACGGTGCGCACAGGCGGTCAGCTAAAAAGGCGCGGGAGGGTATTGGCGCCGCGCCCTGGGGCGCGGCAGCGGTCGGCAGCATCAGGCGCACGGTTTCGCAGATGATCTCACAGCCCCCGATCCACAGCAGGCCGCGCAATGCCGCCGTGAGTCTTTCGGCACCCGCATCGAAAGGCGAGGTCAGTTCGACGCCGGGGCCGACTGGCGGAAAATCAACAGGCGGGGCTTCGCGCTCACCCCACAAAAAGAAAGTGCCGTCGCGCCAGAATATGTGCAGGATAATCATGGCCAACCGAGCATTATACTCGCCTGCGCACTCAAATGAAAGCGTGGGGGAGATAATGATTATTGCGGCCGCGGAGTCGGCCGCAATGACGAGAATAAAAAGAGCGAGCAAATAGGAGGGCACCCCCCCAGAAGGCAACCCGAAAAAAAACAAGCTGTATTTACGGCCATTTGCGGTTAAAATGTTTGGCTTCAATCGCAACAACAGACTTTTATGAAAACTCGACTGATACTGTTCGTCAGCGCGGTGGTTCTGCTACTGGCCTTGGCCGGACTGTACCGCAAGCGGAGCGGCGAAGAGCCTTTAGCTGACAAGCCGCGCGGCGATGCGGCAGTGCGTCTGGCCGAACGCATGGCCGCCCTGCCGGCGCCGGGCATGACCAACCTGCCCAAATTGGCGAGCGTGCCGGGCACACCCGCCGTAGTGTCCGCGACGGCCAGCTTTGCGGGAAAAGTTCTGGACGAAGCGGTATTAGACCATTTGCGGCGTGAGTTCGTGCCGCCGCGTTTCACGACTGATCCGGCTTTGCCGCGCGAGTGGCAGACGCTGCTTTCAAACCGCCTGCTGGTCAGTCCGGCCGCGCGCGTTTTGCCAAGCCGGGTTTCGGGTCGGCAATCCCCCACCGCCCGCAACACTACGCCATTCATAGTGCAGTTCAACAGGCCGGTTTCTGCTGGAACGCGGCGGATGCTGACCGGGCTGGGGGCGATTGTCCGCGGCTTCTTACCCAACAACTCGATCTTGGCCGAGTTCACGCCCGCGGCTTTAGCCGCCCTGGCTGACCAGCCGACAGTACACGCGGCAGTGGAATTTCTGCCGTCCGACAAAGTCCAGCCTTTCCTCTCCTATCTGGCGGCAGCCCAGCCGCCAGAGGCGTTTGTGCGTGTGATGGCGCAGACCTTCGCGCCGGAAGATGCCGAGCCGGTTGCGGAAGCCATGAAAGCCAAAAGCAGCAGCGTCGAGAGTGTAACAGCCGGTAAAGATCGGGGTATTGTACGGGCAATCGTGCCACTGGACGCTCTTGGCGGGCTTGCCGCCTTGGGTGAGGTGCAGTGGATCGAAGAATGCCCGAAGCTGAAGACCTGCAACGACAAAGCCGCGATAGCCTCGCACCTGAATGTCACAAATGTCTGGAACCTGCACGGCCTGACTGGGCGTGGACAGGTCGTGGGACATGCCGACACCGGACTCGACACCGGCGTGGCGGAGACCATTCACGTTGATTTCACAAACCGCGTGCGGGCGATCATCGCGCGCGGCCGTCCGGACGACGCCTCGGATATCCATGGGCACGGCACACACACCGCAGGCTCGATACTTGGCTCTGGTGCAGCCAGTTCCGGACAGTTCCGCGGCATGGCATGGGAGGCAGAGTTGGTACACCAGTCGGTCTTGGACGCCAACGGATATTTGACCGGCATTCCCAACGATCTCGGCGAACTGTTCGGGGAATGCTATGAACTCGGCGCGCGGCTGCATTCAGACAGTTGGGGCGCCGACACCGCCGGCGCATATACGATTGACTGCAGCACAACCGACATGTTCGCCTGGGAGCATCAAGATCATCTGGCGGTCTTCTCGTCCGGCAATGCAGGACGCGACAGTTACTCCTCAGGAGTTATCGACTTGGGATCGGTAGGGTCGCCAGCCGCCGCCAAAAACGCGGTCGCGGTCGGCGCCACCGAGAACGACCGTCCTTCCGGCAGCGGCGGATACAGCTCGTCGACCTGGTACAACAAGTGGGGCACCTACTATCCGGTCAGTCCCATCCGGAATGATCTGATATCATACAGCGCGACCACCTCTCCCTACAGGCAGGGCATGGCAGCCTTTTCCAGCCGCGGCCCCACACAGGACGGCCGCGTCAAACCCGATGTGGTCGCGCCGGGCACGGATGTGATATCGACCAAGTCATCGGTCGGCCTCAACGGTTTGTGGGGCTACGTCGTCAACCACCTGACTTACCGTTTCTGCGGTGGCACCAGCATGGCCGCGCCGCTGGTGGCGGGGACGGCGGCTCTGATGCGCCAATATGCGGTTGAACGCGCCTGCGTGTCCAATCCTTCGGCAGCCCTGATCAAGGCTATGCTGGTGGGCGGCGCGCACACTCTCACGCCGGGACAGTACGGTACGAACACAACACAGGAAATACCCGAGATTTCGCCCAACAATGTCGAGGGCTGGGGTCAGCCTGACGTCGAAGCCGCGCTATTCCCGGCGCAAGGCGGCATCGCCCTGCTGGACCGGATCGAGCCCGGTGCCGGTCAGACCAACACATTCTATGTTTCGGTAACTGAACCCGGCCAGCCGCTGGACATAGCCCTGGTTTGGGTCGATTACCCCGCCACGTCCGGCGCGGGTGTGACTCTGGTGAACGATCTGGACCTGCTGCTGGCGGGTCCGGGCGGCAGCGTGACCTATCCCAACAGCGGCACGGCACCGGACCGGGTCAACACGGTAGAGACGGTGCGGCTGGCGGCGGCGGCGCCCGGCGTCTACCAGATCAAGGTCATCGGCGCGTTCGTGCCTTACGAAGGCGGCGCGGCAGCGATATACCTGCGGGGAACTTTAGCGCCGGTCGTCACGCACACACCGCCCAAAGCGCAGGTTTACGGGGTAACACTGACCACCGAACTGGAGATCCAGCCGCCGGGTATAGTCGGTACCGGCAACGCGCGGCTCATCTGGTCGGCAGGCAACAATAGCGGTCCGACCGGCGTATGGCAGGAGACGCAGGCTGTGGCAGTGACCAATTTTCTGTACTACGCCGATATACCGCCGCAACCGCCGGGCGTGACCGTACACTACTATTATCGGGTTGAGTCCGAAGTGGCCGATCCCGTGCTGCTGCCGCACGACGCGCCGGCCGAGCTTTTCTCGGTTTATTTCGGCGAAAGGGTGGATCTTAGCATTGAAGGCTCGCCTGTGCGGTACGGCGAAGTTACGCCTCCCTACGGCACCAACAGCGTTATCGATAACACGCCGTTCGATGTAGCGGCACCAGCCGTGGTACCGATATCCGACGGGCGGCGCCAGCTCTGCGCTGGCTGGGACGGCAGCGGTGACATCATCTCCCAGCGCGGAGCCGTAGCCGGAACACTTATGATCTGGCAGCCCAGTTCGCTGACCTGGCTGTGGCAGGAGCAGTACGCCCTGACCAACCGCTACCGGCTGGCTGACACCGGCGAGATTTTCGGAACGAGCGTGACGTGGCATGACGAGAACACAGAGGCGCACACCGAGACCGCGCTGGAGTTGGGTTTTATGGGCGAGACGCCGTATGCCTTTTGCGGCTGGAGCGTGGATGGCGAGCGCTGGCCGGCCGAGACCGGCGCGTCGCCGAATCCGGCTGTCGGGATTCTGATGTATCAGCCGCGTCTGGCACAGGGCGACTACCTGCCTTTCTGGCAGGACAGCGACAGCAACGGTCTGAGCGACTGGTGGGAGCTGCGCTATTACGGGCAGGCATCCGGCGGCGTGGCGGCAGGCGACGACCCGGACGGCGACCTGTGGAGCAACGCTGCGGAATTTCTGGACAACACCGATCCGAACGATCCGGCCAGCGTGCCCGTGCCGCCGCAAATCATTGTCGCCGCCTTAGATCCTTTCCAGAGCGGTCATCCGCCGTGGACGGTGCAGGCGGAGGTCATTGATAATTTTACTGTTGATATGGCCTGGCTGATATGGCGCGAAAAAGACGATGTCGCATGGCAGACCAACAGTATGTCATTTGTCGCGGGCGACACCTTTCAGGCAACGCTTACGCCACCCTCGCACGGGGTCAAACGGGTAGATTATTTTGTGGTGGCGTCTGACCTGCTGGGTTATTACATGCCGACTTTCCGCTCGGAATCACCGGTTTACAGCGTGATCGGCGATTATGACACGCCCTGGCTGGCGGTCATGCCCGCTGAATTTGAGACGCTAGAGCTGGGTGAGGTCGGCAAAAACCTCACATTCACAGTGGCCAATTTGGCCGGTGAGGATCTGGTATGGACCGCGCGAGTGGCCGCAGCCGCGGCCACATTCGCCGCCACGGCACCAGGCTGGATGCACAGCGGCAAGAACGATCTCTGGTGCGTCACGACCAACCGCACCTGGAACGGGGACGAGGTGTGGTATTGCGGCAATCCTGTCACGCGTCTATATTCCAACGACTGTGACGCCAAGCTCGATACCCCTGAGTTCCGCGTCGGCCCGGGCGGCGGCGTACTTTGGCGCCAGTGGATCGAAAGCGAATACGAGTCAGGGGCTTACTATTGGGACGGCGCGGTGGTATGGGTCTCCTGCGACAGCGGCGTCACTTTTGAGCTGGCCACCCCCTATGGCGGGTATCCGTTCCTGATCACCCAGAATCCGGCTTCACCCTTTACCGCCGACCACCCCTGTCTGGCAGGTGACGGCACTGGCTGGCAGACACTGCTGTTGGACCTCGCGGCCTATGCCGGGCAGGACGTGATCGTGAGGTTCGAGTTCGGCTCAGACTCTTTCGAGAATAAAGAAGGGTGGTACTTGGCGGGCGTCACACCGTTCGCTTTCGACGAACCGACCCCACCATGGCTCGACTGCCAAGGCGCATGGCAAGGCACCTTGCCCGACACCTGGGAGGCGGCGGTGGATCTGGCAATCCTGCCGGAAGCGCTCATACCACATACAGAGGTTGTTGCTTGTATCAGAGTGGAAAGCAATGATCCGGCGCCGACACCGCTCTTGCCGGTTACGGTACGCCGCGGACACCGGCTGTATGTGAGTTCCGATGGTCCGGGCAGCGCGGCCGCCGACAGCTATTTCCTTTTCCGCGAGGCATCCGTCGCAGTCACCATGCAGGCCGATCCCGGCTGTTACTTGTACGGCGTGTCAATAAACAACGCGCCGCTGCCCGGCGAATACGGTTACAGTATTGTCAGCCGCACGATCACACTAAACAACGTGTCCGAAGACCAGCATATCACGGCTTGGTTCACTCCGCGCCTGTGGACCCTCAATGTGGAGACGCCATACAGCACGTCGGACCCGGCGGCGGGCACCCACACTATGACTGAAAACACGATAGTCGAAGCCTCCGTGGTATCACCGCTGGACGACAACGGCTCCGGCATACGCCAACAGTGCAGCGGCTGGAGTCTGACCGGACACTCCCCCACCGGCGGCGTTTCTGACCATGTGACCTTTACGATCACCAACAACGCCACCCTGACTTGGCGCTGGAATTTCGCACACCGGCTGCTGGCTGTGGCTGGTCCTGACGGTAGACTGGAACCTGATGAGGGATGGTATTTCGCCGGCACGACTGTGGTCATAACTGCTTATCCATCAATCTATTATCATTTGGACGCATGGAACGGCGACATCGACGACGCGGGCATTGACAATAACCGTCTGACGGTGGTGATAATACAGCCACGAACGGTCGGGGCTTCTTTCAAGCCCAATCTGACCGCAGCTCGGGGAGTGCCTGAACACTGGCTGGCGGCACACGGCTGGACGCAGGATTTCGAGGCAGTGGCCGAGGGAGATCAGGACACCGACGGCATGTATACCTGGCAGGAGTGGCTGGCCGACACCGATCCGACGGATCCGCTATCACTGCTATCCATGACGGGGTTGCGTTTCGGCCCCGGAGGTCTGGCTCTGAGCTGGCAAGGCGGCATAGCGCGCACCCAAGAGTTGCAACGCGCGGCACACCCGTCGGGACCCTGGGTTACGATCCACACGAATCTGCCTCCGACCGTGCTAACCAACGAGCTTTGGCTGCCGCCAGCAGGCGGGGCAGGCTTCTACCGTGTCCGCGTACCCTGAGCTCCCCCGGTCACAGGGTCGCATAATTAACCCAAAAATAGCAGTTGCCAGTAATCGGTAATCGGATAGATCGGATAGATCGGACGGATCGGACGGATCGGACGGATCAGACCCAGAACTCAGGACGCAAGACCCAGCCGCGCAGCGCCCCACTCTCAACTTCTCTCTATTACTGTCTGCCCTGCTTGATGATCAACGACAGCACAACAATGTCGGCCGGATTGACGCCCGGAATGCGACCGGCCTGACCGAGATTCGCCGGTCTCACACGCTGCAGTTTCTCGCGACTCTCATAGCGCAGAGAAGGTATACGGTTATAGTCCAGCCAAGCCGGTATTGTCACCGACTCCTCGCCGACCGCTCGTGTCGCAGCACGATCTTCCTGACGGATATATCCGTCATACTTGACGCGGATTTCTATCTGTTCGATCACCTCCGGCGGCAAGTCAGCACGAGGCTGCGGCAGGTCGCAATAGCATGTGCCGGGGCGCGCCAGCAGCGTCGAGAGCTGAATATTGTTGTGCCGGGTGGCAGACAGCCGCGTGATCTCCTCCAAAGCCAGACTCTCAAAGCTACGGGTCTCATCGAGAAAAACTGCCGGCGTGATGCCGAGCAGTTCGGCAGCCTTCAGCAGCCGGTAACGGGCGTTATCCTGCCGCAGGATCAGGCGGCGCTCTGCCCGTGAGGTAAACATGCGGTAGGGTTCGTTGGTGCCTTTGGTGACGAGGTCATCAATCATGACCCCGATATACGCCTCCTGACGGCTGAGGGTGAACGGCGTCCGTCCCTGGAACCGCAGTGCGGCATTTGCGCCTGCCATAACCCCCTGAGCCGCCGCCTCTTCATAACCCGTGGTGCCGTTGATCTGACCGGCTAAATAAAGTCCGGCGATCCTTTTGCTCTCCAACGTGTGCAGCAACTCCCGCGCGTCAACGGCATCATACTCGATAGCATAGCCGAAAGACGCAAATTCAGCATTTTCCAGTCCGGGCACGCTGCGCACCATGGCTACCTGCACATCTCGTGGCAGGCTGTTGGAAAGCCCGTTCGGATAGATCAAGTCAGTGTCGCGACCCTCGGGCTCAAGAAACACGTGATGCTGAGCGGCTTCAGCGAATTTGACCACCTTATCCTCGATCGAGGGGCAGTAGCGCACACCGGTTCCGCTGATCGAGCCGCCATAAAGGGCGCTGTTGGCCAAATTTGCGCGGATCAGATCGTGGGTATGCGCCGTCGTGTGCGTCAGCCAGCACGGCAACTGGTCGTTTGCGGGCGACCAACCCGTTGGAATGTTCCACGTGGAACAATCCGGGGCGAGTTTGCCTGGAAACCCGGATTGTGTGCAGCTCCCGCCCGACTTGGCAACGTTTTGTTCCACGTGGAACATTCGCATCCTGATTGAAAAAAGCGGCGGTGGGTCATCGCCGGGCTGGATTATGGTTTTAGGCCAGTCGATACTGGCGGCGCGCAATCTAGGCGGCGTGCCGGTTTTAAGTCTGAACATGGGAAATCCGGCGTTTTTCAGAGTTTCGGCCAGCGCGTCTGTTGCCGGTAGGCCGTCCCCGCCGCCCGGGTGCGACTCTTTACCGACATGAATCCGGCCGGTCAGAGCGGTTCCGGCGGTCAGAACCACGGTAGCGGCCGGGATAAAGCCGTGGCGTTCTGTGGTCACGCCTGCCACCGAGCCGTTGTCAGTGCGGAAGCCGGTCACTTGGTCCTCAAGCAGGCGCAGGTTGTCTGTGGTTTCCAGCACATGCAGCATACGGGCGGCATAGCCGCGTTTGTCGCACTGTATCCTTGTGGCGCGCACGGCGGGTCCGCGGCTATGGTTGAGGGTGCGATATTGCAGGCCGCAGCAGTCGGCGTTAATGCCCATCTCGCCGCCCAGCGCGTCCAGTTCATGCACCAGATGCGATTTTGCCAATCCTCCCACGGCGGGATTGCAGGGCATGTTGGCTACGGCCTTGGCGTTGCTGGTGATCAAAAGGACCGAGCAACCCATGCGTGCCGCCGCGAGAGCCGCTTCTGTACCGGCGTGGCCGGCCCCGACTACCAGCACCGCCCAAGTTTTGCCACCCACGTATAGACTGTTTTCGACAGATTTGGTCATATATGCATTATAGCACAAAGAGGAAGTGAAGGGTGAACAGGTAAACAGTAAGCCGTAAGAGAGAAAGAGTGGAGGCTGTACACGGCTAACTCCTGACTCCTGACTTCCAGGCGGCTGACGCCTGGACCAGAGGGCGGCGGGGACCGAGCGGGGGAATTGTAACCACGCATAACACGAAGTGAGGGGGAAAAATGTAATTCTGAATTTTGAAACCTTAAACCTCGGGACCAGGGGCTAGGGGCTAGGACACAGGCTTCAGAACCCCGCCTAAATCGCAATTTTTTTCAAAACCAGTAGCGTCCCATCAGTCTTCGCCAAGGCTACGCCCGGACATGTAGGACGCACAGGCTGTTAGCTTTTTAGGCTGTAGGCTATTAGGTTAAATGCAACTGGCGCGTATGTTTCAATAAGCAAACGGTATTTTGTGTAAAAAGGCGCAAGTGCTTGTTTTGCGCATCAAAGTCGTTACTTTTGTACAAACCTAAACACCTGACAGTCTAAACACCTGCATCCTACGGGATGCTAATGTTTCAAAACCTATCCACAAGCTAGATAATCGAAGCCTGATCGCTAAATATGCGAACTTGACCGTTGTTTAATTTACGTAAATCGTTGATTTACAATGGTTTAGCCCTTAGCGAAGTTTGACGGGCGATTTTCTAAAATGACTTTTCGTAAACACTTATCTACCAGTTATCAACAACGTCTTTGCGGTGCTGTAACGCATGAGATATGTAAGCGGGCATGGGGAATAAGTCATAGGTAATAAGTAAAAGGCAATAAATTATTATGCGACATAGATCGGCGCATAAAAAAACAAGGAGAAAATTTATTGTTAAAGAGTCTGTAGCGAGGGGATCACACCCGCCTCATCCGGCAACAGCCGGATGAGGCAGATGGGATAGCCGAGCAAATTTCTTGCGGTTTTTGCGGGATGCCAATCACACGGCGGGGGGCGGCGGGGTGTCACTGTTCTGGATCGGGGCAGGTTCCGCAAAAAGGGTCTGGTAGCAGCAGGCCATGATGCAGTATGAGAGCGGCACCGTGAACAGAATGCCGACTACGCAGGCTATGACACCCAGACTGGCAAACAGGTTTGCGATCACGCCCAGCACCAGCGCCATGGTGAAATCGCCGGTCTTCAGGTATTCGAAGATTTTTTTGAGCGCATCAATGGCCGTCAGTTTCTGGTAAGCCACGAACATCATGCCCCACAGCAGAAAAGATCCGATCACCAGACCGGCAATCTGTCCAACCACCGGGATAATACCCAGCGCAAAACCGGCGGCAATAGCTATCACAAACATGAGCAGAGACTGGACAAAGAAATCGAATCCCTTAAAAATATCACCGGCCTGCGGTTGCACCGGATCATGCTTGATCAGACGCTCGACAATTAAAAACATCCCGACGGTCATAGGGCCACTGAGGATACCGCAGGTGATGATGGTCAAAAGCATGGCCAGCAGACCGGCCACAACCAACAGTCCCATGTTTTGCTTAAAAAGACACCAACCTCTACTGAATTCCGCTCCGATTTCAACTTTTGCCAACGCCATGATTGACCCTCCTGAATAGATTAAGTCCAAACGCACACAAATTAACCACAGAAACTCATAGTTTAGCGGATTCCCGCGCACCGTACCAGAGGTTTAGGGTAGGGTTGCAAAATATCGCAATCCCACAGTATTCTGAATTCTGACTCCTGGGTGCGATGCAACTTTGTTGATTTGCACCTTTTTTGGCGATTCATTTACCGACACAGAAACGGCTGAAGACGGCATCGAGCAGATCATCCGTGTAAACTCGCCCGATGATACGCCCCAGCGCCTCGGCTGCCGCGCGCAGACAGCAGGCAACTACAGCCAGATCAGGCGCAGGCGCGCTAAGCAAGGCGGCGGCATCGCGCGCTTGCATAATGCCTTCACGCAGTGCGTCAACATGCCGCTGCGAGACTGCGGCACGGCTGTCATCAGTGTCGTTCAACTCCAGTAACCGTGAGAGCGCCGCCTTGAGCGCTTCCAGACCGGCACCGCTCTTGGCCGAGACACGCACAGATATCAGACCTTCGAATATCGGAGGCGGCGCGAATTGCGGCAGATCGGTTTTGGAAATCGCCAGCACGGTTTTGTGCAAAGGCAAGGCCGCCAATTCCGCAAACGCTTCATGGTGGCCTGCGGCCGCTGAACCGTCAACAACGTGGATATTGAGATCCGACCGCTCGATCAGGACGCGAGCCCGACCGACACCCTCCCGTTCTACGGCGTTAGCGCTGTCGCGCAACCCCGCTGTGTCGACCAGACGCAACGGCACGCCGTTCAATGCGTAAAACTCCTCTATCACGTCTCTGGTGGTTCCGGGCTGATCATGAACGATCGCGCGCTCATGCCCCAGCAAAGCGTTCAACAGAGACGACTTCCCGGCGTTCGGGCGTCCGCTGATAACCACCAGCGCGCCTTCACGCAGAAGCTGCCCTTCGTGCCATGTGCCGGCCAGACGCTCCATGTCCGAAAGCACGTCCGCGAGCTGTCCCGCCACCCTCTCTGCAAATGCGCAGGGCAACTCGCCCTCATCGAAATCCAACAGATGCTCCACCTCGGCGCAAATCTCCAGCAAGACCGCATACGACGCGCCGACATTTCGTCCCAAAATCCCTTCAAGCTGCATAACAGCCGCCAGTGCGGCGCGGTCGGTCTTGGCCATAATCAGATCACAGACGGCCTCGGCCTGGGTCAGATCAATTCGTCCGTTAAGGAAAGCGCGCCGGGTGAACTCGCCGGGGGCGGCCAGTCGGGCGCCTGCCGCCAGAACCGCCTCCAGCAGGCGGCGTGAAGACACAATGCCGCCGTGCCCTTGGATTTCCAGCGTATTCTCGCCGGTATAGCTGTGCGGCGCGCGGTAGACCAGCATAACCGCGTCGTCGACGCGTTCCCGTGTGGCAGGATCGATCACTGCGGTATGAAAAAATGTTCCGGCCGCCCTTATTGAAGGTTTGCGAACATTTTCCGGGATCAGCCGGTCGCCCACCGCTAGTGCGCCGGCGCCGGAAACGCGCACTACGCAAACGCCGGCCGCGCCAGGCGCAGTGGCAACGGCAGCGATGGGAGTTACGGGATTAGCGGCTGTCACATGTTCCAAAGTGGTTGCCTCATTAGGATTCGAACCTAAACAAGCAGATCCAGAGACTGCTGTGCTACCGTTACACCATGAGGCATCTGTAAAAAACAAGGGCAAAGAATATCCAAGATTGCCCCTTTAAATCAACCATGTTTTTATTGTCAACTGATACGTAAAGGCATCAGGACATAAATGAACGGTATTGAACACTTTAACAGAGCCGGACTATGGCCATCGTTTAGTTCAATAAAAACTTCATCGTCATCAATATTTTTTAAAGGATCCATCAGATATTCCGGATTAAAAATAATTGATATTTCTTTGCCAGCATATTTGATAGGAACAGTGTCGCGACCTTCGCCGACATCGGGGGTGTTGATTGTAATAATCAATTGATTCGCAGAAAAAGTCAATTTGGTCGCGTTCGATTTATCGGTGGTCACGACTGAAACGCGGCGTAAAGCAGACAGCAGGGCATTTCTTCCGACCACCACACGTTCATCACAAGCGGCAGGAATCACTTGCCGATAGTTAGGATAAACCCCTTCGATCAACTTGCTGCTAAGCATTATTTCGCCAAATTCAAAAATTACCTGATTCTTTTGTGAATATATTTTTAGTTCACCCTCGTTGCCTAAAATACGCATCAGTTCACTGACGGCTTTAAAAGGCAGTATCATTTCAACTTCTGCTTCGACAGGAAACTCAACTTCATGTTCCACCAACGACAGCCTGCGTCCGTCGGTGGCCACCATCGTCAACTTGCCTTCTTTGAACGCCATCAACACACCGTTGAGAACACGCCGGGTCTCATCCTGTGAGATCGCATAACAGGTCTTTCTGAGCATTTCCCTGAAAACACCCTGATCAATGGTGTAACTGAAATTTCCCTCTGTCACAGGCACAGGCGGAAAATCACGTGTGGAAAGTCCGATGATTTTGAAAAAAGACGATCCCCCCTGCAAGACAGTGATGTCATCTTCGTCCGTTTCAAAAAGTATGCGCCCTTCATCAAGCTCCCGGATGATTCCGGCTAATCTTCGTATTGGCAGAGTTGTGCTGCCGGGCTTATCGATTTCACACTCGACATAGCAACGCTCGGATATGTCTAAATCAGTCGTCGTTATGCAAAGCCTTCCGTCCTCGGCATGCAGCAGGGCATTCTGAAGTATCATCAGAGCACCTTTGTTGGATGCCACGTTCTGGACTTTCTGCAGACTATCAAAAAAACTCGCTCGTGCTATGGAGAATTTCATGTGTCTCAAACTCCTTTGCTCAAAATTACTTTACGCCATAAAAAGAACTTCATTCTACCTGCTATTAATATATAAAGTAAAGAAGGATTAGTAGCATTAGTAGATAACAAAATATCTTGTAGTAACTTCATAAGTATTTAATAAAGAATAGTTTAAGTAGTTAGTGAAACTAATGGTAAGGTGTTGATAAATAAGCAAAAAAAGATAATAAGAAGTAAGAAGAGAAAAGAAGCTGTAGATAACAGGCAAGTGATAGTAAACAGGAAAACATAATATTTTAAAGAAATAAACAGGTTGTTACCGTGTCAAATTTGTAAAGTTACCGGATCGCGCCCGAGTTTTCGTGTTATTTCTCGCACAGAAGTGCGCAAATCGTCCTCGACTTGTATACGATTCTGAATAGTCTTGCAGGCATGGACAACTGTCGCATGGGTCTTTCCGAAAGAGTTGGCGATTTCCGGCAACGAGGAGCGGGTAAGTTTGCGGCACAGGAACATGGCAATCTGGCGGGGAGCTGAAACCGATCTCGGACGGCGTTTGCTTGACATGTCGGTCATCCTCAAGTCAAAGTAATCAGCCACCATTCGCTGAATATCTTCGAAAGAGAGGTCTTTCTGACGCTCTTTGCTCAGGAGATCTTTAAGCAGATTATGAAGAATATCGATATTTATAGAACTTTGATTGTTCAGTGCAGCGAATGAGACCACCCGAGTCAAAGCTCCTTCCAGGCTGCGCACATTTGACTTAATATTATCGGCAATAAAAACCAGCATATCATCAGGCAGGCGGATTTTATTAAGCGAGTGTTTGTACTGGAGGATTGCCAGACGTGTTTCGAAATCCGGCGATTCGATCTCGGTCACCAGTCCCCATTCAAAGCGCGAAATCAGACGCGGCTCGAGTTCGGACAGTTCGCGTGGCGGCAGATCACTGGACATGATAATTTGTTTATGCGCATCGTAGAGAACGTTGAAAGTATGAAAAAACTCCTCCTGCAGGCTGTTTTTGCCGGCAAGGAACTGAATGTCGTCCACCAGCAGCACATCTGCATTACGGTATTTGTTGCGGAAATCCATGGTGGTCCGGGTTTTTAAAGATTCCAGATACTCATTTAAAAGGGTTTCTGACGACACATAACTTACTGACATCCCGGGGGAAACCAGCACTCGGTGACCCACCGCCTGCATAAGATGTGTTTTGCCTATACCTGTTTGACCGTAGATGAAAAGCGGGTTGTAAGCCCTGCCGGGTGATTGTGAAACTCCCAACGCAGCTGCATGGGCGAAACTGTTGGAGGGGCCGGTAACAAAATTTTCAAAAGAAAAATTAGGATTAAGCTGGGTGGCAGAACTGTTGCCATTAGATTTTCCGCGACGACGCTGAGACGGTTTAGGCTCAGGTTTGACGATTATCTCTTCGGGCGGCAGGGCATCATCAATATTGGCCTGCACGGTGAATTTAAGAGAAATATCACTAGGGGCGCCTGAAGCCTTCAAAGCATCTAGAATATATGTGCTGTAATTGTCTTCAATCCAGTTTTTATAAAACTCGTTGTCGACACTCAGCACAAAGGACAGGTCATGGATAGCCTGCGGTTGAATACTTTCTATCCACCTTGTATAAACATTGCTGTTAAGCACGCTTTTTAATTGGTCACATGCGTTTGACCATAAATCCTGATAATTCATAGTGAAAAATACTCACAAAAACAGGTCAAAAATTCAATCCGAGTACCAGTACAGTTGAACCACATTTGAATCATGCGTACAAGGGGAAAAAATAATCAATCGGTGAACAGGTTATCAACAGGGCAGACATATATGCCTAACAAGCCTGTGTTAAAGTATTTACGTCATGATTGATAACTGATTTAAGCATGGGTCAAAACAAACTGTAAGAAGTTGTTTACAAGGCAAGAACTCCATTAAGATACCATAAGGTACCAAAACATAACACGCAAATCGTTTATAATTAGCATATTATGACAACGGAACATTAAAATTAAAGGATTTTTGATGAAATCGGCCAGAAGTTAATATTTTACCGCGGAAGTGTCATAAACGAAGATTTGTAAATATA
>CAZKZI010000062.1:0-17385 GCA_964557205.1 uncultured Lentisphaeraceae bacterium
ATTTTTTACTAATAAGCGTATCATAAGTTTTTTGCAATTGCTGAACTTGTATAAAAATCAATGTGGTGATCAAGAAAACACTCGGAGTTAAAGCAATGAAGTTAAAGGCATTGGCGGCGGTAATGGCTGCCGCTCTGGTTTTGCGCGGGAGCGCGTCGGCGGCATCTTCACCGCCGATCATGCTGAACGTGTCGCCAAGTCATAATATGCAGTGGTCAACCGTATTCACCAACGAGGTGCCGCTGCGCTGGGATTGGCATGACGATGCAGTTCAGGCGGAGTTAAGTGTCACGGGCATGAAAAGCGCTTTTATGACCAATTTTACACGAAGCGTCTCGAATTATTTGTGGCGCGTGTGCGCGGCAGGAATCCTGCCGGAAGAGGACGTTTATAATGTCACGCTGACTTTTAGCGATGCCTCGGAGGAGGTTGTGGAGACGCTGGCCGCGGATCTGGTCGTAATCCACGCTGCCTTCGGCGAGACCAGCGTGGATCCCGGCCCGTCTGACCGGAAATGGACACGGGTTAATGGAAGCTGTGTGGTTCCTTATAACGCCGCTTGGCTTCCTGAAACCATCGCTGCCTCGGAAAGCGAGCTGGTGATCGCCAAGCAGGGCGGGGCGGTTCAGACCAACAACCTGTCGTATGCGTCGGGATATTTCGGCTGGCTGTTCTACCAGAATAACTGGGGGTACGGGGAGTTCGACCTGACGCTCAATTTTTACGATTCGGCAGAAGCGTGGACGGTCACGCTGAAGCGCTTGCCCGGAGGCACGTTGCTCTTTTACCAGTAAACAAGCTTAACCTGATAAAAACGAGGGAAAATGATGAACATGTCAAAACTCATGCAATTGTCAATAGGATGCGTGGCTGTCTTCTTTTGTTGCGAAAGTATTGCAAACGATATGACTGTCAGCAACGTGGTGGCGCGTCAGCGCTGGCCTTGGAGCCGCTTGGTAGATATCGATTTTGTGCTGGATTGTGATCCCGGCGTGACGGCGGACATCCAGGTGAACGCGAAAAACGGCACGGAGGATCTAGTGATCCCGCCCGAGGCATTGTCAGGCGACCTGAACGGCGTGAAACCCGGGGCGTGCCGCATTGTGCTGGATCCGACGAAGACGGTCTACGCCGACAGCGGACTCCTCACCCGATTTTCAGTGACGCTGACCCCGCAGCCTGTGCCGCTGTTCATGGTTGTCGATATCACCAAGAGTGCCGGCAGTGCGGGACAGGTCGAGTATGTCTATGCCGATGATGAACGCCTGGCCGAAGACGGCATCTGGTATGACCTGACGAACAGTGTCGCGCATATGACCACTAATATGGTCTTCCGACGCATCTCAGCCGACACTTTTATGATGGGGTCAACAAGTAGTGAACTCGGTTACAGCAGTGATGAGACACAACATCAAGTGACCCTGACAAAAGATTTTTATCTATCCGTATTCGAGGTGACGCAGTGGCAGTATGCCCTGATTAACGGATACAACCCCAGTTCTTACACCAACCGCACTTACTACGCCACCCGGCCGGCAGAAACCTTGAACTATGGTGATCTGCGGGGCTCTGACCTGGGGGTGCAGTGGCCGACCAATACCCTAGTGGACTCAACATCGTTCTTCGGTAAATTCCAGTCCCGCACCGGACTGAATTTAGATTTGGCAACCGAGGCGCAGTGGGAGTATGCCTGCCGTGCCGGGACAACCGGTGCCCTGAATGACGGCACTGTCAATCTCGCGGACACATTGTCTGACGCAACACTGGATACGCTCGGAAGGTACGCCTGGAACGGCGGGCGAATCGACGGTATAACCGATCCTGAAAAATACTGCACCACGGCCAACGGTTCGGCCAAAGTGGGTTCTTATCGGCCCAACGCCTGGGGTCTCTATGACATGCACGGCAATGTCGCCGAATGGGTACTGGACTGGTATACCAGCTCTGTATCCTCTGACCCGGTTGTTGATCCCGTCGGTCCATTGGCCTATATAAATTCTCAAGAACGCGTAATAAAGGGCGGTCGCTGGAGAAACGACGCAAAAGACTGCCGTTCTTCCGAACGCCTGCAGGCCAGCCGGTGGGACCGCAACCCTGGCAGTTGGGGCATTCGTGTAGCATTGACCCTACCGTGAAACAACGGCGCATTAAAGAGATTTCGATGTCACTCGCGAAATTCGGCTGCTGGGCTCTATTTTGCGGCGTGTTGTCAGTCGGCGCTGTGGCCGGAGGTCTGCCGCAGCCGCCGGAAAACGGACGAATACCATTTCCCGGATGGCAGGCCTTAGCAGAAACGGGTGCGGTTTCACGACTGATCAAGCCGATGAGCGGAGCGCTCCGGCCGAAGTGGCAGAGTGACGGCTATTTACTTTTGCCGATCAACTTTGCCTCCACCCCGAACGCCCGTGTCGGCTGGGACATCACTCTGTCGGCGGACTTGCGGCAGGCGAAAGGTGTCGAGTTTGACTTCTTCTGCCGTGACCCGAAATATTTGACCGGCATCAGCATTTATTTCCACAGCGGAGATGGCTGGTACACCTCCTCATTCCCGCTCCAAAAACAAGCTGGCTGGCAACGGGTCACTGTTACCAAGGCAGACAGCCGGATTGAGGGCCGCGTGGCTGGATGGGGAACCATCGAAACCGTCAGGATCGCTGGTTGGCGCTGCCGCGACCTAGACACAGAGTGCGCGATCGCCAATTTCGGGCCGCTCGCGATTAAGCCAAAAGCGGTCGTGTTGCGTGCGGAGACGCACACTTTGAAAAAAGGGGGCAACTCCGACTCTATCACAAAATTCGCCGCTAACGTCTGCGAAACATTGGATGATATCGGGTTGGACACTGTCATGCAGTCGGATATAGACCTGAAAGCGGAGAACCTTGCCGGAGTGCCACTCGTTTTTCTGCCATATAATCCGACCTTGCCAGAAAAGTGCCTGCAGATACTGGAACAGTATGTCGCCGTGGGTGGCAAGATCATTGGTTTCTATTCTATCCCTGAAGAAGTCAAGGCTTTGCTGGGCCTGCGTAATATCACATGGATATCAGACAGCGACAGCATGTTTTCCGGTTTATCCAAAACCGAACAGGGGCTGGCAGCGCAACCGGAATTTGTGCCGGAGGCATCCGGACATGCGGCGCTGGTTGACACAACGGGAACCCATGACCTTAGGATAGCGGCGGTCTGGCGCGACCGAGCCGGACAAGACACGGAACACGCCGCTCTGACGATCACACCAACCGGCGCATTATTCGGCCGTCTATGGCATCACGGGGTCAGTGTCGAGCACGCAGCAATCCTGCGCGCGGCGGCAACCAGTTTGGCGCCCTCTTTATGGCGGTCGACGGCGAAAACGGCCTTTGAACGGATCGGCGTGTGCGGTGGCGCAGAGGATTTCACGCAGTTTCTTGCCCTGTTTGAAAAGACCAAGACGTCGGCGGAAGTGCAGCAGGCACTGCGTCAGGCCAAAGACGCACGGGCCGAAGCCAAGTCTCTGCTGGATCAGGGAAGCTGGCAAGACAGCGTAGAATCCAGTTCGCGTGCCTCGCTTGCAACGCGCCGCGCATGGTTCCTGTCGCGGCCTTCACGGATCGGAGAATTCAGGGGCTTCTGGTGCCACAGCGCGTTCGGCGTGAGGGGCAAAACATGGGAACAGGCTATCGGTTTTTTGAAGACAAATAATTTTAATGCTGTGTTCCCGAACATGCTGAACGCTGGCATTACGTATTATCCGTCAGAGGTGTTGTCGGCATACGACGGGTTGTCAAAACAGGGCGATCAGTTGGCTCAGTGTCTGGACGCATGCAAAAAATATGATGTCCAGTGCCACGTCTGGAAAACGAACTGGCGAATCGGGCAAAAGGCTTCCAAAGACTTTTATAAGCGAATCGTTTCAGAAGGCCGAGTGCAAAAGCATCTCAACGGTCAAATTAAAGAGCGTTGGCTTTGCCCATCGCATCCTTTAAACCAACAGCTTGAGATAGACTCGATGTTGGAAATCGTGCGCAAATACGAGGTGGACGGCCTGCATTTCGATTACATGCGCTATGCGGAGGACTCCTTCTGTTATTGTGAAGGCTGCCGGTCGCGGTTTGAGAAAAAGCTGGGGTGCAAGGTGTCGGACTGGCCGGCCGACACACAAAAGTCCGGGCCTTTGCGTGAAGCCTGGCTGGACTTTCGCCGGACAAGCCTCGATACTGTAGTCGAGTGCGTTGCGGCACAGGCGCGCGCCATCCGACCGGGTGTCCGGATTTCAGCGGCTGTGTTCCGCGACGGTTCGCAGGACCGCGACAGTGTTGGACAGGATTGGCTGAAATGGTGCGAGCGTGGCTGGCTGGACTTTGTCTGCCCGATGAATTACACGGATTCGCATGAGACTTTTTACAATATGGTTGCCTCCCAGCGCGAGACCGTTGTCAACGCGATCCTTTATTCCGGCATCGGCCTCACCTGCTGGCGCGATCCAGCGGATGCCATGAAAATGGCAGAGCAGATCGGGATTGTGCGTGAGCTACGGCTTCCGGGATTCGTAGTGTTTGATTATACGCCGGACGCTGACAATGTCCTTCCGCTGTTGCGCTTGGGAACTACAGCGGAATAAGTTTTGGAAAGTTTAGGGAGTGCTTTGGAATTATGGCAAGAAACCCGTTTTATCGTTATGTCTATTTGATTTTTTGCGCCGCTTTGTTGGCGCAATCCCTCAAAGGTGTCACAGCACAATATTTTGAGGCAGAGGCTTTACCGCATTTAGCAGTTGAAGCGAGCTTCGATTTTTTTCGCCGCCATACCGAGGGGCTGCCGCCGCGTTTGCGTGACCCCAAGACTATACCGCGAGCGGATGAGCTGGAAGTGGGCGCGGGATGGACTATCGTGCTTGATACGGCCGCCGCGCAGCAGCTACAGTCGGCGGCGGCCGAATTGGAAAAATACTTGCGGGAAGCGATGTCCGTCACGGTCAGAGTGGAACGGGTGTCGTCGCTCCTGCAGTGGCGCGACCGGGAGCGGGTCATCATCGCCGCTGCCCGCGACAAACTGCCCGGCACGGGAAGCGCACTGAAAAGCGCCAAAGATTACCGCCTGGTGGTCAGCAATTCCGTTGTGACAGTATGCGGCTTTGACGAGAGCGGGGCGATGTTCGGCCTCTACAACCTGATAATGCGATTCCGTTTACGGGAGGCACCCTTTCTGCCGCAAAACCTGGATACAGTGCGGCATAGCCTTTATCAAGCACGGATCACCCTTTCCGGTCTCGGGTGGATGGATTGGCCGGACCGTTATCTGGCAACACTGCCTCTTTACGGCTTTGATGCGATTTATGTCGGCGGACGGAACATTAACAATACTCCCGGCCCGAAACCGTACTGGACGGATGACATGAAAAAGAAACACGCGCCCGGGGCGATCAAAGACCTGCTGTCTCGCACCAGCCGTTTCGGCGTAGGTTTCTATGCTCCGTTCATATACTTGTTCACCGGCACACCAGAGAACATAGAGAACCTGCGCCAACAGGTGCGAGACACATTGGGCGCGTTCCCTGACATCCGCGGCTTTATTATTCTAACGGAGGGTTTTATTTATAAGAGCTGGGGACTAACGCGCGATGAGGCGTGGATCGACGGGTGGGCGCAAGGAGTGGGCCTTGTCGCAGAGGAAGCCCACAAAATAAACCCGCAGCTGGAAATTGTGCCTTGGGATTATAATGTGCGTTTTTACCCCTCGAATGCGCCACGTAAGGTCCATGTGATCAAAGCACTGCCTGAGTCCGTGATTCCGATGCTCACATTCGAGAACGGCAAGACCTATAAGCTGGACGGCCAGGAAGGGCATTTGCTCGACTATGCGATCAACCAGATCGGCCCGGCCGAGGTGACCCAAGCGCAGCTTCTGGCCGCCCGAGACCGAAATTTCCGCGCCATCTATTCACGGGCCGACACCTTCGCCAGTTGGCAATTCGGGACATTCCCCTATTTGCCCTTCCCGTATCAGTGGTACGAGCGCTATAAAGCAATGGAGGAATGGGGCATCCAAGGCGCCCTCGAAAGCTGGACGTACGGGTTCAAGCCTAATTGGGTCGCCGAGATCAGGGCTTGGTGCTCTTGGAGCGACGCACCGCCGCTGGACGACCTCCTGCGGCAAATCGCCCGGCGTGAATTCGGCGCAGGCGCCGAGGAGGATGTGCTGGCGGCGTGGCGTCTTTTCAGCGAGGCGATCCAGCTCTATCCCGACACAGGGCCTAACTGGGGCAGCAACAATGCCGTGGCCGCCCCGCTATTTTTTCAGGAACCGGAAACACCGTTCGTGACAAAAAAGCATTCTAATGGCATCGATTATAGCAGAAAACAGCATCCATGGCCGTATGCCATCAGCCGCATGATTTTCTGGCCGGATTTCACCAACGAACAGGACGCGGCTCAAAAATACATACGTTTTTTTACAGTCCCGGTTTTTCAGAAATACCTGAATCTGTCGGCAGATAAAATGGAAGCTGGGCTCAAGCTTTACAGACGGGCCGCGCTGGCCGCGCCGGAGATGAAGCGGCACTATGCTTTCCGCGAGGTTTTGCTGGCCGAGCAATTGCAAAGGATGATACGTAGCGAACATGCGGTCATAGATTTTGAGCAGATGCGGCTTAAGCTGGCCAAATCACAGGACAAAACCGAAAAAATCGATTTGTTGAAGAGAATGCTGGGCTTGTTGGCAGAGGAGAGGCAACGCACGGTGTCGTCCTATGAAGCCGCGCGCCGGGATTCGCGGCTGGGTTACGAATGGGAGCAGGACTATGTTTACACGCCCGCCACTCTCCGCGAAAAGATCAAACTGATCGACGACACGATTAACTTTCAGATACCGGAATACCGCCAGTCAAATGGCTTATAAACTAAATCTTGTCAGAACTCGACCTGAGTAGACACATCCCTTAAATACATCCTTGTTTCGGCAACGGCGCACCGAAGGTGATGGTCGTGATCCGCACGCGCGGATTCACCCCTGGATCGCGGTCACACTCGAACTGCAACTGGTTTTTGCCGGCCTCCAGCACCGGCACGTCCTCCGCAACCTTCACCGTCCGGATGAAATTACCGGACGGGCCGAACATTTTGCAGTCGCCGGGCGGGTTAAACTCCAGATAGTAGTTGCTTTCCAACTCCACCGGAAACAGCAATGTGCGCCCTCCCACCGACACGCGCGGATTGCGGATCTTAGCCTTCACAAGCGGCAGCGCATGCACGGGGCTGATAAGGCATGTTGCCGTGCCACTCGCGGGAAGGTTGTTGACCCACACTGTCAGTTTATCAACCTGCTGAAAATCGATCCTGCCGCGGTAAATGTGATAGTAGATTTTGTAAGGCCATACGTAGTCCGCATAACGTTCGCCTTCGGGCTCGATCAGTTCTAAATAGCGCCAACCGGTGAAGTCCACGACAACGTAATGCTCGCCAAGTCCCGCGACCACATGTTGCGGACACTTCAACTGGAAATTCAACACTTCGCCCTGTGCGTCGCCATGCACCCACACGCCCAGCGCCCGGCCGCGGCCGAGATCCAGCGGCGGCGTAAATGTCTTGCCGAAACGAGCCCACGTCGCGCTGCGCGCGGAACCGGCGTTCGAGGCCGTGAACACCCCGATCGGCGCGCCGGCCTTGACCTGACCAGGTACCGGAGCCCATGTTGCCGTGACACCCTTTGCCTGAGCCGTCTCAGCGAATTCAGCCGGATCCGAAAAACTGGCCATAATGACCGCGTTGGTGTCTCCGTAAGCCCCGGCCGACATCAGTGCCTCCAGCCGCAGGCGCAACGGCTGCCTTTCGAATGTGTTCGTCACAACCCATGTTGCGCTTTCAGAGTTGCGGGGCTCGGCCTTGTGCTTGTCGTAGCGCGCGGGACGCAGCCGCCACGCCCCGTTCGTCTCCTGGCCGAGCGTGAACTCGTCGCCGGGCACCCTCAGCCGAGTCTTCACGGACTCTGGAAAAACTTTCGCATGACGCAACACCTCGTAGTCGTGCACAATGCCGCCGAGGCGCTTCACCGCGGAATTTTTAACAACGTTTTTGGGGTTCACACCCATAAGAGAGAACCCTACATCGTTGCCGATCGCCTTGCAGCACAGATACTCGAGATCCTCGGGGAACGTCGGTTCGCTCTGAAACTCCGACTGGGTTTTAAGCCGCCACCACCCCAGATGCGTGGGAAGAAACGTACGCCCTACACGGGCGTTCGCGGCGCAATGGATGTCGATGAACCGCTTGTGGCTGCGATCCGGATGATCCCACGCGCCAATGCGCGACCGCAACGTCCACAGGTGATGATGCATGGTGCTCATCTCAAGGAGCACGGGGCGGTCAAACCGCTTCCAAAGTTCGAAGACGAACAGGGAACCGTAGTGCCAGCCGTTCTCCCGGCCGCCGAGGACGCCTTCGCCGTCAAGCGCGTCGATATACATCATGTCGAAGCCGCACTCATTGATCACCTGCGCCTGGCGTTCCGCGACCTCCGCCAGCAGCGTCGAGTGGGGATCAGGCGCGAACCGTCCGAAGCACTCTTTCAGGTGGTGGGCTTTCGCCCCTTTGTCATGCGGCGCGGCATGCGTGCCGCAGGCTCCGCGTTTGCATTGGGTGAACGCGTAGGGCAGACTCTTGCTCACTCCGGAATAGACGATCAGCTCATCGTCCACCTGCAGGGTCGCGCTGTTGTGCACGAAAAACCCGGTAACGGCTGACATGTTGGTGGTCGGCTCAACCACAGACACCGTTTGCCCCTCCGCACCGAGTGCCTCGGCCAAGGTGAACGTGGCGTCCTTCCCCAGCCGCGGGTCGGGCACAGGCGTCACCCACGGGCATGTTTCGTCGATGAAAAAAGCGTAGGTGTGAAGCCCTGCCTTGAGCCCGGCGGCATGCACTTTATCCACGACCGCCTTGAGCCCGGCTTTGCCGTTCGGATATAACGCGGGATAGGGCTCGGCATCACCGTAGCGGGACATGTGGTTGAAATTAATCTGGGTGATACCCAGACTCTGAGCCAGTCGTATCCATTCGTCGGCGTTTTTCTCGGAAACAGGCGCAAACAGATAGGAGCCGCGGTTGATCTCGGCATCCAGCGCCCACGGCCCGCCGATCGGCGATTGCGGCAGCTCCGGCGCGGCCTTGACGACCTCCTGCAAGACGCGGCGCAGCTCCTTTTGCGGACAGCCGACCAGCGCGACTTTCGCGCCGGCGAAGCCGAAACGCGGGTAACAGAGCGCGTCCAACAGACTCGTCGCCATCGGCAGACGCCGAACCTGGGTCTGCAGATTCAGTGCCAGCGCGCACCCCGCGAAGGGCTCCTCCTCGAGTCCCTGCAACGTCAAAAGAAAATGCACGAAGGTGCACTCTTCCACGCCTTCACCCGTCACCGAAAGAACCTCGACAACGATGCTGTGCCCGACCCCCGTGAGCTTGAGCGAGAGACCGATGCCGGAATCGCCGAAACCGATCCGCAGCACCCCTTCCGACATTGCCGCCTGCGTTGCGAGAATCATCTTCCCGTCCCGCTTGACGCGCGCAAACACTATCCCACCCCTTTTAAGATCAGCGTAATTGATGCCGGTGGCCTTGTCGATAAAGCCGATCGCGCGCGCGTTTGTCCCGACGACCAGACGCAGCGTGTCACTCTCGACACTGATCGCTGTCTGTTGTTCCGGCGCCGCAACCGCAACCGAACTCACTAACCCGATCCAACAGCCGAGCGCCGCGAAAACGGCACGCCCCGTATGCGTCTTCATACCTTCCCCCGTTTCATCGCCTCCACCAGAGGCTGCCGCCCCACACCCCCCGAATCAGGGCAGCGCTCGCACAATGCGGAAACCCTGACTGCCACCGGCACTTGTCGACTCAACATTAACTCGGTATGCCGAACGGCAATTATCTGCGACGCGATCCCAGCCACCGCCCCGTCTCATACGGCCAGAACCAGTCGCTTCGCCCGGCGGATCGGTCAGCTCGCCGGTCGCCAGCGCGCTTCCCCAGTCCAGCACCCACTCAAACGCGTTTCCGTGCATGTCGTACAACCCCCACGCATTCGGCAGCCGCAGGCCGCCCACATGCAGCGATTTTTCGTTGAATTGGTACCAGCCCAGCACGTCCAGATATCTATTGGTTACACCGTTGTTGTCCCACTCCTCGCTGCCGGTCGTGGTGTATACAGCGTTTGTATTGCCGTCGTTGTAGACCGTCGTTGTGCCCGCCCGGCAGGCATACTCCCACTGCGCTTCGGTCGGAAAATCGAAGTCGGGGATGCCCGTCTTGTCCCGCAGCACGCCGAGGAAATTCGTGGGGCTGACATAAGAGCCGGTGGTCGGCCAGTCGACAGAAGGCACATCGTCTGTCGCCCCCCGGATGGTGTTGTATGAAATACGTAAGATAGGCTTGGTAGATGACACGGTCGCATCCCCCATGATGTTCAACCACTGCGCAGCCGTCACCTCGAACACGCCTATATAGTAGTCTTTCGTCAGCGTGACCGCGATGTTGGTGCTGTCCCCCATATCGAAACTGCCCGCCGGGATGCGGCGCAGGACGAGCTTGTCCGTCTTGTACTCGTCGTCGTTCACGCCGGTCCAGATGATGGACTCGACAACGGTTCCGGCATTGGTCACAAAGTCACTCTGACACGGGCCGAATTTGTTCGTGACCAGATCCTCCTCGTACACATACTCGATCTGGTTGGTCGCGCCCGCCGCTACCTTCAGGTTCACGATCATGTACAAGGGGTGGACGGTGACCGGCGTGAGTTCCACGCTGAACCGCGTGAGCGCTTCATTCGTATAGGCGGTTTTCGTCGGATCCAAGACAATACGCCGGATGCCCTGGCGCACGTTATAGAGATCACCCGACAAGGCGTCCAGCGGGAAAGAAAGCATTTCAAATCCGTTGTGCGCACTGATCGCGACATCCACCGTCTGAGGGGCATCGGATTGCAAGACATACTCGATGTCCACCAGCCGGCTCCACGGCCAGCGCTGCCGGACCACCACGTCGCTAATCGTCGGGGCGTCTGCCAAAGCCGACAACGCCAGACTGCCCACTAAACTTAACACACCTATCCTGATTTTTGTTGTCATTTTCCTTTTTTCCTTTTTTTGTGTGGATTCCTCTTTGTGTATCCCTTAAACACATCCTTATTGCGGCAACGGCGCGCCGGTGGTGATGGTCGTGATCCGCACGCGCGGATTCACCCCCGGATCGCGGTCACACTCGAAATGCAACTGGTTTTTGCCGGGCTCCAGCACCGGCACGTCCTCCGCGACCTTCACCTCCCGAAGGAGATTTCCGTCCGTTCCGAAAACCTTGCAGTCGCCCGGCAGGTTGAATTCCAGATAGGAGCCGCTTTCGATCTCCCCCGGGAACAGCAGCGTGCGGCCGTCCACGGTCACGCGCGGGTTGCGGATCTTCGCCTTCACAAGCGGCAGCGCATGCACGGGGCTGATAAGGCACGTCGCTGTGCCGTTCGCGGGAAGGTTGTTGATCCACACCGCCATTTTTTCGATCTGCCCAAAACTGATCCGTTGGCGGTAAATGCTATAGATATGGCCATAGGGCCACGAATACGAGGCATAGCGTTCGCCCTCGGACTCGACCCGCTCGAAATAACGCCAGCCGGTGAAATCCACGACGATGTAATGTTCGCTACACGCCCCAGATATATGAATGGGACTCTGCAACTGGAGGTTCAGCACCTCGCCCTGCCCGTCGCCATGCACCCACACGCCCAGCGCCCGCTCGCCGCCGAGGTTCAGCGTCGGCTCGAACGTCTTGCCGAAACAGGCCCATGTCGCGTTGCGCACAGGCCGGGTGTTCGAGGCCGTGAGCACGCCGATCGACGCGCCGATCAGCGCGCCGGCCTTGACCGGTTCAGCGGTCGACGCAAGGGATGCCTTGACACCCGGCGCCCGGTTCGTCCAGGCGAATTCCGCCTGATTCGTGAAACCGGCCATCGTGATCGCCTTAGGGGAATCGTAAGACTCCACAGACATCAGCGCTTCCAGCCGCAGGCGCAGCGGCTGCTTTTCAAACGCGTTCGTCACCGACCATGTCGCGCTGGTGCTGTCGAGAAACTCGACCTTATGCTTGTCGTAGCGCGCGGGACGCAACCGCCAGTCTTTGTCCGACTTCCGGTCGAGCGTGAACTCGTCGCCCCGCACGCGCAGCCGGGCCTTTATGGATTCGGAAAAAGCCTTGGCGTGACGCAAAGCCTCATAGTCGCGCATGATGTCGCCGAGCCGTTTCACCCCCGCATTCTGGGCATATTTATCGGGGGCTACGCCGATGCTCTGCAGCGAAATCCCGACATCGCTGCCGGCCGCCTTGCCGCACAGATACTCGATGTCGTCCGAGAACGTCGGTTCGCCCTGGATTCCCGACCAGGTCTGTAACGACCACCAGCCGAGATTCGTGGGAAGGAAGATACTTTCTCTTTTCAAATTCTCAGAACAATGGAGGCCGATGAACCACTTGTGGCTGCGGGTGGGATAATCCCACGCGCCGATACGCGAACGCACGCACCACAGGTGGTGGTGCATCGTGCTCATCTCGAGGAGCACGGGATGATCGAACCTTTTCCAGAGTTCATAAACGAACTTGGAGCCGTAATACCAGCTATCCTCGCGCCCGGCGAGGATGTCCGAGCCGTCGAGCGCGTCAAGGTACATCATGTCGAAGCCGCACTCATTGACCATCTGCGCCTGACGCGCCACAATCTCCACAAACAGCGTCGAGTGGTGATCCGGCACGAAGTGCCCGAAACACTCTTTCAGATGTTGGACTTTGGCCCCTTTCGCATGGGGCGCGATGTGCGTGCCGTAGGCGCCGCGCTTGCATTTCGTGAACGCATAGGGCGGGGTTTTGCTCACGTCGGTGTAGACGATCAGCTCATCGTCCACATGCAGCGTCGCACTGTTGCGTATATGAAACCCGGTGACGGCCGACATGTTGGCGGTCGGCTCGCTCACGGTCACCGTCAGCCCCTCTGCGTCGAGCGGCTCGGCCAGCGTGAACGTGGCGTCCTTCGCCAGCCGCGCGTCCGGCACGGGAGTCACCCACGGACACCTTTTATCGATGAAGAAACCGTACGAGTGCAGCCCCGCCTTGAGTCCGGCGGCCTGCACCTTTTCAACCACCGCCTTGAGCCCGGCCCGCCCGTTAGGATAGAGGTTCGGCAAGGGTTCGGCATCGCCGTAGCGGGACATATGGTCGAAATCGATCTGGTTGATTCCCAGGTTTTTGGCCATCTGGATTCTTTCGTCCGCATTCGCCTCGCCGATACTTGCGAAAAGATAGGAGCCGCGGTTGATCTCGGCGTCAAGCGCCCACGGACCGCCGATCGGCGACAGCGGCAGCTCCGGCGCCGCCGTGAGCACTTTCTGCAGGACGCGGCGCAGCTCTTTCGGCGGACAGCCGATCAGCGCAACTTTAGCGCCGACGAAACCGAAGCGCTGATAGCAGCGCGCATCCAGAAAATTGGTCGCTTGCGGCAGACCAGACACTTTGGTCTGCAGATTCAGAGCCAGCGCGCACGCCGCAAACGGCCCCGCTTGGGGGTCTTTCAACGCCAGCGGAAGCTGGGCAAAGGCACATTCTCCAACGCCTTCCCCCGTGACCGAAAGAACTTCGACGGCGATGCTGTGTCCGGCACCTGTGAGTTTGAGCGTCACGCCGACACCGGGATCTTCGAACCCGAACTGAAGGGCTCCATCCACCAGGCTCGCTTTCGTGGCGCGAAGGTTTTTTCCAGCCCGCTTCACGCATACAAAAACCGGCCGGGCTTGAAGATCCGCATAGTTGACGCCAGCGGCCTTATCGATAAATCCGGAGGCGCACGCATCCGCACTGATGACCAAACGCAGCGCGTCGCTCTCGACGCTGAGCACAGTCTGCTGTTCAGGCGCGGCCGCGGCGCTCCTGACGGCAAATGAAAAAACAGCGGCAAACAAAACGCCCCCCATCAAACGCATCTTCATACCCCCCCTCCCTTTTACTTTGATTTTTCCTCAGAACCCTGTGCTCATTTCAAAATCTGCCCATCGGCCAGAAGCCGTTCACGCAAGCTTGCGTAGTCAACATCCTGAACCGCCACATCCGCCTGAAGCGCGAGCACCGCCGCCGTAGCGGCCGACTGCCCCAAGACCATGAAAACCGGCTCCATGCGGATTGAACCGAACGCGATGTGGGTTGCGGAGAGGCAGACCGGAACCAGCAGGTTGGAGCACTCGCTTTTCTTAGGAACGATCGCACGGAAATCAATCGGATAGGGTTTAAAGCCATGAACTTCCACATCGCCCTCGTTGCGGACTTGCCCTTGGGCATCAACGTAGCGCTGGACATGGTGGGAGTCCATGCCGTATGCGGCCAACCCGATGGCCTTGTCCACAAGCTGGCGTCCCTGACAGTGTTGTTGGGTCATCACGACATCGCTCACCATGCGCCGGGCTTCGCGGACATAAAGCTGCTCCTGCCACCCCTGGCCTTCCGTGAACTCGTCGCGGCACATTCCCCATTGGGCGACTTTGTTCCGGATTTTTTCGGGAACCCGCAGATGGTTGGCCAGCGTCCACATCAGCCCTTGCTGATACAAGCGGTGGCGGGCGGCGATCTTCGCGCGCGCGGCATAGGAGGCCTCGGGATAATCATAGTTCTGCCCGATGAAATCGGTGGAAAATCCCAACCTGTTGTTCGTGTCGGTCTTGCGGTTGGGCATCGATGAATTAATCCACGGAATGTTACTCTCGCCCGCCTCAAAATTCCGCAGCAACAGCTCGTACCACTGCGGATCGTAACCTTCCGGCTTGATGAAGGGAATGCGGTTTTCCGGTTTGTCGGTCAAGCACATGCGGTAACAGTAGGCCTGAACCCGGCGGTCACCCGCGCCCTCTTTTCCCGGGCCTTCCGGGTCGATGAACGGGAGCAGACCGCTCCCGGGCTTGCCTTTTTCAACGTACGGATCCACGCCCGGGAGGAACTGATGATACTTGGCTTGCGCAGTCTGCACGGCGTTGAGCGTCTCGCCGTACTGCGCGTTCGCCTCGCGCCCGACCGTATAGCTGACCTTCGCCGCCGCCATCAGGTCGCCCTCGTAGGTCGCGTCGATAAAGCACTTGCCCCGAAACACGCGCCCGCTCTCCATTTTGACTGACACGATGCGCCACGGCACGGAACGGGTGAGGGTCACACCCGACGCCCGATCCAGACACTCGCCGTAGACGACCTCGACGCTGTGCGCTTTGACCCATTTTTCAAAGATCCTCAGCGCCACCCCCGGCTCGAACGTCCACATCGCGTCCTCTCCCGAAACCGTGCGCGTCTGGCCGCCATCCAAATACTCCTCGCGACGCTGCCATTTCCACGCCGCCGGGTCGCGGTAGTGCGCCAGCACAGCGCGGTAGAACTGGCGCGCCACCCCTCCGATGGCCGACTTGTTGCCGATATCGGTCTGCCCCAAGCCGCCGCTGGAAAGGCCTCCCAGACGGCGCGAAGGCTCGATCAGCGCAACGGTGTGCCCCATCCGGCGTACCTGAACCGCCGCCGCCACGCCGGCCGAGGTGCCGCCATAGACGACCACGTCACACACGGTCTCGGTCCCGGCCGCGAGCGTCGAAACTGCGAGCGCCGCAACAAGCAGCGTGCCGGACAAGATCCGTGCGCGGGCAGAACGTATCAAGCGGACGGCAATGAAGCCGTTCCGCCAGCCGGCATAGCCGGTCGATTTAGCACGCGTATAGGTCTGCACGCCCCCCCCTTTTTTCCTCTACGGCAAGACTCTCACGACCCGGATAGAGCGGTCGCCCGTCTCGGTGGGCGGTTTATTATACCGTTGCAACATGGATAGGGTCGACGCCGCGCAACCGTAACTTGCGCCCCTCAACTCGCGGTCTGTGCCCCAAACGGGTCCGGCAGGATCCGTCCCGCCGGGCAAAGAGTTCGTAGACCAGTCGCGGCACCACTCCCACAGGTTCCCGAGCGTATCGTACAGCCCCCAGTGATTCGCCGCCTTCTGCCCGACCGGATGGACGGCTATGCCGTCGGGTCTGTTGTACAACCACCACGCAATCTCGTTCAAAATGTTGGTGTTATTATCTCTGTCTGACGTAGACACCCCGTCATTGTAGTAGGATTGCGTTCCGGCCCGGCAAGCGTATTCCCACTGTGCCTCCGTCGGCAGGTCAAAGTCATCAAAACCTGTGTTGGCTCTCAATTTACCCAAGAAACTGCCGGGGCTGACGTCGAAACCGGTCGATGGCCAATTGATGGGAGGCACATCGTTTGTGATTCCCCGGATCGTGTTATACGACGTGTTGTTTTTAGGCTTTTCCGATAAGGTACTGCTCCCTCCCATAACCTTGACCCACTGCGCCTCAGTCACGTTGAAAACACCGATGTAGAAGTCTTGGGTCAGCGTGGTATCAACCGTGGGCGGATATCCTCCCATTTTGAAGGTTCCCGCCGAGACACGGCGCAAAACAAGCTTGTCCGTCTTGTATTCCGTATGGTTGGTCACGTCGAACCACACGTTGGTCCACGGCCCCACCGTCACCAGATTGGGGTCGCCCGGATAGATGTACTCGATCTGAGGCGACGTTCCCACAACATTGGTTAGGCTCACGATCATGTAGAGCGGGATATTCGTGGGGGTCAGTTCCACACGGAACTGCTTGAGCGTCTCATTCGTGTAGGCGGTCTTCGTGGGATCCCAGACCATGTGCCTGATCCCCTGCGACACGCCGCACATGTCGCCAGAAAAGGACAGGGAGCCCAGCGGCAAAGGGAGCGGCTCGGAACCGTTAAATGCGCTAACCGCAATATCCATCCGCTGCGTGGGATGGCTGGACAGGACATACTCGATGTCCACCAACCGGCTCCACGGCCAGCGCTGACGCACCTTCACGTCGCTGATCACAGGTCCGTCTGCAAAAACGCCCAGTGTCAGGCATCCGCTCAAACCCGCTACGATCATCCCGATCATTTTAGCCGTCTTCATCTGTTTTCTCCTTGTCTAAAACTCCTTGTTCCTAAGTCTCATCCGCACAGTCAACGACAGGCGCCACGTGTCGCCTTCCCTGCTCTAGCGCAACCTTCTCACGATACGGAAACCGCGGGCAGCACTGTCCTCGGGCTCGTCAAAATAGCGATAGCTCGGAGTCGCAACCGACGACGCGCAACCCGTACTTCCGCCCCGCAACGTGCGTTTCGTACCCGATACCGGCCCGAGAGGATCTGTCACCTCGGCCGTACCCAGCGAATTCGTGTGCCAGTCCAGCGTCCACTCCCACACGTTGCCGAGGGTGTCGTACAACCCCCAGAAATTGGCTTCTTTCTTCCCGACCGGATAGATGCCCTCGCCTACGGATCCAAACATATA
>CAZKZI010000063.1:0-1506 GCA_964557205.1 uncultured Lentisphaeraceae bacterium
ACAAAGTTGAATCGCACTCTAATACAGGTGTCAGCCGCGGGATTATTTGTTAATATATCGGTATGAATTTTTTGACACGCCGCGATTTTGCCAAAGGCGCGGGTGCCGTGGCGCTGGCTTCAGGATGCCGCCGTAAGGCCACAACGCCTGCCGCCCGCCTGCCGCCCGACACCAACGTGCTGCTGGTGATCCTCGACACGGTCAGTGCCGCCAGTGTCTCGTCATTCGGCTTGGGCAAGCCTCTGACTCCGGCCATCGACCGCCTGGCAGCCGCGGGAGTGGCATTCCAGAACACTTTCTCTCCCGCGCCGTGGACCAAGCCGGCCTTCTCATCGATGTTTACCGGTCTGATGCCGAACCGCTGCGGCATGTCCCGCGTCACCGCCGTGCTAGATCCGCGTTTCGAGACCTTGGCTACGGCTTTTGCCAAGAAAAGCTTTCAGACGTCTGCGGTGATCAGTCATTTTCTGGTAGGCGCCCGTTTCGGCATGGGGCAAGGCTATGCCCGTTATGACGAGACACCCTCGCTCCATCCGCGTCCGCACGAAACCATCACCTCGCGCGCGGTCACCGACACCGCCGTCAACTGGCTGGACGCGCGCGGTCGCGGCCCGTTTTTTTTGACCGTCCATTTTTTTGACCCGCACTACAATTTTTATCACCATAAAGAGTTTGACCGCACCTCCGGCTATAGCGGACCGCTGAAACCCGGCCTGCCGATCGATGTCCTGCTCGACATGCGCCCGCACCTGACCGCCGTTGACATCGATTATCTGCGCAACCTGTATTTCGAAGAGATCGCCTTCACCGACCACCACCTCGCACGGCTGATTGACTATCTCGACAAAGCCGGACTCGCGGATAACACGCTGGTGATCCTCGCGGCCGATCACGGCGAAGAGTTCATGCAGCGCGGTTGGATCGGCCACACCATCTCGCTGCATAACGAGCTGATTCACGTACCGTTGCTTTTTCGCCTGCCCGGCACAATTCGTCCTGGCGTATGCCGTACGCCGGTTTCCACGCTCGACCTGTGGCCGACGCTGGCAGATCTGTTCGGCCTGCCGCCGCCGGCCTACGGTCTTGACGGCTGTTCGATGGCGCCGCTGCTGGAGGCGCCGGATGATGCCGGCGATCCTGGCCGTGCGATCTTTTCCGAGGTGGACTACGTGCCGCTGTATGACCGCAAGGCCAAGGACGAGTTGATCGCCTTCAAGACCGCGCTGGTCATGGACGGCCACAAACTCATCCACAACCGTCGCGATGAGTCCTGGCTGCTTTACGATCTCGCGGCTGATCCGGCGGAAAAGAACAGCCTGCTGGGACAGCGGCCGTTTGAAAACGCGCTGCGCCGCGAGCTGACCCGCTGGGAGAAAGCCCGCAACCCAATCCGCGTCGACGCCCCGGATTTCCTCAAGCCTGACGAGATCGAAAAACTCAAAAGCCTCGGGTATTTGAGGTGAGCGGTGCGCGGGGTAGGGACGCATCCCCGAGGCGTCCGCATGG
>CAZKZI010000063.1:1606-17320 GCA_964557205.1 uncultured Lentisphaeraceae bacterium
GGTAGGGACGCATCCCCGAGGCGTCCGCATGGGTCTTGCGTCCTGGGTCCAGAGCAGGCAGGGACCGGGGGAAGTTAGCCACAAAAGAACACAGAGAGCACAAAGAAAGGTTTTATTTATGAGAGTACCCGTCATCTTTTTTATACTGTGTTGTGCCGTAGTGCGCGCTGACGCGCCTGCCGCCGCCGAGCTGATCGAGCGCTACAAGACCGCAGTCGTCACGGCTGGCAACGAGAACCATCTGGCGCTGGTCAGCAAGCAGACGCGGCTGGACACGGCCGGTCTGGAAAAAACCGTGCAGAAGTTGGAGCAGGGTCTGATGTTGCCGGTGCGTCTTGCGCAGGACAACGCCCCCCTTAAACCCTCTGCCTCCGCTTTTGCCGAAGCCTTCCGCGCCCGCGCCGCCACCAACGTGGTCGCCTTCGTGCTGCTGGTGGACGCGCCCGAGCAGGAGCTGCCGCTGATGCTAACCGCGCTGGACCGCCGCTGGGCCATAGTGAATATTGCCCACTTGAAAAGCTTTAAAGGCGAGGAGGTCGTCACCCGTTATTGTCAAGTGGCTTTCCGCGCCTTCGCCGCGTTGCTGGGCGCGGGCTACTCAAAAGACCCGCGATCCCTGATGGTACCGCTGGGCAGCGTCAAGGAGCTGGACAAGCTGTCTTATAACCTTGAACCCGAGGCCATGTCCGCCTGCGGTTTTTGGGGCGACCGTTTCGGCCTGCCCAAACTGACGCCGTCGACCGGGTTCAAGCTCAAAATTTTTGCCGGCGAAGTGCCGCCGCCCAACTCCAAACGCTGGCCGGCCTGGGAGCAACGCACCGGAAAAAACGCGCGCGAATGCATCAATGCCTTCGGGTTTGACCCGGATGAGATCGCCAAGGCTTTTCAAGAGCTGCAAAAGAGCGGTCTGACCGTAAAAGCAAAAAAAGCCAAGGCTAAATGATCGCAAACGTAACTGTAACTGAACTTAATCTTAATCGGGACATGGAAACCTGTATGACACACAATAATACCCTTCAAATCCGTACTGCTATCCGTCAGGTTTTTCGCGGCTTGTGTCTCGCCGCGCTGGCCTTAAGCTTGTCTTGCGCGGCCGGTTGCGGCAAGCGCAAGAATGCCGCCAAATCCGTTGCCCCGCGCAACCTGCTGCTGATCACCGTGGACGGCCTGGACACCGCGCGCATGGGGTGTTACCAGAAGCTGGCGCGCACAACTACCCCGGTCTTGGACGGGCTGGCCTTGGCTGGGATCCTGATGGAGGACGCCCGCGCCACCTCCACAATCTCCGGGCCGGCACACATGGCGATCTTAAGCGGGCAGGCGGTGTCCGGCCAAGCTACGGGCGCGGACAACGCTTTGCCGCAGACTTTGGCGACACTGCTGCAGGCGCAGGGTTTCCGCACTGCGGCGGCGGTTGCCAATCCCGCGGTTGGCCGCGCATCCGGACTCAACCGCGGCTTCGAGCTTTTTGACGCGCAGATGCCGCCTTCGCCCCGCGGCGACGGTCTGCTACTGGGCGATGATCCCTCGCACCGCGCCGTGCGTGACGCGGCCTCCGTAACCCGCGCGGCCGGCGACCTGCTGGTCTCGGCCTTGACCTCCGCTAAACAGACATTGCCGGGCGGAAAGCGCTCGGCCTGGTTTCTTTGGGTCAATTATGCCGATGCTCTGCCGCCCTATCGGGTGACCGACAAAACGCTTTCGGAATTCTTCCCTGACCAACGAGATGCTGCCACCGCCCAGATAGATAATGAGATCGGCAAGCTTTTTCAGGTACTCGAGATGGCCGACGCTAAACGCGACACGCTGGTGGTGGTGGCCGGCGGCGCGACAGCGCCGCACCTGGCCGCAACAGCAGAGGTGGAAGGCAGGGTGCCACTGATCATAGCGCGTAAAAAGGCCCTGCCGTCCGCCACACGTCTAAAGACCGCCTTTGCCATGAACGACCTGCCCGCCACCCTGACCGCGCTGCTGGGCGCCCGCGCCTCACGCGCATGGTCGCAGGAGCAGGATCATTCCGCCGCGCTGCTGGCAGGCACCGAGCCGTCGCCCCGGCCTGTTACCTGTGACAACCCTCTGCCGGCATTGGTCTTCGGTGCCGCTGCCGCGCCCTCGCCGCAGGATATCGCCGATTACCTGCAGTTGGACGAAGCCTTACGCCAGCCGTCGCCGCTGACCGCCGAAAAGGCTGCTGTCGCGCGCCGACTTTCCACGGCATACCCGAAATCAGCGCTTTTGGCGGGATGGCAGGGCGTGGCGTCGCTCTCCGCCGGAGACGCCCAAGCCGCGGAGCAGGCGTTCCGTCGGGCCGGCGAGCTCGCCCCCGACAGTGTCGCTTGGCCGAACAATCTGGCCCTGGCCCTCTATGCGCAGAACCAGGTGCCGCAAGGCCTGGACCTGCTGGACCGGCTGCACGAGAAACACCCTGGCCATCAGGAGGTGCGCAACAACCTGATCCGCTTGCTGCTGTTCGCCGGCGACAAGTTGCTGCAGGCAAAAGTGGCTGTTGATGCCCTGGCCTGTTACAGCCGCGTCATCCAGATCGCGCCCGCCGCCGCCGCCGCGTATGCCGGCTGCGGCCGTGCGCATGCAGCGCTGGGGCAACGCGAACAAGCGCTCGCGGCCTACCGGCACAGCCTGAAACTCGATCCTCGTCAGCGTACTGTCATCCAGGCGCTGAAGGAGCTTGAACCGCAACCGGCGGCAACCGGAAAGGAAGAATGAAGGCTCGTTGGATGCTTGCCGTGGCGCTCTTGATCGGTGCGCTGGCGCGCGTCGCCTACCTGTGCGAGGTCGCGCGCTCTCCGCTGTTTGAGATTCCGGCCCTTGACGCCGGGTTCCATCACGCTTGGGCCGTGGCCTGGAGTACGGGCAACTGGGCCGATACCTTCGGTCAGAGGATCGCGGACATACCTTCGCAGGCCTATTTTCGTCCTCCGGGTTATGCGCTTTTTCTGAGCGCTTGTTACCGCGTTTTCGGCACTGGCGGCTGGGCGCCGCGCCTCTTCCAGGCTCTGTTTGGTTTGGGTTGCGTCGGCGCGGTTTACGCCATCGGCCGCCGCGTGGCGCCGCTGGCGGGTGCTTGCGCCGCCTTGCTGCTGGCGCTCTACTGGCCCGCGGTCTTCTACGAGGCGCAACTGCTCGACACGGTCTGGTCGTGGACCCTCTGCGTCCTGCTGCTCTGCGCTCTGCTGCGCTGGTCGGAAACGCGTCGCCCGTTCTGGCTGGCCGCCGCCGGCCTGCTCATGGGGGTGTGCGCGGTGTTCCGTCCCAACATCCTGCTATTCGCGCCGCTGGCCGCGGCTTGGACCGCCTGGACCGTCTGGCGTGACAGCGTAGGTATACTGGCGGTTATGCGCGCGGTGCTGCTGCTGACCGTCGCCACCTGCCTGCCGATCCTGCCGGTAACTGTGCGCAACGCGCTGGTAGCGCGCGAGTTCGTGCTGGTTTCCTCCAATGGCGGCATCAACTTCTACATCGGCAATAACCCTGCCGCCAGCGGCATCTTCAGCGGCGACCTCGGCGAGCTCGGCTCCTACAAGCGCACCGACGACAACGTGCTGCTGACCCGCGGCCTGACCGGCCTGCAGGGCGAGAGCGTTACCGACAGCGCGGCCGGCAGGATGCTGCTGCGCCAGTCGCTCGCGTTCGTACGCGCCAATCCCGGACAATGGCTGCGCCTGATGGCGCGCAAGTTCGGCTTTTTCTGGGGTGCGCCGGAGATCCGCCTCAACGCCGAACCCGCGGCGGAACGCGCCATGAGCCGCGTCTTGCGGCTCCTGCCGCTCTCTTTCCCGCTGCTGGCGGCTTTGGGTCTGGCTGGCCTCGTCCTGGCCAGCGCCACCCGCCTGCCTGCCGATCCGATTGATCCGACCGATCCGACTGATCCGACCGATCCGTCCGATCTGTCCTCCGCCCTGCCGCACTTTAGCATTTCCCTCCTTTTTCTGCTGCTGGCGGCCTGGACCCTGGCCGTGATCCTATTCTTTGTGGCAGGACAATACCGGCAGGCGGTCGTGCCCCTGCTGGCCGTAGGCGGCGGCATCTGGATTCACGCGCTCGTCCGGGCTTTGTCCGCGCGCCGCTGGCGCGTCGCGGCCGCCGCGCTGCTGCTACTGGCCACCGCCGCGCTGCTGACCGGACGCAACTGGGGGTGCTATCAGGCCAACCGCGTTTTCGCGCTTTACAGCCGCGCCCACGCGCTGGAGCTGGTCGGCCGCCGTGCGGATGCCGACCGGGCCTGCCTCGAGATCATCCAATGGCCGGTGCAAATCCAGCTCCGCGGCGGGCTGCCCCTGACCAGCTCTGAGCACTCGGTGGTGGCCAAGGCCGCGAACGCGCTGGCCGTGCGCCATTTCCGCGACAACCAGTGGGAGCGCGCCGCCGAGCTTTACGAGTTGGCCCTCGCGCACGCCCCGGACGCCGACACCATGAGCAACCGCGGCGTTTGCCTGATGGCCATGGGGCATTTAGGCGCGGCCGAGGCCGCTTTTGCCGGCAGTCTGGCGGAGCAGCCCCTCGCCGACCACACTAGGCTCTACTATGCCGAAGCCCTGCACCGCAACGGCAAACGCGCGCAAGCCGTCGCGGAGCTGCGGCGGGTGGCGGCCACGCCGGGCGAATTCGGCCAGCAGGCGCGCGCGCTACTGGAGAAAATCAAAGAGTGAGCATAACATGAAGACTAGATTTCTGACCTGCGCGGCGGCGTTTCTGGGTTCCGCGCTGCTCTTCTGCGTCCAGCCGATGCTGGGTCGCACCCTGCAGCCGTTGTTCGGCGGTTCGGCAGCGGTCTGGGGCATCTGCCTGGCTGCTTACCAGACGCTGTTGCTGGCCGGCTACCTGTATGCCCATGCCCTGGCCCTGCGCACGCAGAGCGCGGCTCCGCTCCGCCTGCCCAGGCTGGGACGCGGCAAGGGAATGCACATTGTGCTGCTGGGAGTCGCCGCGCTTTGGGTGGCGCTCTTCGCCATGTCGCACGGCGTTCTTAAGAACGTGGCCGGCAACGGCTGGTCGCCTGCGCTGCAGGTCTTGGTCTGCGTGGTCATCGGCATCGGCCTGCCGTACATCCTGCTCTCGGCTGGCGCCACCCTGCTTCAGGTCTGGCTGGCGGCCGAAGCCGACTCCTCAGGCCAGTCCGGCTCGCGCGGCGTATACCGGCTCTACGCGGTTTCCAACCTTGGCTCGTTCGCAGGCTTGCTGACCTATCCTTTCCTGCTGGAGCCTTTTGTCGCGCTGCAGGCGCAGTGGTTGGGTCTCGGCCTGTGCCTGGCCGCCTACGTCGCGTTGCTGGCCCGCGCCACCCGCCTGCCTGCCAAGCCGGCCGATCCGACCGATCCGACTGATCTGACCGATGTGTCCCCCGCTTACCCCTCTCTGCCGCCCCTGCCGCCCGCTCTGGAGCATCCGCTCCTCTGGTATCTGCTGCCTGCCCTGGCGACCTTTGTTTTGAACGCGGTCACAGCCTACCTTTCGGCTGATGTCATGCCCATGCCGCTCTTGTGGGTGGCGCTGCTGGGTGTTTTCCTGCTCAGCTACGTGGCGGGCTTCTCGCGTCCCGGCGAGGTGGCCCTGCCGGTCTGGTGCGCTCTCTGCTCCCTGTCAGCCGCCTTCCTGCTTTACGCTTACTGGAAGGGTTCTTCCACCGCCTTCCTGTTGAACATGGGCGCGGGCAGCGCCTTCATCTTCTGCGCCGGGCTGTTTCTGACCGGCTGGCTCTACCGCATCCGGCCTGAGGAACGCCGCCTCTCGCACTTCTATCTGGGGGTGGCCACCGGCGGCGCGGTCGGCGGCGTGACCGCCTCACTGCTCTGCCCGCATGTTTTCAACCATGTGGCGGAGCTGCCGCTGGCCCTGCTGGCGCTGGTCGCCTTGTGCGCCATTTTCCTCAAGGTGCTGGATCACAAAGAGCTACGCGGCGGGCTGAACACCGCTCTGATCCTCTTATGCGTCTGTGTCTTTCTGACCTCGGCCACGGTGTGGCAGCGCAAATGCGCTCGTGTGGCGGGAAGCTGGCGCAATTTCTACAGCGTCACGCTGGCTCAGGTCGATCCGGTGCGGCGCCAGAAGACCAACGAGATCGTGGGTCGACAACACAGCATGTTCCATGGCGGCACCGTACACGGCACCCAGGTTTTTTATCAGGATTTCGCGCGGCAACCCACCACCTATTTCAGCGCGGTCGGCGGCGGCGCGGCCATCTGCAACCATCCGCGCTATCTCGCCGGACAGCCGTTGCGCGTGGGTGTGCTGGGGCTGGGTATTGGCACTCTGGCGGCCTGGGGCCGGCCGGGCGACACCTACCGCTTCTACGAGATCAACCCGCAGGTTATCGCGCTGGCGCACGATACCAACCTCTTCACCTATGTGTCCGACTGTTGCGCCGCGCTGGAGATCGTGGCTGGCGACGCGCGCAAGATGCTGGAGGCCGAGCGCGCCGCCGGCCTGGAACCATACGACGTACTGCTGCTCGACGCTTTCAGCGGCGACAACCTGCCGATCCACCTGATCTCGCTCGAGGCTTTCGAACTCTATCTCGACATGCTCAAGCCTGACGGCATCCTGGCGGTCAACTCTACCAACTGGCATCTCGACCTGCTGCCGCTCTGCCAGACTGCCGCGCAACACTTCGGCCTGCACGCGACTGGCATCGCCGCCCGCGCCGATCCCGCGCGATTCACCTGTGACTCGCTCTGGTCGTTGCTGACGCGCCACGCGCCGGTCGAGCCTGACTTGAGTTCCGCTGCGCCTGGCACGGCCGTGCTGGTGGACTGGCAGAAGGTTTGCGCCATGCGCCGCCCGATCACCGACGACTTCGGTAGCACTATCGGTCTGATCAAGTTCGGCATGACCCCGCCGATCGCCGCCCGGGCAGAGGTAAGAGTGAAGAGTGAAGAGTGAAAGAGTGGAGCGGTTCGCACGGTAAGGACGCCTCCCCGAGGCGTCCGCATCAGCATCTGCGGACGCAGTGATTCCTAATTTCTGACTCGACTATGCACTTTAGACGTGCGCGCGGTTTGTGCTATGCTTTCGGCATGAAGCAAACATTTCGCATAGCTGCCGTCATCCCCGTTCTCCTGCTCTGCCTTTCCGGTTGCGCGCGCCGCCCGCCCAACATCCTGCTTCTCACCCTCGACACCACGCGCGCCGACCGGCTGGGCTGCTACGACTATTCCAAGGCGCATACCCCGAACCTCGACCGCCTCGCCGCCGAGGGCGTTCTCTTCGAGCACGCCCAGTCGGTCATGCCGCTGACCACTCCGACGCACGCCACGATCCTGACCGGCCGCCTGCCCATCGAGCACGGCATCCGCCTCAACCGCGAAAGCATCCTGCCGGCGGAGATACCCTCCATAGCCGAAGTTTTGAAAGCCGCGGGCTACGACACCGCCGCCGTAGTGGCCACCCGCATTCTTGATGCCAAGTTCGGTCTTGACCGCGGCTTCGGTCTTTACGACGGCGAGAAGCCCGGCACGAAGCAACTCTCGCGCCCGGCGAACGAGATAACAGATACAGCTCTCGCATGGCTGCGCTCAAGGCAACGTTCCCGACCGTTCTTCCTCTGGGCGCATTATTACGATCCCCATATGCCGCGTACCCCGCACCCGAGACTCTTCCCCGCGCTGAAAGACCCGTACGACCAGGAAGTGGCTTTCATGGATATGCACATCGGACGGCTGCTTGAGTACCTGCGCGCGGGCGGCAAGCTGGATAACACCTTGGTTGTCGCCGTGGCCGATCACGGCGAAAGCCTCGGCGAGCACGACGAGATCCTGCACGGTTTTTTCATCTATCAGAGTACCCAGCATGTGCCGATGATCTTCCGCTGGCCCGGCGGCGGCCTGCCCGATGGCCTGCGCGTGTCCGGTTCCGTCAGCCTCAACGACCTGATGCCCACTATGCTTGAACTGTCCGGCATCAAGCTCGATGTCTTTGCCCGCAAGGGCGCGCCGCCGCGCACCGCCGTTGATGAGGTCATGCGGCGCAGCTTCGCGCACGCCGTCACCGGGCGTGAACCGCTCGTGCCGCGCGCCTGCCACATGGAGGCGCTCTGGTCGCTATACTATTTTGACTGGGCACCGCTGTCCGGGGTGGTAGAGGACGGCTGGTCATATATCCACGCGCCCGAACCGGAGCTTTATAGCCTTGTCGCCGATCCCGGCGAGACCAACAACCTCTTCGCCGTTGAGCCGCGGCGCGCGGACGAGATGGCCATGCGTCTGGAGGCTTTCGAACGCGCCGCCGTGCGCCACGCGTCCGCGGCCGCCGCGGTCTCTCCCGAAGAGATGCGCCGCTTCGCCTCGCTCGGTTATCTGGCCGGCAACAACGCGGCCGTCCAGAACCTCTCTGCGGATAACCGTTTCGCAGGCCGCGCCAACCCCAAATCCCAGAGCAGGCTGATCCTTGCCGATAACCGCCACAGCATGTTTTTGAGCGGGCGCAATCTCAACGACGAAATACTTGACGACTGCATTCTGATGGCTGACGCGTTTCCCGACCGGGTCGGCTACGCAATTTCAGCCGGCCGCGCGCATCTCATGCGCGCGAGACCGGACGAGGCTCTGAAATATTTCGAGCGGGCAGAGGTGCTCTGCCCCACCAACCCCGTAGTTATACGTCACCTGCAAATGCTCAGGGGCAAAACGAGGTAAGCACTTCACGGTGCCTGACGCGCCTTCCAGAAGTTCAAACCGTGTACCTTGACCTCCACACCTTCCAGTCCGGTCGCGCGCCAGGCGGTCGACAGATTCGCGGCGGATATCTCGAAGGGGAAAACCCCGGCCGCAGGCAGTACCGAAAACTCCAGCCGCGCGGGCTCGCCCAAAACGGTCGCGACCGGTATTTTCGGTGCCTCGACGGACGGGCTCAGGCGGTACACCTTGGCACGCGCCGCCGGATCGGTCACGAACCGCGTCTGCGGCCAGTTGGCTAGGCTCACCAGCACATCGCGCGGTCGCTTTCCCGTGTTTCGCAGGCGGAACGTATCGTAAGTCTCCGGCAGCATGAATCCCAGACGCGACAGCACTCTGACCAACGGCGTGTATTGGGCGGACGGCACAAAAAAGTGCGGGGCGGTCCGTTTGCAGAAAAGCAGGCACAGCCACAGCGATATGAGCAGTGTCCCGCAGGCTCCCCAACGACAGGCTGGCGGCAGAACGCTTTTGTCCCTGCGTCCGAGCGCCGCCAGACCTTCACAAGCCAGCGGCAGCAGGAGCACGGTGGAGGTGAAGCGCATGCGCGACACGCTGATGGTCACCAGCGCCGGGACCACCAGAGCGGCCGCCAGGGACAGCAGGAGCCAGCGCGACGGGCTGGCCTTCCGGCGCCAGACGCCGAACGAGACGCCTGCCAGCACCAGCAGCCAGACAACGAGGTTGGCCAGCATGACTAGCGTTGCCAGCCAAACCGGCATCGGCCGGTAAATCAGGTTCAGGATGTAGCGCGGCACATACACGTCCGGCGCGAACAGGGTGCCGACCCGCAAAAACACCCTGCGTATCGCCGCCGCCGGATCAGCCCGGATCACGCGCCACGCCGCTTCCCTGCAAATGCGGTCTTGCGCGAAATACCAGGTGACGTAACGTTTCTCCGCAGGCCGGAAGTGGCGGTTGATCTCGTTGCGGATCTGCGCGGCCGCGCCCCCGGTGTAGGCGTACATGCCCCAGGCCGAACCCAGGCCCGCGGGAATCGAGGGGTGGTTGCCGAGATATAGATTGTGCCCGCCTGCGGTGGAAAAAGGTTTCCACTCGCCTTCGCGCGACCTGAGAGTGATCAGCCACGGCAGGGTTACCATGAAAAAAGCGGCGAAAAGCAGGACAATGTTGAGTGCCGGCCGCCGGGCCGGCCGCAGGCTCTTGCCCCGTATAATCTGCGCGGCGGCCTGCGCTGCCCACCAGACGGCCAGCAGCAGCAGAACCGGGAAGACCGTGGCGCGACACAACCCCGCGCATCCCAGCAGCAAGCCTGCCAAAACAACGCCTCCGGCATGGGGCTGCGCGCACGGTTCCATACGGATGAATATCAGTCCCGCCAGCACAAAAAAGGTGAAGGTGGTCTCGCTGCAGATGATGTGTGAAAAACCTATGATCTCGGGATAACAGGCGTGCAGCAGCGCGGCGGCGCAGGCGGTCGGGGGCGCGAACCCGTAGCGCCGCGCCAGTTTGAACAGCAGCGGGGTCGTGGCGGCCGAGACCAAGACCAGCATCAGGCGCGCCCCGCCGAGTCCGCCGAACAAGATCTTGCCGACCGCTAATATATACGCGTGCAGCGGCGGCCAGATGCCGTAGTCATATATCTGGTCCAGAATCGCTCCGCTCGGCCAAACGCCGCTGAAAATGGCGCGCAGCGCCTGCTCGCAATAGACGATCTTGCGGAAGTAAGGTACCTCGTCGCCGAAAACCGGTGTCTCTTTGACCACGGCCCAGACAGCCAGCCGCACAAGCAAAGAGACCGCGAACAGCACATAGGGCGCGACCCGCGTGGCGGGCGTAGGCTTTTCAACTACGCCCGCAGGCCCGCCGCTGTCCGGCCATAGTTTTTTTAGCGTTCTTAACATTGACGCTTCCGCAAGAATTCACACAAACTCGCAAATTGTAACATACTGCCGCCGCCTCTGCCTATCGCGCTTTCCCGCGAGCAATGCTTCCCAACTTTTTCACTCTTCCCTCTTAACTCCCCCCCCCGGTCGCTGCCGCCCCCAAAAGCGAAGCGGGTGTGGGCCAGGGCGCACTTTGATCGTTTAGCCGGTATTCCGGCGCCATCTCGCTTTGCGAGAAAACGAGCTCGTGCGCATCGGCCCACACCCCGTAGCGTCTCCACTCTCTTCTGTCTTTCCTTGCGATTCAACTTTGTTGCATTGCACCCTTAATACAGGTGTCATGCGCGAGATTATTTGTTAAGATACCGGTATGACTCTAACACGCCGAGAGTTCGCGCGCTGCGCGGGAGCCGCCGCGCTGGCCGCCGGCTGCCGCCGCAGGGTCTCAACCGTTGCCGCGGGCCTGCCGCAGGGCACCAACGTGCTACTGCTGATCCTCGACACGGTCGGCGCCGCCAGCGTCTCTTCGTTCGATCACGCCGACAGTCTGACGCCCGCCATCGACCGTCTGGCCGCCACCGGCGTGGCTTTCCGCCAGTGCTATGCCTCTTCCCCATGGACCAAGCCGTCGTTCGCCACCATGTTCACCGGACTCATGCCCAACCGCTGCGCCATGTCCGGCGTGACTTCCGTGCTCGACCCGCGTTTCCAAACTCTGGCCGCCGCCTTTGCCGCTAAAGGCTTCCAGACCGCCGCGGTGGTCAGCCACCTTTTGATCGCTTCTCGCTCCGGCCTGGCGCACGGCTTTGATCATTTTGACGAGTCGCTGACCCGCAGCGTCCGACCCAACAAGGCCATCTCTTCACATCTGGTCACCGACCAGGCCATCCGCTGGCTGGATACGCGCGACAACAAACCGTTCTTCCTGACCGCGCACTATTTTGATCCCCACTCCGATTATCAGCACCACCCGGCCTTCGACCGCACCAGCGGCTACCGCGGGCCGCTCCGGCCCGGCATGCCGATCGACGACGTGCATGACTTCCGGCCCTCTATGCAGTCTGCCGACATAGCCTACCTCAATGATCTCTACCGCGAAGAGATCGCCTACACCGACCACCATCTCGGACGCCTGCTTGACCACCTTGTCACGCTGGGCATAGACCGCGACACGCTGATCGTCTTGGTCGCCGACCACGGCGAGGAGTTCATGCAGCACGGCTGGATCGGCCACACAGTCGGTCTCTACAACGGCATGATCCACGTGCCGCTCCTGTTCCGCCTGCCCCGCCACCTCCGGCCCGGCGGCTGCCGCGCCCCGGTCTCCATCGCCGACCTCTGGCCCACGCTGGCGGCCTTGTGCGGGCTGGAACTGCCGCCATATCCGCTGGACGGCGTCTCGCTGCTGCCTCTGCTGAATGACCCGGCGAACGACGGCGATGCCGGACGCATGATCTTCTCCGAGGTCGATTACATGCCGCAGCATGCGCGTAGCGTGGCCGACGAGCTGATCACGCTGAAAACCGCGCTGGCGATGGACCGCCACAAGCTCATCCACGACCGCCGCCGCGAGCGCTGGATGCTATTCGACCTCGCCAACGACCCGACGGAACAGTCGAACCTGACCGGCCAGCGGCCGTTCGAGCGCGCTCTGCGCCGCGAGCTGACCCGCTGGGAGAAAACCCGCAACCCGATCCGCGTCGATGCCCCGGACTTCCTCAAGCCCGACGAGATCGAAAAACTCAAAAGCCTCGGATACCTGCGCTAATGAACTACGCCCTTCCCAGTTATCGGCTTGCAGTTTACAGTTTGCTGCTGACACCCTTCCTCCTGCTCTCCGGCTGCGCGCGCCGCCCCGATGTCCTGATCCTAACCCTCGACACCACGCGCGCCGACCGGCTGGGCTGCTACGGCCACGCGCTGGCGCACACCCCCGCCCTCGACCGCCTCGCCGCCGAGGGCGTCCTCTTCGAGCGCGCCCAGGCTGTCATGCCCATCACCCTGCCGACCCACGCCACGATCTTCACCGGCTACCTGCCGCTCGAGCACGGCCTGCGCGAAAACCGCGACTACGCGCTGCCGCCGGAGATACCGACCCTCGCCGGGCAGTTCAAGCGCGCGGGCTACGACACCGCCGCGGTGATCGCCTCCCGGGTGCTCGATGCCAAATACGGCCTCGACCGCGGCTTCGACAGCTACAAGGACGCGCCGCCCCAGGGCAAGGGGCGCGACGCCGCCGATGTCACCGACTCTGTCATCGCCTGGCTTGAGACCCGCCGCGCCGCGCGCCGCCGCGCCCCTTTCATGGTCTGGGCCCACTATTTCGACCCGCACCTGCCGCGCCAGCCCCACCCGGAACTCGCCGCCGCTGCCGGCAGCGACCCCTACGACATCGAGGTGGCCTACATGGACCGCCATATCGCGCGCCTGCTAAAATACCTTGACAGCCGCTCCCTCACGCGCGACACCCTGGTCGTGGCCGTGGGCGACCACGGCGAGGATCTCGGCGACCACGGCGAGGAGCTGCACGGCTACCTGCTCTACCAGTCCACCATGCACGTGCCGCTGCTCTTCCGCTGGCCCGGCAAAATAAAACCCGGCCGCCGCGTCGCGGGCTCGGTCAGCCAGACCGACCTCATGCCCACCATCCTCGAGCTGGCCGGGCTCCCGCCCCCGCGCTACGGCAGCAACGGCACGCCGCGCCCGCCGCTGCTCTCCGCCAGCTTCGCCGGCACCCTGCTCAAAGGTGCGCCGTTCGCTCCGCGCCCCTGCCACATGGAGGCACTCTGGACCTACCAGCGCTTCGGCTGGTCGCCTTTGGCCGGGCTGGTCGAAGGCCGCTGGGCCTACATCCTCGCGCCGCAGCCGGAGCTGTACGACCTCGAAGCCGACTCCGGGCAGACCCGCAACCTGCACGCCGCGGAAGCGCGCCGCGCCGACGAGCTGGCCGCGAGCTTCGAGCAGATCGACAACGCCGCCGAACGCCGCGAGCCGCCCAAGGTCACGGTCTCCGACGATGACATCCGCAAGTTTGCGGCCCTAGGGTATCTCTCGGGACGCAAAAGCGCGGCCGGGCCGGTCAACGCCCGCCATAGCCTGACCAACCTGCCCGACCCCAAGACCCGCACGCATGTGATCCGCGCCTACAACCGCCTGATCCTCGTCAAAAGCGTCAGCGCCACCGCCCGCGAGCGTCTGGCCGACAGCCTGCTGCTGGCCGCAGAGTTCCCCGACAAGGCGCGCTACCTGATCCACGCCGGACGCCTGTACCAGGAGCTGGGCGAGCCGGACAAGGCCCGCGAGTGCCTCGAGCGTGCCCATGCCCTCAAACCTGACGACACTGCTGAACTCCTACACTAACACGCTAATGAACTACTCCAACCCACCACCCATTTTACTGCCTGCGGTTTACGGTTTACATCTGGCAGCTCACGGCTCCAGGCTCACAGTTTCCCGTATACTGCCTCTCCTCGCCTTCCTCCTGTTCTCCGGCTGCGCGCGCCGCCCTAATGTCCTGATTCTCACCCTCGACACCACGCGCGCCGACCGGCTGGGCTGCTACGGCTATGCCCTGGCCGATACGCCCGGCCTCGACCGCCTCGCGGCCGAAGGCGCGCTCTTCGAGCGCGCGCAGGCCGTCATGCCCATCACCCTGCCGACTCACGCCACGATCTTCACCGGCTACCTGCCGCTCGAGCACGGCCTGCGCGTCAACCGCGACTACGCGCTGCCGCCGGAGATACCGACCCTCGCCAGCCAGTTCAAGCAGGCTGGCTACGACACCGCCGCGGTCGTGGCCTCGAAAGTCCTGGATTCTAAATACGGCCTGTCCCGCGGCTTCGACACTTATGTCGACGCCCCGGCAGAGATCAAGAAACGCCCCGCCGCCGAGGTTTCAAGCCTGCTGCTCGAATGGCTCGAAGGCCGCCGCCGCGCCCCGTTCTTCGTCTGGGCCCATTATTTCGACCCGCACATGCCGCGCCTGCCGCACCCCGAACTCTCCGGCCTGAAAAGTAGTGACCCGTACGACATCGAGATCGCCTACATGGACCGTCAAATCAGCCGCCTGCTGGAATATCTGGACCGACAGGGTCTGGCCCGCGACACCCTGGTGGTGGCCGTGGCCGACCACGGCGAGGGCCTGGGCGAACACGGCGAGGAGCGGCACGGCCACCTGATCTACCAGTCCACCCAGCACGTGCCGCTGATTTTACGCTGGCCCGGCAAAATAAAACCCGGCCGCCGCATCGTCGGCTCGGTCAGCCAGACCGATCTGATGCCCACCATCCTCGAACTGGCCGGGCTCCCGGCCCCGCGCTACGGCATGGGCGGCCTGCCGAAAAAGCCGCTGCTGGCCGCCAGCTTCGCCGCCGCCCTGCTCAAAGACACGCCTTTCATCTCCCGCCCCTGCCACATGGAGGCGCTCTGGACCTATACCCATTTCAACTGGTCGCCCTTGGCCGGGTTGGTCGAAGGCCGCTGGTCATACATCTTCGCGCCCGCGCCGGAACTCTACGACCTCGATGCCGATCCCGCGCAGCGGAGCGACCTCGTCGCCGCGCAGCCGCGCCGCGCCGACGAACTGGGTATGCTGCTCGACGGCATCGAGCAGAAAGTCGAAATACAGAAACCCACGGAAAAAGTCGACGTTTCGCCGGAAGAGATCCGCAAGTTCGCCGCGCTCGGCTACCTTGCCGGACGCAAGGACGCCGTCGCCCAGATGCCTGCGCGCCACAGTTTGACCAACCTGCCCGATCCCAAGACCAAGCTGCAATATTATACGCGCGCAGAACCGCCTGTACTACATGGGCGCTTCAGTTGCCGACAAAGACCTGCTCGCGGACTGCCTGCTGATGGTGGAAGAATTTCCCGAAAAGGCGCGTTTCATGATCCAGACCGCCCGCGCCTACCTCGCGCGCGGTAACCGTGACAAGGCGCTGGAGTTTTTCGAGCGCGCCCGCGCGCTTAAACCTGACAACAAGCTGATTCTGCGCAACCTGCAGCTTTTGCGCTCTGGCGCGCCCCTCCCGCCGCCCGCGCCCGCAGACGAGGTCGAGCGGCAGGCTGAATTCTGAGATTGGAGATTGGCATTGCTCGGGAAGGTTTAACGCAGAGACGCAGAGGTAGGGACGCATCCCCGAGGCGTCCGAACAACACGGACCTGCGGACGGAGTCCGGGG
>CAZKZI010000064.1:0-17226 GCA_964557205.1 uncultured Lentisphaeraceae bacterium
TGTGCCTGTGCCAAAACGTAATGGCCTCAAGTTCGGCCTGCCGTTTTTCGGCGTATTCCTCGCATCCCGGAATTGCCGCAACCGGAGGCGGCATCAACTTTGTGATCTCGTCTAGTGTCGTCATTTCTTTGATCTCCTTTTTTTTGCGTCCCGCCTGTCACCCGACAAGCGGAAGTGGTTTGTTGTCAGCGTCGCTTTTATTAGCTCTATCCCTTGTTGCGCCCCGCCGTCTAAACATGACACACACCCTAAAGGGCTGTGTGTGTCAAGTTTGTCGGACGGCATATCAGACAAACCCGACAAACTTGACGCGGGCTTTGTCAAGTTTGGAAACATTGGGGTGTTCCGATCAGCTTGGTGTTTCTGTTGCCGCCCTTGCGCTCGACAAGTTTCCCGGTTCTTAAAAGACCGTCCAGCCCCGCCCGCGTATCGCGCTCCGTCACGTTCCATTTTCTGATAGCGGCATGAAGTTCCGTCTTTGTGAGGGGAGTGGAAGCCACCAGCCCCAAAACCGCGTCGGAGTCAAACTCGACACTTGATTTTCGCCATGACATCTTTGCCGCCGCTTTGACCTCCGCCTGCCATGCTTCCACGTCAAGAGGCTCAACGGCGGAATAGGTCAGCGACTCGGGGTCAAGTCGTATCCTCAATGATTCCGGTCTGCGCCCATTGTTGTTTTTGGCAGGCGCAAACACCAAGTCGGGGGTTTCCGTAGCGTCGAAGGGAGCAAGGTTGACCACCGCTCGGCAACTCGAAAACAAGGCCTTGCTGTCTTTGCCAAAATTGGCCGCGTCAAATCCCGTTGCCTGTGCGATATTGGCCGCCCCTGTTCGCGAGTGCGCAAGAATCACAATTCCGCAGTCCGGATTAACTGCGCCTGCCAGCTTGCGGAGGGTTGAGATTGTCGATCTGACATCCCGGTCAAAACCGTCGCCCTCGATAACGTCCCCCCAAGGATCAACCCATAAGACATCCGGAGGCCATGACCGCAGTGTGTCGCGCCACTTCTGCACGCTCCTGTCATCGCCCAGATTGATAAAGCAATCCTCCGCCTGTTCCAGGGTTGTCATGCGGATATGTGCCGCCAGCTTGTCGCGGTCGGAAGCTGTCAAGCCGCGTGTCATGCAGCGGGTGTCAATCTGCCCTCGGTGGATATCGTTTTCCGAACCGACAAACAGATGACGCATAGGCTCGACCCCCGTTGTCATATCAAGAAACGGAATACCCAAAACTTGATTTCTCGCAAGGTTCAACCCCAACCGACTTTTACCAAGACCGCCTTGACCGAATATCGTTTGCGCCTGACCGCAGGCAAACAGGTTGCCAAGAATAAACCGCTTTGCCGGGGTCTCAATATCCAGGAGCTCTCCCCACGTTCGGACGGTGAACCCGTGATTGACGGGAGCAACACCCCGCAGGCTCTCGGTGATCTTTTCGCAGGCGAGTAATAGACCTTCCGCGCCGTCGGCCTCACCGATCATCTGCAACGCCCGCCGCTGTGCCGCAGCGTCGCGGATTGCGGTGGCGTGATAACGACAATGCGACGGCATCGCGGCATCGACAAACGTCTGAATTTCAAGACCGGTCAGTCCGGTCGCGGCCAAAATCGTTGCGTTATCAACCGGCTTGCCAGCAGACTGCAAACCCATGATCGCGCCGAAAATCTGCCGTGCTTTTGGGTCGCCAAAATCTGAAACTGCTAGGTTCAAATCAGCGATTTCCGCCCAAGTTTTTGCCACATCGAAAATCAGACTGCCGACAAGCGTTTTTTCGCTGGCGGTGGAGGTGGTGGTTTTTTTCATTTTCCGCCGCCAATCTGCCGCGCCTGGCAACGTTCGCAGCGGCCATTTTTTAAAGGCGTAAATGATTTATTTCCGCAGATTTTGCATCGCGGAAGTTTTCGACATGCGGCGTCCAGTTTAAGCTTGTGTCGGCAAAGCGGGGTCGGTGTCATTTTGTATTTCACGCGGCACCTTGCCCTTCCGTGATCGCTCTCAATGATGCCTCTGAAAAACCGATTGACCTTTTACAACCCGCGATTGTTACACGCTTCAAGATGCCAGCTCTAGCCAACTGGTCAATGCGTTTCAAACCCAGCCCAAGAATCTTTGAAGCCTCGGTTCTTTTGACAATTCTGGCAATGGGTGCGGCCTCGGTCGCTGTGCTTTCGGTTGCGGCCTGAATCGCGGCCTTTTTTTGTTCCGGTGTAATACTCGGGTCACTGGATAGGATTGCCCCCAGTGCGGTTTTGGTTGTGTTCAACATGGCTTTTACTCCCTGCCAGAAGGTGGAACCGACTCGGCCCAAGCTCTTCTGACAACTCGATAAAAGCAAGTTGGGCGATCTAAATAAATCGCCAATTCCCCGTTGTAACAAGGCACAAAAAAAGAGGGATTGCTGATTAAGCAACCCCCCAAATGTTTACCGCGTCAAAGCCCCGTTTCTATGTCGTTGATTTATTTCCTCGTTGTAACAGTTGCCCCACGCGGTTTTCTTGCCTTAATGCCAAGAACGGCGAAAAACTGTCTAATGTCATCTCTGGCCATCATCCTTTTTTCCAGGCGGTTAACGTCCATCACGCCCATCTCCATAGCCTCTGCAAGCTCTCGCTGTGTGGGATGTAAGTCTTCCGCATACTTCACCGTTTTTCTGGTTGGCTCAATTCTCAAGGCAAGCCATAGTGCCTCGGTCTCGGTCATGCTGTCGGGTCTCGGTGTGACTTGGGTTACCTTTTCAAGCTGACTTGCAAACCGCCTGCCAAGCGCACCCCGAAGCTGTTTGTTGCCAGCCCCCAAGCTCGCCACTAGCCTGCGTAAACGCCGCTCGTCATGAGGCGCGTATTTTTTACCGTCGCTGCCTCTGTATATCTCTCCCGCCGTGTCGCGGTATTCACCCCAGTCAATCATGCGGTCAATAAGCTCGTCGCGTTCTGCCGCTTCCTTTTCTGTCAACTTCCGGCCTGCAACCAGCTCGCCTATTCTGGCTAAATCCTTTTTCTTGGGCTTTTCCGATTTAGGTTTTTTCTTCATCCCGCCACCTCCGTTTTTTCAAGCCTGCAGATCATTTTCCGCGCCTGTTTAACCATGTCTTTCAACTGCCTGACGGTCATGCCGTCCAGCATCGCGTTTATGCCTGCCTGCGTCGCGCCTGTCGCCTCCGCGTGTTCCGGCAAGGTGTCTGCATGGGTGCCGATCTCCGGTAGCAAGGCAACGGCATTACGCGCCGTTTCAGTGGCAATGTGCGTGTAATGTTGCGTCATTGCAGGGCTTCCGTGACCGACAAGGGACTGAACCACGGATTGACTCACACCCCCAGCAGCGCAAAGTGAAACAAAGGTATGTCGCAGTGAATGATACCCGCAATCCGCTCTTTTGCGTTTTGCGCCTGCTACAGCCACGCTGGTCTCAATGCTGCAACCTTGGAATAGATTCGCCACGTCTTTGGATAGTGCGCCGTTAAAGCTCCCGTAGCGCTCCGCAATATCCGGCATGACATAGCCGCGTCTCTTGGCTGCCGGGGTCGCTGCCAGCATCTCGAACAGCGTCCGGTGTATTGGGATTGTAACCCTTTTCTGTGACCGTCTTGCCGTCTTTTGCGGTATAAGCGAAATGATACCCTTCACTATGTCTATGCTACCCCATGCCAGACAAGCTGCATCTCCCAGCCGCAGCCCGGTATAAATCCCGACTGCCAACAAGATGCGCATTTCTCCATGCGCCGCTTCGCATATCCTCTGGAGCTCTGTTAAGGTCAACTCCCGTCGGCTATGTGTGCTAGTCCTTTTGCGCTCTATGCTTTTCCACGGGTTGCCGGATAGCCGCGCCGTCTTCTCCAGAATACGCCACACCAAAGCCAATAAAAAAACGTGGCGGTTAAACGTTGTCGCGGATACTTTCTTTAGTAGATGTCCGGCGTATGCGTCCGCGTGTTTCTGAGTGACCTGCCGCAGTTCGGTGACGTCCAGATGTTGATCTTGCATCCATCGTGCAAACGCCTCATACCAGCTTTCATAATTCCCAAGGGTTGACGGCCCGGTGTCCGGGCGGTTGTGCTGGTCAAGATATGCCTGCCAGCCGTGCATGATCGTGGTCGCTGGTTTTTCATCTTCATATTTTTGGATCTCGGCTTTTACGCCGCCCAGCCGCGCCGCCACCGTTTCAAGCGTTTTTTCCGCGCCGCCCAGCCGGAAGGGTGCCACAAACTCGGCAAGCGCACCCTCGGCCTCCCGTCTGTCGCTGGTTCGGGTTGTGCGGGTGTACGTCTCCCCGTCAACCGTCCACCTTGCAAACCATGTTTTACCGCGTAAAACCAGCGTTCCTGAACCCTTGCACCGCTGCTTTAGTTTCTTTGCCATTTTGCGCCGCCCTTCCTTTGTGTCCTTACTTGGTGTAATATATCCCTATCGGCGGATAAAATGCAAGAATAATAATCACAAGGTAATCAGATTGATTAAAAACCCTTTGTTTACGCGGTTTAATCTTGAATGGCATTCAAGAGGTCAGGAGTTCGAACCTCCTTACCTCCACCACTTGAATCTTAATAAAACCGTGTTTTCCTTTAGGAATCCACGGTTTTGCTTTGTTGGGCGGGATGGGGGGCTTTTTTAAAGGGGAAAGGAATTAAACCTGTTATTCCTGTTGAGGGATGCGTAAAATGAAAAAGTCAAGGTGCCCATTGTGAAATAGCGTGGGCATGCGTGCGGGGTGGATAAAAAGGGACGGGAATGAACAAATTGATTGCGGGTTAAGCCAGCATTAGAGTTTAACCGCTTAACGCTGAAGTCATGGAAGGAGGAGCGCGAAGGATGTTTAGGAAAATCTGGATAGGGTTGTTACTGGCTGGAACTGTCGCGACGGCGCAGACGGTGGCTCCGAAACCGAAACAGGTTACTGTGCCTGCCGGCAAGAGTTATAACGGCAAGGCTTTTACATACACTCGGACGTTTCGTGAGCGGTTGAGAAATCATGAGATTTACGATGTGCAGTATCCTTCTCCGGTTGTCTCGCCGCATGAGGCGAACAATACCATTCCGGCTGAAATCTACATGCCGGTGGGGGCGAAGCCGGGCGGTGACTTTCCTGCGGTGGTCTGCATGCACATTCTCAACGGCAACTATGAGTTGTGCCGAATGCTGTGTACCCGGCTATCCGAAGCCGGTGCAGTCGCTTTCTTTTTCAAACAACCCTATTATGGTGAGCGGGGGGGCACAGTTGGCAAAAAAATTCTGTCGACCAGTGCTGATCTTTTTATCGGAGCGATGGAACAGGGAATTCTGGACACCCGTCGTGCGGTGGATATTCTGCAGACACTGCCGGAGGTTGACCGCAGTCATGTCAGCGTAACCGGGATCAGTCTGGGGGCCTTGCAAGCCGCGACGGTCTGTGCGGATGAACCGAGGATATTCAAGGCATATCTGACTCTCGTCGGCTGTGATATCAGGAAGGTGATGCAGACATCGCGTGAAGCCCGCGGCATACGGGCGGCGATTGAAGCGTTTTCACCGGCGGATCAGGCGCGGGTCTGGGACTGTGTGGATCGTCAGGACCCGATACAGTCTAAGGAGGCTCTGCGGCGCTTGGCGTCAAAAGGCCGTCTGCGCATGGTGTGTGCGGAAAACGACGAGGTGCTGCCGGCTGCCGGCGGACTCAAACTGGCGAAAGCGGCCGGGTGTGAAGATCAGGTGCTTTGGCTCAAAGGCATGGGGCATTATACGGCGATGGCGGGCCTGCCGAAAATCATGGATGAGCTTGTTGCTTTTTTCGCAGAGGAAACACCTGCTTCATGGAAACCGGTTGAGCATAACGGGATATCGACGCCGATGGATCTGGTGGGGCATTTCTTATCGGGGCTGGCGACGATCCTGGGCGGACAGCCGCAGACCAACCGGGCGCACATGGTGGGTGTGGACGCGAAGGTGAAGGTGATGGGCAAGGAGTTCGAGGCTCGGTTTGATTACGCCTGCGGTGGACAGGGCCGATTCAGGCTGGCTGGGACTTTTCCCGAGGTAGGGAAGGCCGGACTTGGCCTGGGGAGCTACCCCTGGCTGATCGGCGGCGGCAAGGTGGTCTTTTGCGGGACCCGGGATGTGTCTCCGGGACGGCGGCCTGATGAGTTTATACTGCCGCAGTTTCTGATGCGTTTTCAGATTGGTGCAGGCATTCTGGCCGGGGCGGCTCTTTCGCCCGAGGCGTTGAAACCTTACGCGGAGATTACGGAGTCGGCCGGGCCGAAAGGTGAACGTGTGCTCGAAGTGAAGGTACACCACAAGCGGGATAAGGGAACGGTCCAGTTGGCTTTCTCTCGGGTCGATTTGAACCCTTTATGGGCTTCATGGACATTTGACAAGAGTTCAGGGACGGTGCAGTTCACCCACTGGAAGCTGAACCTGATGGTGGATAATTCGGTTTTTGATGCGCCGCCCGACCTGAAACGGCAGGAGGTGGTTCAGGAGGATGTGCTGCGCATGTTTGCGTCGGTCTTTCAATTTGCGATGGAGGCAACGGAATGAAGAGGATGATATTTTTACGGGTGGCGGTTTGTGCGGTGGCTCTTGGAGCCCGGTTTGTTTTTGCACAGGAATTGACGCAGGTTGCGAAAGATCCTGACGGGCACGGCATGCTGTGCATGGCGGGTAAGAAGCGTGTGCTGATTGTGAGCGGGACACCGGAACAGATGGGTGCGGCGCATGGACGTCTGCTGTCGGATCTGGTGCCGCATGTCATGCCTCGTACCATGGCGCTGGTCGGTGCCGGGTACACTGTGCAGAAGGGGGTCTGGTTCTACGACCGGATCGACGAGATCGTCAGGCGTGCCAGTCCGTACACCCCGGAAAGATTTTTGCGGGAGTGCCGGGCCATGGGCGTGGCGGCAGGCATTACCGAGCGTGACGCCTTGTGCGGCAATTTCTTCCCCGAGCTGTTCCATTGCAGCGGGGTGGCGGTGCGCAACACGGCGAGCGCGGACGGCCGCGTTGTGCACGCGCGTGTACTGGACTACATGCGCGACATCAACCTGCAGAAATACACAGTTTTGCAAGTGTTTGTGCCAGACGACGGCATACCATGGATGTCGGTGGGCTATGCCGGTTTTTTGGGTACGGTCACTGCCATGAACGCGCGCGGCTTCGCGATCGGCGAGATGGGCGGGCGCGGCGAGGGTGCTTGGGACGGCATGCCGATGACCTTTTTGATGCGCGAGGTGGCGGAAAGGGCTTCAACGGTCGAAGATGCGCTCCGGATCATGCGCAAGGCGCCCAACACCTGCGAGTATTACTATGTGCTAAGCGATGCCAAGCGCGAGATTGTAGGCGTTTACGCGACGCCGGACAAATTCGAGGTTTTGCAGCCCGGCCAGCAGGATCCGCGGCTGCCGAAAGTGCCGGAAGACACGGTTCTGATCTCGGGCGGGAGTCGAGCCAAGGTTCTGTCCGAGCGGCTGCATCAGCATTTCGGCAAGATAACGCCCGAGATGATGATTGAGATCATCAAGCGTCCGGTGGCGATGAATTCCAATCTGCACAACGCGGTTTTCGTGCCTGAGACTCTGGACATGTGGTTCGCCGATGCCGGTAAAAGCACACCCGCCTGCGACGAGCCGTACACAAAAGTCAATCTGAAAGAGCTGCTGGACTTCTACGCGGCCCAAGGCAAGGTCGATGCGCAGAAATAGGTTCATATCATTTAAAAGCCCGTAGGCCGAGCTTACTGCGGATCATCTTTAAGCAGCGTGTCGATGTCGATACGGCGGTTCTCGCGTGCGGCGGCATCGATATAGTCGGCTATATACTGGTGTTCGTGAGCCTTGCGAAAGGCCACCAGTTCACGCAGTGCTTGGCGGCACTGTTCAAACCGTTGGCGGTTTTTGACAGGCACCGGCTCGTATTTTACGCCGTGCACGGAACCGAATTCGCCCAGCGGGCCATAATCCAGGAAAGAGGTGAACTTGGCGGCAAGCTTGGCGTGCTCCAGTCCGGCGCGCAGGAATTCGACTCTGGCGGCGAATTCCGGCAGTGGACTGGTCTGTGCGGCTTCTAGGGCGTCTTGCAAAAGCTTATCCGCAGGCAGAAAGACTTTTTCCGGATAACAGAGGTGGGCACTGACGGGATTGTACATCCGGCCGCCGAAGCAGTCCTGTGAGTAATCCTCCCAATAGTCGAAATAGCGCTCAACCTGAACGGCTGCCGGGCCGAATGCCGAAAAATACTCCTGCCGGATTGCCGCGATCTCCAGCTCCGGGTTCCAAAAGAGGCGCATATGCATGTATAGCATAGGGCCTTTGGCCGCCCAGTGACCGAAAAGACTGTCGAAACTAGTGCCGACCATGCCGTGTTTGTAAGCGAAACGCAGGAACTCGCCAGCCTGCCATGTGCTAAGATGCGGCATGACGTAACCGCCGTGGAAATAATTGGGGCGGTATGCGATGGAGATGTTTTTGCGTTCCCAGCCCAGCCACTGCTCGCGCAGCCACTGCTCCTCTTCCTTCCGCATGGGGAAGTAGGCGGTCCGGCCGCTCCATGGCACGAACTCGCCGTAAATTCCGGGATGCAGTTCTATATTCCCCAACGGTGCGGGCATGTAGTTCCAGTACAAGAAAGTCGTGACCTTGACATTCGGGTTACGTTTGACCGCCATGTCGTAAATAGTTTTCCAGAAGCGTGCGTAGCGGTCGGAAACAAGGCGCGGCGTGTAGTCAACTTTAGCAAAATCAGGAGGGTTTTCCGGTTGCGGCCCATCCCAAGCGAGGCATTTCTCGCACTGGCAAAAGGCCCGGACATCAACTTCCCCCAGACGCAGGTCATCACCGCCGTCCCAATGCTTATCGACAATATAACGGTGGAGTTCCGGGTTGGACACGCACATGGGCACATGGCTCAGTTGCCACGGGTTGGCATCCTCTTTCGGGCCGCGCTTGCCGTTTTCATTCAGCATGAACCATTCGGGATGTTCTTGACCGTGCTTTTTCCACCAGTAGCTGAACTCGTGGCGGGTAGAGGGTTTTTTTTCCGTGAAGCCCAGACGGTGGCGCGACAAGTAAACCAATAAATCCCGGTGATAGTTCTTGATGCCGGCTTCGGTGAAAGCCAAACGTTCAGTCTTCTTGGAATACTTCCGCGCGGCCATCTTGACTTGATTCCAATGGAAAGCCCTGAAACGCAGGCGCGGCTGCTGTTGCTCGTCAAGCGGGTCGGCGATGACCAAATTATCTGTGCGCGGCACAAAGGTTCCTAATGTGCTAGGCCACAGCCACCGAACTCCGACAAAACGTTCGAGCGTCTCATACACGCCGAAAAGTGTGCCGCGATGATTGTTGTGCTCATCGGTGGGATTAGCATCTGGGGTTTCCTTGCCTACCACATAGAGGTCGCCGTGGCTGATACGCAACACAAACTCATCAGGTTTTAGAGCTGCGGTGTCGATGCCCAGCCGTCGGGAAGCTGCAGTGTCGCCGATAAAGATCCGGCTGCTGTCGGCCTTAGGCAGCTCGGATTCTTTGAACAGCTCTAGTTTTGTGCCGGCGGCAAGTTCAATATGCGCGACAAACTCTTCAGCCGCATAGGAGGCGGTAAGAGAGGGGTGATCGGCAATTACCACTATGGCCAAAGGTTTTCCGTTACGAGCCAGGTTAACCTGATTCTCACCGGAGGCGAAAACATCGCAAGTAATCCCGGCGAAAGTTGAAAACAAAACGATAATTAAAAATTTCATTATCAAATGTTACCAAAATCAGGACACCAAAGGCAAAGAAGAAGCAATGGGTGGGGTGTGATTGCAATTTTGCAATCGCACCCATGTCTCGACTCTTGACGTGCGTACCCTTGCGATATAACATAAATGCTAATTGTTTATCGAGTCTTGCGTAAGGCAGGCACGGGCGGGATCGAACTTCGGAAAGCAGGAGCCAAAATGAAGCGTTACACTAAGGATCACGAATGGATCAGGATCGAGGACGATAAGGCCTTTGTCGGAATCAGCGACTATGCCCAAGACTCGCTTGGCGACATAACCTTTATTGATCTGCCCAAAGTCGGCGCGACACTCAAGCGCGGCGATTCGCTATGCGTAATCGAGTCGGTCAAGGCCGCAAGCGATGTATACGCGCCAGCGGGCGGCACGGTGGAGTCTGTGAACACGGCTCTGGCCGACGCGCCGGAAACGGTAAATTCCGCCGCTGAAACAGACGGTTGGCTCTGTGTGCTGAAAGAGGTGGCTGTCACCGATCTCGATGATCTGATGGACGAATCCCAATACGTTGATTTCGTGAAACAGCAGGGGTGACGGCATGTCTTTTGTTCCGCATACCGATAAAGACCGCGCGGATATGCTGGCCGCGATAGGTGTGCGTTCGCTGGACCAGCTTTTTGACGATATTCCCGAGCATTTGCGCCTGCAGGCCTTGAACATGGCGGACGGTCTGAGCGAGCAAGAGGTCTACGACAGCCTGCACGAGTTGTCGTGCCGTAACACGCCGTCTTTGGTTAGCTTTATGGGCGGCGGTTTTTACGACCACATCATACCGGCCGCAGTGGACACCCTGACTTCGCGTGGCGAGTTTTTCACCGCCTACACGCCCTATCAGCCTGAAGTGGCCCAAGGCACCCTGCAGGCGATCTTCGAATACCAGAGCATGATCTGCCGCCTGACCGGTCTCGATGCCGCCAACGCTTCAATGTATGATGGCGGCACAGCTTTGGCCGAGGCGGTCATGATGGCCGTGAATGTGACTGGACGCGACACGGTGGTTATATCCAGCGGCCTAAATCCTATCTACCGTCTGATGATTCGCAGCTATACCGGCAACCTTGGCATCCGTCTGGTAGAACTGCCTTCTACTCCGGAGACTGTGATCGATCGCGCGGCAGTGGCTACCGCGCTGGACAGCAGTGTTGCGGCGCTAATAGTACAGAACCCGAATTTCTTCGGTACTGTGGATGATTTCAGTGACATTGCGCATTCGGTTCATGATGCCGGGGCTTTGGTGATCGCTTCAGCCTATCCTGTTTCACTGGGGCTCTTGAAAAGACCTGGTGAAATGGGAGCTGACATCGTTAGTGGCGAGGGACAGAGTTTGGGTCTGCCGCTCTCGTTCGGCGGACCTTACCTAGGTTTTTTCGCTGTGCGTCAGGCGCTGGTGCGCAAGATGCCGGGGCGGATTGTGGGCGAGACCGTGGATCGCTGCGGCAAACGGTGTTTCGTGTTGACCCTGCAGGCCCGCGAGCAGCATATCCGACGCGAGAAGGCCACCTCAAACATCTGCACCAACGAGGCGCTCTGCGCTCTTCGCGCCACGGTGTTCCTGTCTCTGCTGGGTAAGCAAGGACTGCGTGAAATGGCGGAGAATTGTGTGCGCAAGAGCGAATACGCCAAGCAGCGCCTAGGTCAAATAAGGGGTGTTCGTGTGTTAAACGAGGCACCTACCTTCAACGAGTTTGTGATTGAACTGCCAGTGGAGTCGGGTGGGGTGGTCTGCAAGCTGATCGACCGCGGCTTCGCGGCCGGCTTTCCGCTGGGACGATACTATCCTGAACTTGCGAACTGTCTGTTGGTGGCGCTGACCGAAAAACGTTCTAAGGCCCAGATCGACAGTTTGGCGATGGCGCTGGAGGAGGTGCTGTGAAAAGACTGATTTTCGATAAATCGGTGTCCGGACGGAGAGCGGTGAGATTGCCACGCTTGTCTGCGGTGGAGCTGGAAATGCCGCTGAATCTGCCGCACGGGCTTTGTGCCGATGAACCGCCCGAGTTGCCCGAGCTTAGTGAACTGGATGTGATCCGGCATTTCACCTCGCTGTCACAGCAGAATTTCAGCGTGGACACCAACTTTTATCCTTTGGGCTCATGCACTATGAAGTACAACCCGCGTGTCTGCGAGAAGATCGCGGCGCTGACCGGCTTTGCGGCACTGCATCCTTTGCTGCCGCAACTGCGCTACGGCGGATCGCTGACACAGGGCGCTTTGGAAGTGCTATGGCAATCCGAACGCCTGCTTTGCGAGCTGACCGGTATGCAGGCTTTCACTTTGCAGCCCATGGCGGGCGCTCATGGCGAGCTGACCGGCATGTTGCTGATCGCGGCCTATCACCGTGCCAACCGTGAGAAGCGCACCAAAGTGCTGATTCCTGATTCCGCGCACGGCACCAATCCCGCCAGCGCGGCCATCGCAGGATTCGAGGTAGTGACCGTAGCTACCGACACAGAGGGCAATGTCGACCTCGATGATTTCAGGCGCAAGCTGAACCGCGAGACCGCCGCCATGATGCTGACCTGCCCCAACACGCTGGGCATCTTCGAGTGCCGCATCCATGAGATCGCCAAGCTGGCGCATGACAACGGCACCTTGTTGTATTACGATGGCGCGAACATGAATGCGCTTATGGGCCGCGCGCGTCCCAGTGATCTCGGCTTCGACGTGGTGCACCTCAACGTCCACAAGACGCTTTCAACCCCGCACGGCGGCGGCGGGCCAGGTGCCGGCCCGGTGGGGGTCACAGCCGCGCTGGAACCCTTCCTGCCGATATCCACGGTGGTAAAAAGTGATGACGGCACCTACGCGCTCAACTATGATCGGCCGCAGTCGATAGGCTACATTGCGCCTTTCTACGGTAATTTCGCGGTGATCCTGCGTGCCTTCGCCTACATGCTGCTGCTCGGCGGCGACGGCTTGCGCGAAGCGACCGATCACGCGGTCCTGAACGCCAATTACCTGCGTGTCAAATTGCAGGATGATTACGACATACCGTACAGCCGCGTCTGCATGCACGAGGTTGTGCTCTCGGCGCAACGTCAGATGAAGCGGTCGGGCGTACGCGCCTTGGACATCGCCAAGGCGCTGATCGATGCCGGTCACCATCCGCCCACGATATACTTTCCGATGGTCGTGCATGAGGCCTTGATGATCGAGCCCACCGAGACTGAATCGAAAGAGACACTCGACGCTTTTGTGGCTGATATGATCCGCATTGCCCGCCTGGCGGAAAGCGATCCCGGTGCGTTTTCGTCCATGCCGGAAAAAGCTCGCTTCTCACGCCTGGACGAGACCCGGGCTGCCCGCGAGATGAAGCTTAAAGCCTGATTAACTCTTAACTATGGTATAATGTGCGCATGAGCAATAAACCGATCGACAAGCAGCGCGTCGCCGCACTGATCCGTGAGCTGCTGAAAGAACTCGGCGAAGATCCGGAGCGCGAAGGGTTGCGGAACACACCGGCACGCACTGCCGAAGCGTGGGCGTTCCTGACCGGCGGCTACCGTCAGACACCGCGCAAAGTGCTCAATGGCGCGGTTTTCCAGGCCCACCTCAACCACATGATCATTCTACGCGACATTGAGATATACAGCCTGTGTGAACATCATCTCTTGCCGTTTTACGGCCGCTGCCACGTGGGGTATATCGCCAAGGACAAGGTGCTGGGGGTCAGCAAGATCGCGCGGATAGTGGATTGTTACGCGCGGCGTGTGCAGATACAGGAGCGTCTGGCCGAACAGGTCGCCCAGGCTGTGATGCAAGAGGCCGGGGCCGAAGGCGTGGGGGTGGTGATGGAGTGCCGCCATTTATGCATGATGATGAGGGGTGTGGAAAAGCAAAATTCAGTCATGACCACCTCGGTGGTCTTGGGTTCGTTTCGCAATGATCCCGCGACGCGGCAAGAGTTCATGACACTGATCAACCGGTAAAACTAATGCGGATTGCGCTTTCGACAAACTGGAATGTGCGGCGTCATACTGACGGCGAGGCTATGGTGGATGAGATTATCGCTTTGGGTTTTGACGCGCTGGAATTGGGATATCACACCACGGAAGAGATCGCCGAAGGCGTGCTGCGGCGGGTGCGGTCAGGGGGTGTGACGGTTGACAGCGTGCACGCCTATTGTCCGGTGCCAGTCGGCGCGCCGCACGGTTATCCTGAACTTTATCTGCTGGCCTCGCTCGATGAGGATGAGAGAGCTATGGCGGCGATCTTGCTGTCACGGACCTTGGAGTTTGCGGTCAAGATGGGGGCCAAGGCGGTTGTGCTGCATGCCGGCAGGGTTTTTCTTAAAACGCTCTTCCGGGAAATCAACACTGGCACACTGGCTGAGGCGTTGGTGGAAGAAGCAGCAGGGCCGGGTTCAGAGAAATACCGCGGAGTGTTGGCCAAGGCGCTCAAGTTACGCACGAAACGTGTGCGAAAGTACTACGACGGTTTCTGCCTTTCATTGGATACACTGTTGCCTAAGTTCGAGAAGGCCGGCGTGACCTTGTGTTTGGAGAACCTGCCTTCGATCGAGGCTTTTCCCGACGAGCGTGAAATGATCATGCTTAAGCAACGTTTCAACACACCGGCGTTGGCGTATTGGCATGACTTCGGGCATGGCCAGGTGCGCGAGTATATGGGGTGGATCAGGCAGAGCGAGGCGGCCCGCGATCTGCTACCGTTCACCAAAGGCGTGCATATTCATGACGCGCGTCCGCTGATGGAAGATCATTTGCCGCCCGGTCAGGGCGAGATTGATTTCGCGGCCTTGGATTTTTTTGCTGCCGAAAATATCATAAAGGTTTTTGAGCCGGCTTCTGAAGTTGCCCCTGAAGCTCTGGCCGAATCACTGCGCCTTATCCGTGAAATCTGGCAGTGACGCGTTACTTATCGGCATGAGCGGCGACGCGGGCGAAAAACGTTTCGAGCTCTTTGATGTTTTTTTCTGCGTCGAAGTGCTCTTCTACGGTGCGGCGCGCGGCATTGGTGATGGCGGTCATGCGGGGCGATACGGTCAAGGTTTGCGCGAGTGCCTCGGCGAGGGCGGTCGGAGAGTCTGGCGGCACCAAGAGTCCGTTGACGTTGTCGGTTATGATCTCGCCAGCCGCGCCGGCGGCGGTGGTGATCACAGGCGTTCCCTGCGACATGGCCTCAACCAGCACATTCGCGATGCCGTCCCGGTCGCCGTCCGGCATGCGTCGCGAAGGCAGCGCCAGCACAGAGGCGTTCAGGATGCGTGAGCGGATTTCATCTGGCGAGAGCCAGCCGATGAAGAGCACAGAGTTTTCAATGCCGAGACGTTTGCTCAGTGTTTTCAGAAACCCCTGGCAGCTTCCATTGCCGGCTATGATACAACGAAAGGGGATCTCGCGCTGCATAAGTAGAGAACAGGCGGTAAGCAGTGTGTCGATGCCCTTTTTGGGTTCCAGACGGCAGGCGGTGAAGATCACGCCTTCCGGCCGCAACATGTCATACACGTAATTATGAAGCGGGAGGCCGTGGCGGATGACCGTGACATTTTGCTTGGGTATGCCGGTCGCGGTCACGGTGTCGGCGGCGAGTTGCGAGCAGGCCACGATTCCGGCGGCGGTGCGCAGACGGCGGTAGAGTTTCTCAGGCGGGGTTGTGAAGACATTCCGGGCGTGGACGGCGCAACTCCAAGGAATTCCTGTGGTCGTAGACGCTATGGAGGCGACATCGGCTGTTATGCCGGCGAACTGGGCGTGTATAAGCCTTGTGTCGCTATCGGCGAGTTTGTTGATCAGTCCCGCAGACTGTGGCAGACGCCGTATTATGCTGCAGGTTTCCCTGCAAAAGCTTGAGAGTTCCGGCATGGTCCGTCGGACGGCGGCTTTGATGAAGCGCCAACGCCTGCCTTCTGGGCAAGCCGCCAGAGATCCCTTTATCTTGTTGAAGTCGCCATTGAGGTAACGTGCGCTTAACGGCCATCCGCGCTGCAGCAAACATTCGATCTCGCGCCGTATGAAGGTCTCACTGGGCGCGAGTCGGTCAAGCACGTATGTTACCGGGAATGGCATGGTCAGGGTTGTTTAGGGGTCAGGTCAATATCGGGCGGAATGGCCTGGATAGTGGCGCACATCAGTTCGATGGTCTTATCCACATCGTCAAGACTCAGCAATTCTATTGGGCTGTGCATATAACGTAATGGCACACTTATCTGGTTAACGGCGGCGCCGGAACGAGTCATGCGCATGGCCCATGCGCAGGTGCCCGTGCCGCGTCCAGAGGCCTGGCGTTGCACGGGAATTTTCGTTTTTTTGGCGGCAGACATCACAATGGCGTTGAGTTTGGTGTGATAAGTCGGACCGATGCCGACGACCGGGCCCTCGCCGATTCGGATGTCACCGACTACTTTGCGGTCCTCTTTTTGCGCGTCGGTTGCGAAGGTGACATCCACGCTGAGTCCTATGTGCGGGTTGATGTCGTAGGCGGTGGTGTAGCCGCCGACCAGGCCGATCTCCTCCTGCACGCTGGCGACCATGTGTACGGCGACCTTAAGCTTCTTACCAGCCAGACGGCGCATGGTCTCGGTGATTATGAAGGCACCGACGCGGTTGTCGAAGCCGCGGCAGGCTACGCGGCGGTTGGCCATGTCGAGCCAGCCCGCGTCGGTCACGGCCGGGCTGCCGATGTCCACCATTTTCAGCGCATCCTCTTTATTCTTGGCGCCGATGTCCACGGCGATCTCCTTGAACTCCTTGGGCGCTACATTCTCACGGTCCTTAGGCGACATCAGATGGGGCGGACGCACTCCGAAAACCCCGTAGACCGGGCTTTTTTTGCCTTGGATCACGATTCTTTCGGCGGCAACAATCGGCACGGTGACTCCGCCCAGCGGGCACATGTAGAGGAAACCGTCGTCGTCGATATACTGCACCAAGAAACCGATCTCGTCGCAGTGGCCTTCGATCATCACCCGCAGCGAAGCGTCAGGATTGAGGCAGGCGCGCAGATTGCCGTGTACGTCTATCTTGAGATTGGGAACGGAGGCGGCTTTCAGATATTGCGCCAGCAACGACATGCCGTCATATTCAAATCCGGTCGGGGTGGGTAGCGCCACAAGGTTTTTTAGCAGGGCGAGTTCCTTATTGTCCATTGTGATAGCCTTTCTGAGCGCTTCGGTTCAAACACTATTGTTCACGCATTTGTCCACATTCTACTTTCCCGCTATTCAAAACGCAAGTGACTTCACTGCTGGGGTGCGATGCAACGAAGTAAAATCACACCCTCACTGCTGGTTCTGCACAAAAGTCAGATCAGTCCGAACGGTTTGACTCGTCTGACATGTCCGACCCCGAACCCTGACCCCTGAACCCCGATCCCTGAACCCTGACCCGCAACTGATTTATTCAGGCGGTTGAAAAGAAGCACCGAATCGATGTATAATGATAGCGGCAGGCAACCAGCGACTATCAACCATAAACCATCAATCAGCATTGCTGCACGCCACTTGTCGGTTTGAGGCGCAGCTTCGCTA
>CAZKZI010000065.1:0-17082 GCA_964557205.1 uncultured Lentisphaeraceae bacterium
AGGTTTTATAAAATTTGCCGCTTTGCGGCTCGCGGGGGCATGGGGGCGAGATTAGCCCCGCCCATATTGGCCAAGGCTGTTGAGCTGTACGGTCAATTAAGTGCATAGCCTGACGTATAGCCGCCCCCTGCCTAGTTAAAACCAAAACCGTTATTCGGCCAATTATAGAAAATCTTTTAAGACAGGGGTTGACAAGCGGTGTCACTTTTGTAATCATTGCAACCATGAACGAATTACTAGAGGCTGGAAAAGAGTTAATTGAATACGCGGAACAGGCCGATTTTACCGCACAGCGCGGTTTAATAGATGAACTTTTTCCGTTTATCTATGTGGCTTCAAAGCGTATGAGCCTGCGGGCAATCTGCCGTTGGCTAAAGGAAAACCACCGTATACAGATTAGCGTCAATGCGGTGTCAAAAGCCATGCGCAACCAAGAAACTTACTGGACACAACTTGTCGAACTCGTGGAACCTTCCGCCCGTATCATGGCGGAAACGTACAATATGCATCCTTACGAGGTGTTGGACAATTTCGAGTTCTTTAAACACTTGGAAACCGAAACGCCAAGCGTTGTGGCGGAAGACAGCGAGGGTATTGAAAGGGAATTACAACAAGTGGCTGTTGCTGTTGGTGTCCTTCGCAATCGCTGGTTTAACCTGCCCGAAGAAGTGCGGAATCAATGCCGGCGTTTTTTTGTGAGTGTGTTCTTCGATGTCGAGGAAACGAAAAAAGAGGAGAATAAAAAATGAATGTAAAAAACGCGCAAGGTGATATTATGCCCGAACGTTTGATAGGGCTGGATAAGGTCGCGGAATTTCTCGGAGTCAACAAGCGGACGGTTTACCGCCTGATTGCGAAAAAAGAACTCCCGCAACCTCTCAAGATCGGTCACAGTGTACGATTGCCCGTGTCCGATGTGACAGCGTATTTCGAGCAGTTAAAACTTCAACGTCGGGAGGTGTCCGTATGATAGAAAACATTTTCAAGCGCAAGCGTACAGTAAACGGGTGTACTGTCATGGCCAAAACCTATACGGGCCGCTATCGGTTGGACGGCGAACCGAAAGAAACCACGGTTAATCTCGGAGTTACTGACAAACAGATCGCCAGGCAAAAACTGCGGGCTATCGTTCAGCAAGCCGAACGTGAACGGGCGGGGTTCGGTGTGACCAAAGCGGAAAGTGATTGTCTTAACGCTCCCCTATCCGATTTGCTTGCCGATTATATCTGTGAATTGGAACGGCTCGGGCGGGCTTCGGAATACACGCGGCATGTCTCGGCGCGGGTTCTTGCGCTCTGCAAGGCGTGTGGATGGGTTCGCCTTCGTGATGTCACCGCCGATAGTTTCCGAAAATGGCGCAATGTGAAAAAAGCCTCGGCAAAAACCATCAACGAGTATCAGAATTCTATCACAGCATTCTTTAACTGGATCGGCAAAACCAAAGGCGTAAAGCTCTCGGCCTTCGAGTTTGTCGAGCACATTGACGCAAGAGGCCGCCAGAGTGTCGAGCGTCGCGCCCTGACGGTTTCAGAGGCTCGCGCCCTGTTGGAGTGCGCCCCGCTCAATCGTCGCGTAGCGTATGCCCTCGCACTGTTTACGGGGTTGCGCCGGGGTGAAATTGAGGCGTTGGAGTGGCGGGACATCTCGCTTGATTCTAAAATGCCGTTTGTGCGTGTTCGGGCATCAACCACCAAGAACAGCAAACCCGCACACATTCCTTTACACTCTGACCTTGTTTCTATTCTGCGTCAATGGCAAGAAACGGGCACACATGAAAGCGGCGTTGTTATTCCTGACGGCATCCAGCAAAACAGATTCGGCCTTTGGCAGGATTTCGAGAAAGCGGGAATTGACCGGATAGACTCAAGCGGGCGCAAGGTTGACTTTCACGCCCTGCGGCATACGACCTGTACACTTTTACAAGCCGCGGGTGTGTCTGCGCGGGTGGCTATGGAGATCATGCGGCACAGTGAAATGAGGCTCACAGCAAAAATATACACGGACGCGGGCGGACTCCCCACTGCGGACGCAATTAATAAAATGCCGTCGCTTTTAGGCTCCGAAAAATGGACACGGAATTTGACACACGCCCTAGTCTTTAAGAGTCAAAACGTGGCACGGGCTGTCACAGCAGAAAAGAAAACGCCGGACGCGCAACCCGTTGCATTTGAAGCATTTGTCCCCGCTTGTCACAACATGTCAGCTTCCGACCAAATCCCTGGAATGGCGGAGAGGGGGGGATTCGAACCCCCGGTATCGGGTTTAACCAATACGGCGGTTTAGCAAACCACTGCCTTCAGCCACTCGGCCACCTCTCCGAAAAATTTTGACGCTAAACCGGTGTGAATAATAAGCTAAAAGCAGAACGCGTTTCAAGCCCCAAAACCATCCGCCTAAAAAACACCCCTCACGCCCCGGCCTCAATCCTTCAATTCGCGGATGAATATGTTGCGGAACTGCACCAGCGAGGGCGGGTTCATCCACTTGCCGTCTTTCTGGCTACCGTGATGCTGCAGGGCGATCGGCCCGCTCGCGGGCAGACCCGGTATCGTCACGCCCGGCAAAACTTCTTTGCCGTTTAGAACCACCTTGACCGTGCTGCCGCGCACCGTGATCGCGAAGCGGTTCCACTTACCGACCGGGTTGTCGGCCTTGACCACCGGCGTCACCCCGGCCCGCACTTCCGGCGGCATCTTTTCATCACGCCGCACACCGTACATCTCGCCGGAACCGACCGGCCAGCACCAGATGTTCACCTGATACTTGCTGCTGCCGCGCAAATAAATGCCAGAGTCCGAGTCAGGCATGGTCAGTGCCAGCGGCTTGCCGTCCGGCCCGGCCTCTTCGCTGCCGTCGGGCAGCACCTTGCGTACACGCGGATTCTCATAAGGCGTCTCTTTTATACGCCAGTCTACAATCAACTCAAAGTCCTTGTATACTTTTTCGCTCCACAGGCTCTTGTCGCCGGTAGCCTCACTCAGAGCGTCGTAATCGATCACCTCGTTGACAACCTTCCAGTGGCCGTTGTCTCCTTCCGGCACCTTCCAGTTATGCAGGTCAAGCCCGGTGAACAGCGGCATGAAACCTTCGGCCGCGCGCGCGATGTCAGCAGGCCCGGGATTGGTCGAGGGCAGCTCTTTGATGCGTATGTTGCGGAAATGACACTCGGAGCCCTCGGACTCAAGCATCAGATACCCTTTGCGCGGCGAGGCCGCCTTGGCTACTGTCACCTCTTTGCCGTTCACACTGAGACTGATGTCGCCATTGTTGGCCACCACCCTGTAATGGTTCCACTCCGGCGTGGGACGGGTGCGTTCCTCGGACGGGAAACTGCGCTGACCGTTAGGTGAAATCCTGCCGGCCAGCGTGAGCTTGGCGCCGTTTACCGCGAAAATGTCGCCGTGCGTACTGTACCACTCGTTCTTGCCCTTAGCGTTGTACCCTGGATCAAGCACCTGAATTTCAATCCCGCGCGAAAAAGGCGAGCCACAAACGGGAAAGCCGTCGGCCCAGATGAAAAGGCCGGAGTTGCCGCCGGACACCATGTGCCGCCAATCGAACTCGATTTCAAAGTTCTCGTACATCTTGACCGTGCGTAAGGTCCCGATCGGTTTGCCGGTGGTCGCCAACAGACCGTCGCGCACGAAAAAAGTCTCCGGCGCGATATTGCACGGATGCCACCCGTTCAGATCTACTCCGTTGAACATCGACACGAATCCGCCGTCAGCCGCATAAACCGACGCGGAAAAAAGTGCGGCACCCAAAAACACCATTGAACGCTTCATCTTTCCCCCTAGTTTTTTGAACGGCGCTGCATCCGCCGAATGGCAGGACAACCATCACGCCTGACACCAATCTCGAATATCATTATTAACGCATGCTACCCGCACTGTCAATCCGTCAGGGGTGTGATGCGAAATATTCATTATCAGGTGAAATAGGTGGCTTGACTTATCAGACACCCTAATCAATACTTGGCATGTTGTTTGTTGTGTTTCAAACTCATGTTGCGAGGGTGTCATGAAAAAAGTGCCGGCTGACCTGTTTCTGGCGTTTACTGCTTTAATCGCTATAACGACAGCGCTGTCCGTTTGCGGGCAGCACATTTTTGACGGCGACGGCTCTAATGAGCCTGGGTTCGTGCCGCCACCGCCGCGTAAGGAAATGCCCCCGCCGCCGGCCAACATAGCGGGCGGTGAAACCTTCATCCCCTACCCGCCGCCGCCGGCCACGCCCGCCTCGCGCTCTGAGAAAAAAAACCCGCCCAAACCGCCCACGATGTTCACCAAGCTGACATCCCAATACGGCGAACAGGACTGGAACGCCCGCCCCAACGACCTCAACAATCTCCTTAAATCATTGAAAGAGATGTCGGAGGTTGATTACGATTACGAGGCCAAGTCCTTCGGCGAGATCGACGTGGACCCCGACCGTAACCCGATCCTCTACCGCTCCGGGCACTACCACTGGAGCCTCAACGCCGAAGAGAAGAGCAAACTTCGCGAGTACCTGCTGCGCGGCGGAACCATAATCCTGAACTCCGGAATGGGTTCTAAACCTTTTTACGACTCGGCCATACGCGTGCTGAACGAGGTCTTCCCCGAGGCGCCGGTTCGCCGACTCAGCCCCGACCACCCTGTTTTCCATTCCTATTATAATCTCGACCGTGTGAATTACCGACCCGGGGTGCGTACGGTTTACAACGGCAACGAGCCTTGGCTGGACGGCGTGACCATCGACTGCCGCACCGTCGCGATAGTCTCGCGCTTCGGCATGGAGGTCGGATGGGACCCGCTCGAGGACGACAACATCATTGCCTATGAGCCTGAGTCCGCCCAGCAGTTGGGCATGAATATCCTGAGTTATGCCAGCGCCATGCGCAACTGGACCTTGGAAAACATGAAAAAGACCCGCTTCGAAGACGCCAAGCAGGTCTCTTCCGCAGGTTCAATGAACATCGCCCAGGTGATATATGACGGCGAATGGAAAACCCGCCACGTAGGCCTTTCAGTGCTGCTTTCTCAATACAACGTGCAAACCGGGGTGCCGGTCAAATTCACGACCCGCGAAATGCGCCTGACCGACCCCAAACTCTTCGACTCGCCGGTGATCTACATGACCGGACACGAATCGTTCACCCTCAAGCCGGACGAGATCAAGGCACTGCGCAACTACCTAAGCCACGGCGGACTGCTTATCGCCGAGGCCTGCTGCGGCCGCAAAGCCTTTGATGTCTCCTTCCGCGAGAATATGGCCAGAGTCTTGCCGGGAGTGACCTTCAACATGCTTAATCTGAATCATCCGCTTTTCCGTCTGCCGAATCAGATCAGCAGCATGAAGGTGACCCCCGCCTTGGCGAAAGCACATAACAACTCCTCGGCTATCGCACCACAGATACTGACGCTCGAAGTAGAAGGCCACCCCGCGGTTGTGTACAGTCCCATCGGCATGGCAGGCGCATGGGAACTTTCGCCCAACAAGTACAGCAACAGCTATCTCGAAGACGACGCGCTGAAGCTCGGCGTGAACATACTCATGTACTCCAGCACTCGCTAATCAACCTCCACAGACAGACTGCACCCGCGCCACGCCACACCTGTTATGCGCATGAAATTCAAGCTCTTGTTGACAGTCCTCGTGTTATACGAAATAGCGCTATTTGCCGCCACGCCACAGGAGGACGCTTTCATGCGGGCCTGGTCAGTACACGCGCGCGACATCTCAGACCATAAAGCCGTTATCGACGCCTGCCAGGGCGTGATGGACCGCCCGACCACACTCGGCGATTTCCTGCCGGTTATCAAGACTCTGGCCGCTTGGCATCTGCTAGCCGGCGGTCACCAGGCGGACGCTGAGAGAATCTTCAAAACCGCACTCGTTTCGGACAAAGGCACCCAGACTATCGTCCGCTATGCCGACACCATGGCTCGACGCTGGCTGACGCGCCTCGACCACTTGCAGACCGAAAAAGCCTTGAAAACTTATTATGTCGACCATGTGGAATACCCTGTCTCACTGTCGCAGCTCACAATGCTGACCAAAGACAAACAGCCGCCCAAGTCCGACCGTTTCGGCGACCCTTGGGCCTATGAGCCAGTGGCTTTCAGCCGATTGCAGAACGTTGCCAACCAGCGTTATAAACTATACAGTAAAAGCATAGGCAACCGGCTCACGCCACTGAAGGCCTTGCCTCTGAACGCTTACGGCAACAAATCGGCTTCCATCATCAGCCGCAAACCGACCTCACCAGTCAGTGTTGAATTCGAGACCGTCACCGAATCCGGCACAAAGCACGGCGTGGCAACCGAGAGCGGCATCGTAAACGGCATACGCTTCCTGCGCCTGTGCTCAGATGCCGGTTTCGCGATCATGATTGACAGCGACTGCGATTTCTGGATTGTCGCGACCCCCGCAAGGAGCCGCTAGATGAATGAAGGTATCGCAGCGTTCCTAAATCCCGCGCAGATGGCAAAACTTAACCGCCTCGCCCTCAACTCGCGCTATGTGGTGGAAGGCACGCTGGCCGGACGCCACCGTAGCGCACAGAAAGGCGCCAGCACCGAATTCGCCGACCACCGCGCCTACATGCCCGGGGACGACCTGAAGCGGATCGACTGGAAAGTGCTGGGGCGCACCGACAAGTATTTCGTGCGGCGCTATCAGGACGAGACCAACCTGCGCGTGTACCTGCTGTTGGATCGCAGCGGCTCAATGGGATACAGCAGTTCCCCCGACCTGCCGTCCAAGTTCAAGTACGCCTGTACGCTGGCGGCCGCTATGAGCTACGTCGTGCTCAAGTCCCGCGACGCGGTCGGCATGTGCATCTACGGCGAGAAGCTGGACGCATCCCTGCCGTGTAAGAACTCCTTTAAAGTACTTAACAACTCGCTCAAAATCCTGCAAGGCTACAAGCCTTCTAAAGGCACGGCAGGAGCCGACGTAATGCACCAGATCGCCGAGTCCATTAACCGCCGCGCCATGATCGTCATCATTTCCGACCTGCTCGACGACCAGCCGGAGATCATCAAAGCCCTAGCCCATTTCCGCAAAAAACTGCATGACGTGATCGTCCTGCACACGCTCGACCCGGTCGAGCTCAACCTTGACCTTAAACGCGGTGCCGAGTTTGAAGACATGGAAAACGGCGAGCGCTTGATCGCCGACCCGCGCTCGCTGGCCAAGGAGTATAAAGACCTGATGGGAGAATTCATCGGCAATTACCGAAAGTCCTGCGCTGAAATGAAGATCGATTACCGGCTGGTCAAGACCGACGAGCCCATAGACACCTTTGTCCGCGCCTATCTGGAGGAACGCAAGCGCCTCTCGCGCTAACCCCGGAACCGCCCATGTTAGTTTTCGCAAATCCAGTTTTCCTTTGGGCTTTGACAGCCGCCGCGATCCCGCTGATGTTGCACATGTTCCAACGGCGTCGGACGGTGGTCACGCCTTTCCCGACCCTGCGTTTTCTCAAAGCCGCGCAAAAGCGCTCTTCTAGCCGGGTGCGCTTTGAAAACATCCTGCTTTGGCTGCTGCGCACCTTGCTGTTGCTGATGCTGGGTTTCGCCTTCGCTATGCCTGTGATACGGACTACTGCCGCCGGCTCGTGGCTCAGCCGTACCCGCCGCGACGTGGCTATCGTCCTCGACGCCTCCTACAGCATGAATTATGAGCTGGACCGCGGCAAGGTCTGGGAAACATGCAAAGATGCCGCCGCCGCCGTAATAGAAGGCCTCCTGCCCGGCGACCGCGTATGCGTATACCTCGCCGCTGAAACCCCGATCCCGGTCATCGAGAAGCCGACCACGGAACACGCCACCGTAATCCAGGCCATCCGCGCGCTGACATGCCTGCCGGGGTCTTCCAAGCTTGACGAGGCCGTGGCGACGGCTCTCGCCGCCTTGGAACAACAAGAAGGCCGCCGTGAACGCGAGATTTATGTCATGACCGACGGCCAGTCGCTGCCATGGCAGGGATTCCGCGACGCGGCCAAGCAGGATGAGACCGTTAACAATGAAGACCTCGCTGTCATCACCCGCGAACAACGTGACGCCGTCTCTTTCTTCGCCATGCTGGCCGGAGCCAAGACCCCCGAAAATTCATGGCCCGCTGATGTCAAGGTCTCGCCGCTCATCATGCTCTCCGGCCAGACCGCGCGCCTTAATGTGCGCGTCGGGCATTCCGGCGCGGCCAAGCAGATCACGGTCGGCGTAGAGATCGACGGCCAAGAGCGCGGGCGACGCAGCGTGACTCCTGAAGCCGACTCCGAAACCGGAGTCGAGTTCGTGATCAACGGACTTGAGCCGGGCATCCACATTGCCCGCATAACCACGCCGCCCGACGCCCTGCCGGAGGATGACGAGTTCTTGTGCCTCTTGCGAGTGCGCAAACAATTGCCGGCCCTGATCGTCGGACCGCAAAGCGCGACACGCTACCTCAAAGCGGCACTGGCGCCAGGTGCCGCTGACGAGGGCGTGCGCCAGATCGATGCCGCCGAGCTTGACTCGGTTGACCTGCGCGATTATCAGGCGGTCTTCCTTTGCGACGCCTTCCCGCTCGCCGGGCAGGCTGTGATCCGCCTTGAGGAGTACGCGCACAATGGTGGCGTGGTCATTGTTTTTCCGGGCGACCGCGCCGAGATCGCCGCATATGAAGATATGGGTGTCTTGCCGGCACAGCCGCAATCCGTCGAAAATATCCCGGTCGAAGTTTCGGCTCGCCCGCTACGGCGTATCCCAAACAGCCCGGAACAAATCGTGAACTTCAACATGTCGCTGCCGCCCGGCACTGTGCCGACAATCGCGCTTAAACGTGTAATGCGCCTTGGCGAGATGCGGGAAAGCGCCGCGATCCTGATTACTGCCGGCGACGACACGCCGCTGCTTGCCGGGCGGGCTGTCGGCCGTGGGCGGGCCTTCATGTTCACGGTCAACGCCGACCGCGACTGGAGCACATTCCCGCTCACAGCCTTTTTTCTGCCTGTGGCACACCAGTTGATCCGGCAGGGTGCCGGCGCCTCCATACAGCCGCCGCACGTCGTGCTCGGCACACAGCCGCCGGTCAACGAGGTTATACCCGAACACCGTGCGGATGACATCATCTCTACCCCCTCCGGCAGCCAACTGGCGCTACGCGACACCGGAAACCGCACCTACATCATCGAGAACCTTAGCGAGCCGGGCATTTACACGCGTGCGAAAGCCGGTGCCGATGCCCCGGAACCGGTCATGGCCGCCAATACCGACCGTACTGAATCGCATCTGATACCAGTTGCCCCTGCAGAGCTGGAGGAGTGGACCTCGTTCAAAAAACTTTTCGTTGCCAATGATCCGGAAGAACTGATCAAGCTGGTCGACGAATACCGAAACGGCCGTTCACTGGCTGAAATATGCCTCTGGCTGGCCTTGCTGCTGGCGCTGATCGAGTGGTGGTACGCCAACCGTATTTTGCGCAAACAGACCGGGGCTTCCGAAAAGCTGGTCGTCGACCTGGCCGGAAAGGTGGTGACGTAATGACTACCGCCGAGTGGACTTTTGAATATGGCGTACCCGCCTTTCTGCTGATCGCTGCCGCGTTAATAACCTTGGCATCCCTCGGATATGCCGTGTGGCGCTATTTGCCCCGCAATTACTCCGGTGCGGTTGTCGTCGCGCTGCGAATCGTATTTTTTGTCATTCTCTTTTGGGTGCTTTTGCTGCCCGGCAAGAAAAGCTCTCTGATCGAAATCGTCAAGCCGCGCTTCATCGTGCTTTTGGATGTCTCAGCCTCCATGGGCCAAAGCGCGGATGAATCCGCCGGACGCACGCGCTGGGAGGCGGCCACCGAGATGTTGAAGCGTCCATGGGCTAAAACGCTTCAGGCCAAATGCGTCATGGACATCTATCCCTTCCATGCCGATCTGGACACTCCCGTGGAGCTTGAGCAAAGCGCAGACTTGCGTCCTGAAGGCCGTTCCACCTATCTCAACCTCGGACTGAACCGCCTCTTCGAAAGGTTGCGCGGCCAAGAGCTGGCCGGCGTCATGGTGCTGTCAGACGCTATCGACACACGCGAGAAAAACGACAATTGGGCTGAAGCCGGATGGCCCGCACCCTTATACGCGGTCCAACTTGAAAAGAGCGTCGAGCTTGACGACACGCCTGACATTCGCGTGGACAACGTGGACACGCCACGGCGCGCTATTGTCGGATGGGATACTGCCATGACCGTCACGGTCGCGGGCAACGGCGGTAAAGGCGAACCCTTCTCAATAGTCTTGCTCAAAGACGGTAAGGAGACTGATAAAGTCGCGATGCAGTTGCCGCCCGAAGGCGGCAGCCGTGACGTGCAGTTCAAACTGACACACCCCGAGGTCGGCACCGAGACCTACATAGTACGGGTACCGCCGCTGCCCGGAGAGGTGCAGACCAACGATAACGAGATGGTTGTGGCCGTAGACGTGCTGGACGCCCGCAACAGGGTGCTGTTTCTCGAAGACCTGCCGCGTTTCGAGAGCAAGCACATGTCGCGCGTCCTTTTCGACAACAAGGACATAACGCCGCTGGCCTTTTTCCAGATGCCCAGCCGCAAGCTTTCCGGCGCCAAGGAATGGATCGCCTACGGCGACCGGCAAGGTCTCTCTTTTGACCTGACTCTGGAACAGCTCCGGCTCAATAAAATCATTATTCTCGGCGACTTTGACGCGGATGCGATCTCGTCTGAACACTGCCGTACCATCCTCGAGTTCGTCGAACAAGGCGGCAGCCTGATCCTGCTCGGCGGTCAGAAACTTTGGGGCGACAACGGCATCGCGCGCACTGACCTGGCAAAACTGCTGCCTTTCCGACGCGCTGGCGCCCCTGCCATCGAAGGTCGCTTCAATGTGAACTGGACCGCGGAGGGTCGCGCCCACCCTGCCCTGGCCAATAACCCTGACATGCCTGCCGCGCTGCCGCCGGTGCTTTCGGTCTTCACTGGCGTGACACTCTCCGGCGGTGCTTTCGCGCTGGCTGAAGCCGTTACCGACAGCGGGAACCACCCCATCCTTGTCTCGCGTGTCTATGGTCAAGGTAAGGTTCTGGCTGTTCTGACCGACTCTCTCTGGCGCTGGGTCATGCAACCCGGCGAAGAGAAGCCATATCAGAAATTCTGGCGGCAGATAATACAGTGGATGTTGCCTTCTGATAGCCAGATGGACAAGTACCACCTTGAACTCTTCACCGACGCGGGCACCATCGCCGTCGGCGACCCGGCCATTCTGCAAAGCCGGCTGGTCATTCCGCCTGAAGAGAGCCGCCGTTCATGGCGTGTGTCCTGCGTGGTCACCACCCCCTCCGACCGCCGCATAAACCTTACCATGACCGGCCGTGACATCAGCGCAGGCGGTAGCGCTTCTGTGCCCGGCTATATCGCCGAGTTCACCCCAAACGAAGCTGGCAACTACCGAGCCGTTGCCATCGTTGAGATCGACGGCAAGAATATCGAGTCCAGCGCCTGCCTGTTCACAGTACGCGCCACCTCCCAGGAAACCTTGCTGCGACCTGTCAACGAGCGTGTGCTTAAAGCGCTGGCGCGCTCCAGCGGCGGACGCCACGGTACCCCGGATGAGATTGACGCCGCTTTACAGGATCTGCGCGTCTCCGAGCGGCGCGAGCGCAAGCTGGAATACCGCGCCCTCTGGCAGACGCCCTTGATCCTTGCTTGCCTCATTGCCCTGCTGGCGGTAGAATGGGTCTTCAGAAAATTAAAGAACATGGCTTAACGCGCCGAAGGAGATTCACTATGACGAAATTCAGGACACTTTTTTTAACCAGCCTGTGCGCCCTGGTTTACGCCGCCGCTGTATCTGCACAGACAGATGACATGGCCAACAACCTGCTCAAGAACGGCAGCTTTGACGATGCTGAGGACCCTTTGAATCACTGGATTTACGCATTCGACCACAACAAGCATTATCTGCAAAACCACAAGTATGTTTCCGTCATGGATGATCCGGCCTCCATGCGCAAAGGGGTGCTGCGTCTTGACGCGTCCATTCATGACGTCTGCATCAATCAAGGGGTGCAGGTTTACTCCGCCCCTATCCGTTTCGACCCCAAGAAGAAATACAAGATATCGCTTTCCGCGCGTTCGGTCGGCACCACTGGCGGCAAAGGACCCAAATGCCGCATATACCCTATCGGTTACCGCTGGCATCCCAGAGCCGTTAAAAGCAACAATCCCGCATTCGGAGATCTGCGCGAGGCCGTCCGCTTTCAGCCCATCTATTTCAACAACGCCGAGACCGGCGAGTTTTCGCATGTCCCGAAGCAGTGGAAAAGGGTGGATCGGATGATACCGACCCCCGGCCGCTCGGAATTGCAGCAGAGCCATCTGGAAAACTGTGACTGGCTGATGCTAAAAATCCTCGCGCTCGATGCCACGGGCGTCAACAAGTGCAATACCGGCTACCTCTTCATCGACGATGTCAAGATCGAAGAGATAGGCCTGGCCGACACCGTCAATATCACCAAGGGCGCAGCCACCAAAGGGTTTGACGGTAAATCCTGGTCGGGTTCTTCAGACGGTAAAAAACCATTCGTGCCCATCGGCGGCCCGCAACCCGTGCACAAAAAGAAGTAGGCGCTTCCGTGTTCAGCGTTGAGCGTTTAAATTGCCCCCGCGATCATTCGCAACCCAGCCGTGCAGCCGACTGAACCCTGAACCCTCCGCTTGCACAAACCGCAGTTTTTGCAAGGGCCTCTGTCATGTCTGGCATACGTCCGCACAATTATTCCGCACATATCCAAACATGCAGCAGTCCGTTGGAAACAACACTGCGTACCCCGTCATCCTGTGCCACACGACAGGGCACGCGCACATGCCGCAGATATGTTATTCCGCTGTCGCCGTCACGCATACGCAGGGTCAGCGTATGGCCTTTGGCCGTGACCAGCACGCTGCCAATATCAACATTGTCCGGCAGAGCCAAGCGTATGTCGTACTCCTTGCCGTCAACCTGCTCACGCATGTCCATCGCCAGCGACCGCGGAACGGATCCCCAATCAGATGCCGCAATGGAACGGGCTATCGAACTGACTCTGGAACGCCTGTCTGCCGTGGGCGATACACGCATGCCCTCAACAACCCTCGAAGGCACCCGCTTAACTGGTTCACGCTTCTCATGAACACCAAGACCAAAACCCTCGTCCAGTTTACGGCTGTTTTCTACCTTCCTCGCTGATAGCCAAACCGCAGTAAGAAGTATTATTACCGCCGCCATCAGCAGCTTGTCCAAATCTTCCCATAATTTTTTAATTTTCTTGTTGCTTTGCATGACGCTTAACCTTAATGCCAATCCTCACCCATAATTTAGCACAAGACATGCCATAGCCCACATCCCTCCCTACATCACATCATTCCAGCGTTTGGTACTCCTTTCCTCCATTCGCGATTCTAAACTCCCACAGGCTTCCCCTGTCTTTTTTTTACCCTCTCCATTGCGTCCACTTGGTGGTCGCAATACCCTCTCTCCCCCAACTTCAACGTTGAGGCGTCCGCATAGCGCTCCCCCTCATAGCTGCGCCACCATGTCACCCCGAGCGCGACAGTTTGTCGCGCTCGGGCTTGCAAACGTTATCATTGAAAAGGTATAATTAAATTTAATTTCACGCTCACCGGATGAACCTTTTGGCCGATGCGAAAAGATGCGCGCCTTATATCGGCACACTCCCTGCTTTTAGGGTATATCTCAAATGTTACGAAAAACCATATCTGACTTTCTGAAAGACCACGGCTCAACCCGTCTTGAGGCGGTTCTGCTGTTGGTACTGGTTTCAGCGGCGCTGGCCGGCGGTGTCGCCATGCATTTCCTGAAGCGTCAGCATGAGCGCCGCGCCCATCTGGCCGCCACCGAAACCGTGCTGCATGAGGGCGAGGCGCTGTTGGACGCGATCGGCACCTTGGGTTTAGCCTGTTCCACCAACACTTCGCCTGCGGTCTGGAGGCGCTTCTCGACTATTGTTGATAGTGCCTTCGCCGTTCGCAAGGATGTCCAGTCGCTTTCCGTCACACGCGACGGAGTGACCGTCTTTCAACGCCAGGCTGGCGGGTTTGACCTGCCGCCCGGACCGCCTTTTCCGGATGATTCCGGACTTAACGTCAAATCTTCGGAAGGCCTTAACCCGACCGAGACCGATATCGCGCCCGGCACTTTAAAGATAGGCGGCGTGCAACATCCGGTTTTCGTGATAAAGCGCACGTACGCTCTGGATGACGGCGGAAAAGTTACGACCGAAGCGACATTCAGACGCGATGCAGTCGGCGACGAAGAGCAGACAGCCCGGGTCTTGGTATCATCGCTTTTCACGCTTGCCGTCGCAGTCATGGTTTTCTCCTTCGCCTCCTGCGCGTTGGTCTTGATCGTGGCGGTCGCGCGTGACCGACGCCGCGAGAAACGCTCTCGCCAAGAGGAGCATCTGGCCTTCTCAGGCGTTCTGGCCAACGGCATCCTGCACGATTTCCGCAACCCGATGTCGGCGGTCCGCCTCGATGCCCAAATGCTGGGCAAGGAGATGAAGAGACCCGAAGGTTTCCGGGACATGCGCGTTCGCGAACTGGCGGAAAGGATTGCCCGCACCATGGAGCGCATGGACAAGGTTTTTCAGGAGTTCTTGTTCTTGGCCCGGCCGGCCGACAAGCACCCGGAGCCGGTTGACATAGCCCAGGCCACGCAAGAGTGCGTCGACACTCTCGCGCCGCGCTCAGAGCAAGCCGACGTAAGCGTCACGATCGAACACCCTGCGCCGCTGCCGCTGGCCAATGCCTTTCCCTTCGCCTTGCGCCGCGCGCTGTTGAACGTCCTGATGAACGCGATACACTTCGCGCCAAAAGGCAGCGAGATCAACGTAGTCATAGCTGGCCAGAATGGTCAGGTCGTTATCGACATTCTCGACCTGGGCCCCGGCATACCTCCGACCAAAAGAGAGTCTGTTTTCGAGATGTTCACGACCGGCCGTCCCGAAGGTACAGGCCTGGGCCTCTTCTTGGCCAGAACAGCCATCCGACGCTGCGGCGGTAAGATCCGAGCCCTCGGACGCGAGGGTGGCGGCACCAATATTCGCATCACCCTGCCAAGCGCTGAAACCGCAACCGTTCCTCCATCCTAATTCCTGACTTCCCTCTCTTACCTCTTAACTATTCACTCTTCCCTCTTAACTATCCTATGAATTCACCAAACATACTGATCATTGAAGACGATCCCGACAATGCCCGCTCAGTTGCCGAAGCCGCTGAAGACGCCGGCTTCAGAACCTCCGGAGCCGCTAACGGCACAGCCGGGATCGAGGCCTTCCGTAATCAGGTCCCCGACCTCGTCCTGTGCGATCTGGTGCTGCCCGACATCGACGGGCTTGAGGTGCTGGACCGCCTGCGCAAGCTCGATGCAACGGTTCCTGTGATCATCATGACCGCCTACGGCTCTGTTGAATCCGGCGTGAACGCCATGCGCGCCGGCGCTTACGACTATGTCACAAAGCCTCTCGATCTCGACGACATCCAGTCGAAAATGCGGCGCGCCTGTGAGACTTCCCGCCTGAGGCGGCAAGTAGATAAGCTATCCCGCTCGATACGCGACAAGTACACCTCCACCGCAATCATAGCCGAATCGGCGGGCATGAAGGCCGTCATCTCCCAGATCGAGGCGCTGGCCGACACCACTGCCACCGTGCTGGTCTGCGGTGAAAGCGGCACTGGCAAAGAGTTGGTGGCGCGTGCGTTGCATGTGGACTCAAAACGGGCGGAAGGGCCTTTCGTGGCCGTCAACTGTGGCGCCTTTGCGGAAACACTGCTGGAATCGGAGCTGTTCGGCCACGAGAAGGGCTCCTTCACCGGCGCGACCGACACCCACAAAGGTGCGTTCGAGCGCGCCGACGGCGGCACGCTCTTTCTGGATGAGATCGGCGACGCCCCTACCTCTGTGCAGGTCAAACTGCTGCGCGCGCTGGAAGAGAAAGAGGTACGGCGTGTCGGCGGCCGCGAGACCTTCAAGGTCAACACCAGGATGGTATCCGCCACCAACAAGAATTTGGAGGCCATGGTAAAAGATGGCTCTTTCCGAGAAGACCTCTTTTATCGCCTGAATGTGGTGAGACTGCGCGTGCCGCCCCTGCGCGAGCGCAAAGAGGATATTCGACACATGGCCGACCGCTTCATAGCCCGCGCCGCCGCAGAGAACGATAAGCAAGTCACCGCTGTGCGTGCCGACTTCTACTCCGCGCTTGAATCGTGCGACTGGCCGGGCAACGTGCGCCAGCTTCGCAACATCATCGAGTCCGCCGTGCTGCTTTCGCCCGGCGGCATACTGTCTGCCGAATCCGTCTCCATGCCGGGACTCCAGGCGCGATCCGCGACTGCGGAGGGCGCGACCGCCGTAAACTCCGCCTTAAACGACAACATGACGCTCGAAGAGATCGAGCGGGCAGTCCTGGCTGAACGCCTCCAGCGTAACGACGGCAACCGTACCGTAACCGCCGAACAGCTCGGGCTCTCGCGCCGGACCATCCAACGTAAAATAAAGGAGCATAATCTTCCATATTAACCATATCATGGACAAGATGGTACAATTTTTGCTATTTTCACCAACTGCAAGGCTTAAAACCTCGCAGAGTGACTTTTGTCGTGCCCGCGCGTTCCGTTGGCACATGACCCTAAACAACAAACAGAGGAAACAGGATGCTGACCGTAAGTAACCTAAAAAAGAGCTTCGGCCTGATCGATGCGGTTAAAGGAGTCTCCTTCACCGTAGAAAAAGGCGAGGTTCTAGGTTTTCTAGGCCCGAATGGTGCGGGCAAATCAACCACGATGCGCATGATCACAGGCTTCATTCCGCCGACCGCCGGCACAGCCTCAATCTGCGGGCACGACATCATCTCCGACCCTGTGGCCGCCAAACGTTGCCTGGGCTACCTGCCGGAGAACGCGCCATGTTATAACAACATGAACGTGACAGATTTTCTCACCTTTATCGCAAAGGTGCGCGGTTTCACCGGCAGCGCCATTCAGAAAAAGGTTGAGAACGCCATCGCAAAAAGCCGTTGCTTTAAGCAATCGCGTTCGACTTGCAAATCC
>CAZKZI010000066.1:0-16981 GCA_964557205.1 uncultured Lentisphaeraceae bacterium
TCGAAACCACGTCTGACGGACTTTTTCAGATCCTTGCGGAATCGGGCTGAAGCGACGATCTCAAGGCTCATCGTCCGTCTCCGCCTTGATTTCCGAAAGCAGGTCGGAGAATTTCGCGTATCGCTTTCCAGTTTTGTTCTTCCGCAATCGCCGCACCTCTTCTTTCGCCTCGATCGTCTCCCGGTTGGGGACAAGACGTGAGGGCGTGAAAGGCAGGCGTTGATCGCGGACTGTTTGGCGGACAAAACACACAAACGCCGCAGTCAGATTCATTCCGAAATCCGCGAAAACTTCTTCCGCCTCTTTCTTCAACTGCGTGTCGATCCGTATACTTAGATTCGTGCTGGGCATACTCGTCCCTCCTCTGAACAAGGTGTGTTAGTAGGATAACGCATTTACTCGTGCGTCGTCAATACACTGCGAAGGAATTTCCATGCACTAGGTGTGTGTCAGAAACGTGATATGACCAAATCGATCTTTGTGCAGCTCGCAGAGTCGGTTTATCGGAATTTTTTTCGCCCGGCTTTGACGGCGGGTGCCAAAAGTCGTATGATGGCGCCGTTTTCCGGTCGGGAAGGGAAAACCGCTCGGCGCGGACAGGCGCGGGGTGCGCGGAAAGACTCTGGTTTACTAACGGTGATGAAGCGAAAACAAGATCAGGGAGAATGAAATGAGCGGACAGGTTTTAGAAAAAAAAGACCGGGTTGTCAGTATCGATGTGTTGCGTGGGTTCGCGATGTTTTTGATATTGAGTACGCAAATCGGCGGGGCACCCATCTTTAAGACGTTTGTCAATCTGTTTGGACCAGAGTTCGTCGCCGCCACGGCCAATCAATTCTCATGGAAGGTTCCGGGCGTGAACCTGATGAATGTGGCACAATCCATATTCATTTTTGTGGTCGGCCTGATCATTCCGTTTTCGCTGGGCAAAAGGCTGTTGCAGTCGGACAAGAGAAAGACCTGCCTCCATATTGTCAAACGCTCCGCCATACTGTTTGGGTTGGGACTGATCGCGGGCGGACACCTGTTGGATCTCCGGCTAGACAAATTTTATTATTACAATAACGTTCTTGAATATATCAGTGTCGGTTATCTTGTTTGCTCGATCCTGGTGTTGAACACGCGCGAAAAAACACAGTGGTTTGTGACCGGCGGGATATTGTTGTCGGTATGGGCAATCTGGCGCTTTATTCCTGCCCCCGGATGGCAGGGCGACCGGTTCTCGCCGGAGATGAACATCGGGGTTTATTTGGATCAGACCCTGTTGGGGCCGCACGGGCATCCCTATAAAGGGTATTGGTCGGCAAGCCTGAACACGGTCAGCCAGATCGGGAACATGCTGCTGGGAGTTCTGATGGGGCATATCATCTTTGGGCCAAGGGACAAAGCTGCCAAAAGCAAAATACTCTTCGTATGCGGTTTAGGCATGCTGCTCGCCGGTTGGCTGTGGGGTTGGGTTTACCCGTCGTTACGAATGTATATGACAGGCTCGTATGTTCTTGAGGCGTGCGGGTTGGCAACCGTGTTGCTGGCATTTCTCCACTGGATTATCGATGTCCGCGGTTACTCCAAATGGGCATTTTTCTTCACTGTTTTTGGCGCGAACTCGATTGCCATATACATGATGGCGCACCTGTTCAAGTTCAATCTGATCGGGACCGTGTTCGTCGGCGGTCTATGCGGCCATCTGTCGCCGGCCGTCGGAAACTTTATCCAGGCGGTCGCCGCAATGGCGGTCATGTGGTTGATTATGTATTACCTGTATCGTAAAAAAACATTTATAAAAATCTAGCAAAGCTAGTTAGACCCTGTCCGAAAAGGGTTCTGAGAGGGGGGGCAGGGTTCAGGGTTCAGGCTGAAAACGCCACACATTATTTGCTGTAAGTAATTGGCATACTGCATGTTGCGACGTTATTTGTCAAGCAGAATCGCTACTTTCGGTGCCCGAATACTGAACTCTGAACCCTGGCTCCTGAATCCTCGGTGCGATGCAACAAAGTTGAATCGCACCCACCCTGCCGGTTTTGTTGCGGCGGGCTTGCCAGCAGCCACAAGCCTCTATATAATGTTTCCGTTATGTGTGTTCAGAGCTTTTGAACAGCTTGGCAATCAGCTAACCCAGGAAGAATCCAGGATAAGCAAGCAGATGCAAGGCGCTTAACAAATTCTATAGTCGGCCGTGCGCGGCCGACTTGGCGCACCGGGCATAACGCGACCGGGCGACGTGAGCTGTGGATTAAATGCGTTTTCAGGTTATGCCCTCAACATTGCTTTTCGATATAGACGGGACGTTGCTTTATGCCCGCGGCATCGGGCGCGCCGCCTTCGGCAAAGCCTTTCTTGAGGCTTATGGCGTGTCATACCCGGATATCGCCGGGCTTTGCTTTGTCGGCGCCACTGATTCTAACGTCGTGCGCTCAATGGCGGCAGAGTGTGGCGTTAGCAGCACTCCTGCACGCGAAGAACATTTTTTCTTGCTGTTGGCGCAGGAGATCGACGCCGGCCTGACCCGCAACAAGCCGCTCGTCTACCCCGGTGTGCCCGAGTTGCTAGACCATCTATACCGGAACGGTGACACGCTGGGCATCATCACCGGCAACGTGCGCGCCACCGCCTGGAGCAAACTGCGCCATGCCCGGCTGGACGCCGCTTTCTCTTTCGGCGCATACGGCGACGACCATCACGAACGTTCCGAAATAACGCGGCTGGCGCTGCTGCGCTCTCCTTCGCCAGTTTGGGCGCTGATCGGCGATACCCCCCTCGACATCATGGCCGCCCACGAAAACGGCCTCCAAGCCGTGGCCGTGGCCACTGGCTGGGTTTCAGCCGAAGATCTCGCCGCCGCCGGCGCCGATCTGGTCCTCAAAGATTTCTCCGACACCGCCCACACCGTAGAAATGCTCAAATCCCTGCAATGCCTTGACTAAAAAAGTAAGGTGTGGTTCACTGTTTTCTCCCGTTCTGTTTCGAGGACGTCAGGATTTTTTGGTTCTTTTACCCGGTGGCCAAGCCACGGGGTTTCTGAAAAAGGAAGCTTACCGAATGTTGAAGCGCAACAAGACGAAAAACGAAAGTTCTGGCAAGAGCGCGCCCCCCGCAGGCGCCGATGCCGACCTGGGCGACAATACCCCGGATCAGGCCAATGACAGTGGCGACAACGTTGAAGCAAAGAGGGCGGCAACAAAAGCCGAGGTTTCTGAGGAAACCAATGATGTTTCCCCGGAAACCGATGAGCTGGCCGTCCTCAAAGACCGTTATACCCGCCTGTTGGCGGATTTTGACAATTATCGCAAACGTTTGGCGCGCGACCGCGAAGAACTGATCAAACGCGCCAACAGCGACCTGCTGAGCGACCTGCTGCCGGTCATCGACCACCTTGAACTGGCAATCACAAAGGCAGGCAAACACGAAGACCCCTTCGTGGTCGGCGTCAAGCTGGTTTACGACCAGTTCCTGAACCTGCTCGATAAGTATGAGATGCGGCCGCTGGATACCAAAGGCGAACCGTTTGACCCCTCCTTCCATGAGGCGTTGTCGCAGATGAGTTCCGAGACAGTGCCCGCCAATGTGGTGATCGAACAGTTCCGGCGCGGCTGGCTGCTGGCCGGCAAATTGCTACGCCCGGCACAGGTCATCGTATCTTCCGGTACGCCGGAAGAGCAACCGGACGCGGCAGAACAAACCTTCCCAGACAATCCGTAACTTTAATTTATGGCAACAAAACGAGACTATTACGAAGTGCTGGGCGTGAGCAAGAGCTCTTCAGCAGATGAGATCAAAAAGGCTTATCGCAAGCTCGCCATGCAGTTCCACCCCGACCGCAATCCCGACAACAAGGCCGCGGCGGAAAAGTTCAAAGAGGTGTGCGAGGCTTACGAGATTCTGAGCGACTCCGGAAAACGTCAGCGCTATGACCAGTTCGGACACGCCGGGATGAAGTCTGCCTTCGGACCTGGCGGATTTGACTTCGGTCGCGATTTCTCACACATGCAGGATATCGACCTGCAGGACATCCTGGGCTCCTTTTTCGGCGGCGGTTTCGGAGATGTGTTCGGCGGCGGCGGCCGTCGTCGCTCGCGTAACCCCAACGCCGCCCAACGTGGGGACGACCTGCGTTTCAATCTGGAAATCGACCTTGAGGAGGCGCTTTTCGGTTCGGAGCGCGAGGTGGACCTCAATGTCAACGACACCTGCCCGTCCTGCCAAGGCTCGGGAGCGGCGGCAGGCTCCACCCGCGAGACCTGCCAACAGTGCGGCGGCCACGGCGTGGTCGTGGTCGGCGGCGGCATCATCCAGATGCGCCAGACCTGCCCGGTCTGCCGCGGTCAAGGCACGATCATCCGCTCGCCTTGCAAGAAATGCGGCGGCGCTGGCCGTGTCAAGACCCCGCGCCATATCGCCCTCAAAATTCCCAAGGGGGTCGAGACCGGATCGCGCCTGCGTCTCTCCGGCAAGGGTGAAAGCGGCATACGCGGCGGCCCGGCAGGCGACCTCTATGTCGTTCTGTATGTGCGCGAGCATGAGATCTTCCAACGCGAAGAAGATGACCTTGCCTGTACAGTCTATGTCTCGCCTGTGCGCGCAGCCCTGGGAGGCGATGTCGAAATCCCCACGCCGGACGGACATGCCCGCATTAAACTGCCAGCCGGCACACCTAATGGCAAGATATTCCGTCTGCGCGGCAAGGGCATGCCGAACCTGCACAGCGGATACGGCGACCTGCATGTCCGCGTTGAAATAGAGGTTCCCGCAAGCCTCTCTTCAAAACAGAAGCGGTTGCTGGAAGAATTCGAAAGCCTCTCGTCAGCCTCCAACTACCCTGCAACAGCTAAACGCGCCAAGGCCATTGACACTTTTTATGTCCGGCGTGACGCTCTCCGTAAACACACCGCCAAATAAACGCCATGCACCGCTGCCTCGTCAGAACCGAACAGTTGCTTGCCGACACCTGTACACTCGGTCGCGACGAGGTGCACCACTTGACTACAGTCTTGCGGGTCAAAACCGGTGCGCGTGTGACTCTCTTTGACGGCCATGGTCACACACGCACCGCCAACATCACCGAACTCGCTAAAAGAAGTCTCACCTTCACCTCCACGGAACCGGTAACACACCATCCGCGGCTCCCTTGCCTGCTCACGCTTTTCGCCTGTGTCAGCAAAGCCAACCGTATGGACTGGACAATCGAGAAAGCCGTGGAGCTGGGCGCTTACCGCATAGTGCCGGTCATCTCTGAACGAACCGTCGTGAGGTTGGATGCCGACGAAAGCGCGGCTAAAGCCGAACGCTGGTCGCGCGTGGCGGAAGAGACCGCCCGGCAATGCCACGCGGCCTGGTTGCCGGATATTCTCACGCCCGTGACGCTGGTTGACAGCCTGCCATTAGTGCGCGCCGCCGCGCCGGTCTTCGTTGCGGCACTGACGCCGGAAGCGATTCCGTTATGCCAGGCATTGGACAGATATGCCAAACCGCCTCCGCATGCCGGCTGGTTCGTGGGCCCAGAGGGCGACTTCACACCCACCGAGTTACAAGCTTTGCTGGCCGCAGACGCAATCCCCGTAAATCTTGGCCGGCACATCCTGCGCGCTGAGACTGCCTGCCTCTACGGACTCTGCGCCCTGAACTTTTTTTACACTTGAAATTTGCGATATGCAATTGCACAACGATTGCGAAAAGGTGTATTATTAAAAGGTATTTGTAAAATTTGCGGTTTATGCAAGCAGAGTGTTCACAGCCGGTTCGCCGGGGGGTATAAATGATTGATGCCAGTAGTGGTCTTGCCATAGCGGATTATGCCGTTGTAGTCAGCTTTTTTGCCGTCATGATCTCGGTGGGGCTGTTCTTCGGGGGCAAGCAAAAGAACATGGCGCAGTTCTTCGGCGGCGGCAAGCAGGTGCCCTGGTGGCTGGCTGGCATCTCTTTCTACATGTGCAGTTTCAGCGCTTTGGCTTTCGTCATGTATTCCGCGCTGGCCTACAAGTTCGGCTGGTTGCCGATAACCATAAGCTGGCTGAGCGTGCCAGCCGTCCTTATCGGCTGCCGAATCTTCGCGAAACGCTGGCGCCGCGCGGCTGAGACCAGCCCGCTGGAGTTCATCGAAAAGCGTTACGGCAACGGCATGCGTCAGAGCCTGATGTGGATGGGGTTGCCGATGCGCATTCTTGACGACTCTTTTAAGCTGCTGGCCATCGGCACCGTGGTCGGGGCCGGCATGGGCTTCCCGCTGCGCGGCGCGATAATCGCCTCGGGGCTGATCATTCTGAGCTACACCTTCATGGGCGGTTTGTGGGCAACGCTGGTGGCGGATTTCATCCAGTTCTTCGTGTTGCTGGCCGTGATCCTGGTCATGCCGTTCCTCTGCGTCGCCAAGGCTGGCGGCTGGGCAGGGTTCGTGGAGAATGTTCCGGCGGGGTTCTTCCGCTTCACGGCCGGACAGTACAACTGGACATACATGCTGGTCTTCTTCCTGATGCTCTTCTTTAACCTTTCGACCTCATGGTCCATGGTTCAAAGATACTATTCCACCCGTAGCGAGAAAGATGCCCGCAAAGTCGGTTATTTTGTCGCAGTCCTGCTTTTCATCGGGCCGCCGCTTTTCTTCATACCCGCCATGACGGCAAGAGTCTTCATGCCCCCAATCCCGGCGGAGCACATGAACGAGGTTTATGCGCTGGTGTGCCGGAACGTGCTGCCGATCGGTTTTGTGGGCATGGTGATCGCGGCCATGTTCTCAGCCACCATGTCCACGCTGGCCGGCGACTACAACGCCGTTGCATCCGTGCTGACCAACGATTTCTACAAACGCATGCTCGCCCCCAACGCGTCGCCCAGGCAACACATGCTGGTAGCCCGTATCGCGACGGTGCTGGTGGGCCTGGCCGTCATCGGCCTAACCTTCGTGATGCAGAACGTGCAAGGTGCGAATGACCTCTTCGACATCGCCAACAAGGCTTTCGGCATTTTCCTGCCGCCTATCGCCATCCCGACCCTGCTGGGGCTGGTCACGCGACGGATCTCGCGCCGCGGCGGCGTGATTGGACTGATAGGCGGTATCGTGGTCGGTATCACAGTTTTCGTGGCCGGCTCGATCTGGCCGGAGTTGCGGCAGACCAGCGTGATCTTCGGCATCACCTGTTTTGCCACACTGCTCGGACTGCTGGCAGGTTCGCTGCTTTACAAGGACGATCCGGCCCACGACGAAGCACTGACCAGCTTTTTCGAAAAGATCAACACTCCCAGCCCGGTGCTTGAGGGGCCTCCCGCCCGCATCACTTTTTGGCCGCTGGTGGCAGGCGGCCTGGCCACCATCGGCACCGTGCTGATCATCGCTTCGGTGGTGACGCGGCCTTTTGCTGAAATCAGGCTTTCGGTGGCAGGCGGCGTGGGTATGCTGGCCGCGGCTGGATTTTTTTACTGGTTATCAAAAAGAGGTGCTCAATGAATGTTATTACTTCTCAAGACACACGGGAGATGGCACACGCCGCGGCTGAATACGCCGCCGGATCGTCTGCACCGTGCCTGACGAACGCAATGCGGTCGCGGTTAAGAACACTGTCGAAGGAGGAGTCATGACATGAGCACATCGTCTATCACAAAATCTGCTGTTCAAACACGCCGGGGGTTCCTTGTTTCAGCAGCGGCGGGAACCTTGGGCTTCCCTATGATCGTACGCTCGCAGACGATGGGCGGCAAAGCTCCCTCTAAACGCATCACACTGGGCGTCATCGGGTGCGGCAACCAGTCCGGACCAGACCTTAAAGAGTTTCTAGGCATGGATGACGTGCAGATCGTTGCGGTCTGCGATGTGAACCGCGGCAGTTACGGCTATAAAACGGAAAAACAGTTTCTCGGACGCGAACCTGTGCGCGACCGGGTTAACGCGGCATACGCGGCTAGGACCACTTCAGGCGCGTTTAAAGGGTGCGACATCTACTCGGACTTCCGAGACGTCTTGGCGCGCAAGGACATTGACGCGGTCACGATCATCACGCCTGACCATTGGCACGCCATCCAGACCATCCGGGCCGCGGCGGCAGGCAAAGACATCTATTGCCAGAAACCGCTAAGTTTGACAGTGCGCGACGGCCAAGAGATGATCAAGGCCGTGCGCAAACACAATCGCGTCTTGCAAACCGGCAGCCAGTGGCGCTCCAACCCTACCATGAAACGCTTTAGCGAAGCGGTGCGTAACGGCGTTGTCGGCAAACCGCATAAGGTCGTGACCTATGTGGCCAAGAACAATTTCTTCGGCCCCGGCCCGGGCTGGCAGCCAACGCCAGTCCCCGAAGGTTTCGACTACGACATGTGGCTGGGGCCTGCGCCTAAAGCTCCCTACCACAAAGACCGTTGCCTTTACAAATTCCGCTTCATCAGCGACTATTCAGGCGGTCAGACGACTAATTTCGGCCATCACGCCATCGGCGTGGCGATGTGGGCCTTGGGCCTGGACGAGTCTGGCCCTGCTGAGATCTGGAACATGGGGGCTGAATGGCCTCTTCCCGGAGACTTGTACGACACCGCCACCAAAGTCCATTTCGGGTGCCGCTTCCCGCAAGGCATTGAACTCGAATGTGTGACCTCAAACAAGTCGTTCGGCGTACGGGTTGAAGGCGACAAGGGCTGGATCGAAACGAACGGCCGCAAGATCGAGGCTTCTGCACCGGAAATCGCCAATTGGCAGGCCGGGCCCGAGTCCATCCGCCTGTATGACAGCGCCAACCACTACCGTAATTTCATCGACTGTGTGAAAACACGCGGCACGCCTGCCGAATCGGTGGAAATCGGCCATCGCGTGTCAACGGTTTGCCATCTCGGCAATATAGCCATGAAACTCGACCGCAAGTTGCGTTGGGATCACAAGGCCGAGAAGTTCGTCGGCGACGATGATGAGGCGTCCAGGATGCTGGCGCAGCCCCACCGCGCTCCCTGGAGCTACAAGGCCTAGCAAAGTTGCGCCTCAAACCGACAAGGGGTATGCAGCAATGCTGGTTACTGGTTGCCTGCCGCTAGAATCATACATCTGGAGCGTCTCGCATACCTCGATTCGGCGGACGGTTCGGGGAACCATCCCTACCAACATCTGCGGTTCGCATGGTAGGGACGCCTCCCCTGCCTGTGCGGGTACGCACGCAGAAAGGCCGAGGCATCCGCTGTCTTTTTACCCTCACCTTTGCGGCTTCTTTGTAGCCGCAACAACTCGTTTCCCGACTTTTGATTCATAAATCGGGTTGCAATCGGCGCGTAAAAACCTGAAACTGTTGGCCATATGGAACAGCAGCTTACCCTAAAGTATTTTAAGACACGCTTTAACTGGCGCGATGTGGCCGACGCGGCCCGCACCACCATCCACATGGAGGAGGGCGAGAAAGAACCGAGCCCGGCCTGGAAACGGCGCATCCTGCTTTCGGAGCACTCGCCGATACGCCAGATGATCTTCAAATGGAAATGGCTGAACCTCAAATACTGGGTCAGCGTCCATTTCGTGCGCCATAAGTTCGGCATCGAGCACTTCGTCAGCACGCAGCGTACCGACCGTACCGGCATCAACCGCGACGAGACTCCACAGTCTGCGCTGGTCAACCACGAGTGCTTCGCCAACGCGCAGTCTGTCATCTTCATCTCGCGTAAACGCCTCTGCCGCCAAGCCTCGCCGGAAACCACCGCGGCCTGGAGGCTGGTGTTGGAAGAGATACGTAAATGCGAACCCGAGCTTTATAGCGTCTGTGTGCCTGAGTGTGTTTATCGCGGTTTCTGTCCCGAGTTCAAGTGCTGCGGCTACGCGCAAACCGCGGCCTACAGTAGCGCACTGACAGCCTACCGCGAAGGGCGTGATTGAAAACTGCGCCAAAGGCGCCAGAGCCAGAAGCGCAGACGCTGCCACCGGCTCGGACGGTTGCGGCCCGGAACGTGTCCGGCCTGCATATAATCGCGATCAGAAAGTCCCATAAATGAGTAAAGATTTTAACAGATCCGCACGGTCGAATACACAGCAAAACGAGAGCCCGCAACCCGAAGGCGAAAGATTGCAGAATGTGCTTTCGCACCGCGGCATCGCCTCGCGCCGCCATGCCGCCGAGATGATCACTTGCGGCGAGATCACGGTCAACGGCAACGTGATCACTGAACCCGGCATGCGTGTCGATCCCCGCAAGGATGACATAAGGGTGCGCGGCAAGCGACTGTCAAAATCCACCGAGAACCTACAGACCGTACTTTTATACAAACCGCGCGGCCTGATCTGCTCGGCCGACAATTCGCGCGGTGACACGGTCTGCGACCTGATGCGACAGCACTTTTCCGAACGGCTGGTGCCGGTCGGGCGGCTGGACAAGGATAGCGAAGGCCTGCTGCTGATGTCTAACGACGGCGATTTGACGCAGGTCATGACGCACCCGCGCTACGGCCACACCAAGACCTACATCGCGCGCGTGGCCGGCCACATGGAAGACAGCAAGATCGCTCTGCTGCGCTCACGCATGGAGATCGACGGCTACTTCATCAACCCCGTCGAGGTGGAGGTGCTAAAGGTCGGCCAAGACCACACCCACAAAATAGCCTTCACGCTCACGGAGGGTCGTAACCGCCAGATCCGCAAGATGTGCTCGCTAGCCCGTTTCGTGGTTCTGAGTCTCACGCGCGTCCGCATCGGCCCGCTGAAAATCGCCTACATGAAACCCGGCGAGTGGCGCGAACTGACCGATTCCGAAATCCGCTACCTCAAAAAACCACTTGCGCGTTTTCAGCCTACACTTTAACCTCGGGCTTGCCCGGCACGGCAGGTTTGCCCTCAAATATTTCGGCTATGTCGCCTTTTTCGAAATCCTCGGCCGTGAAGGGATTGTTCATGTTGTAGAAGGGCGAATCCTGATTGGTGAGCAGGTCGGACATGCGTATCATCTGGCCAGTGTAGGCGGCCATCGTGCCCAGCATGCCGGTCGCCGTGGCCATCGCCACCTGTTCGCCCTCTTCCAGCAGTTTCCCGCTGATCAGACCATCCAGGAAGTCCGCGTGCTCCATGACCATCATGTTGTTGTCACGGCCTTCAATGGCCTTTTCGTCAAAGGGGAACGGTTCGCTCTTGCCGTCCGGGCGCAAAATCTTGCTGCCCAACACGTCTATCGAACCTTCGGTGCCGCTCAACACCGCGCAGCAGCGGTCGAAACAACCGTTGATCTGCCGCGCCACCGCATGCACATGCAGCCCTTTGCCGTAATCGTAATCAATACCGAAACAATCATATGTGTTGCCGGTGGAACGCTGGTGACGTGCGCCGATGCCCATGGCACGTTCCGGTAGGCGACCGATAAACCAGTTTGCCAGATCGATCTCATGCACCGCCTGTTCCGTCAGATGATCCCCCGACATCTCACGGAAATGGTACCAGTTGTTGGCCAGATACGAGGCATTGTTTTCCCCGGCACGACGAAAACGCAGATAGTTTTTAGGACTCATGGAACCGTGGCAGCGATACACCACACCGCTGCGGATCTCGCCTATCACACCATTGCGCACCGGTCCAATCTGCCGCAGCGCCCTGCTGTTATGGCGGTGGCAGGTGCCGGAAAGGATCGAGAGTTTTGCCGCTTTGGCGTCATCTGCCACTTTTAAGAAATGGCGCAACCCGGCCGGGTCAGTGGCGATCGGCTTCTCGGCGAAGATGTGCTTGCCGGCCTTGACGCAGGCCTCCGCATGGCGCGGACGGAAAATCGGCGGCGTCGCCAGCAATACGATTTCCGCGTCACCCTCCATGATCTTCTTGTAGCCGTTCGCCCCGCCAAAGGCGAACTTCTCGTCGCAACCGTGGCTCTTGCAGATATTGAGTGCCTTATCCCTGAAATAGTCCGCCGCACCTACCAGCACAGCCTTATGCCCTAAGCGTTCGGCCGCCGCCATAATGTTTTCCGCGGCTCCCGAGCCGCGGCCGCCGCAACCGATCAGCGCCACTTTGAAAATTCTTGGGGCCTGTCCGAATGTTACCGTAGGTGCCGCGGCCAAAGCCCCCGCGCCGGCCAGAAAAGCTCTCCGTGAAACAATAATCTTATTCATCTCGATCCTACCTGTTTTACCACCAAGAAAAAACCGACGGGTTCAACCATGAAGCACAATAAACTTCACAAATGATCTGCGTTAATCCGCAGTTAAAAAAGAGCGTTTTTTGTTTGGTGATATTGCTTGTTGATGTACATTTGAGAACCCATGTGCTTTGCCCAACACATCCCAGAAAATTAAAATTATAAATTAAACCATGTGCTTTTGTCAATTGCTGTATGAAAGGGTGCGATTCAAAAAAGTTGAAGCGCACCCAAAACTCGCTTTTATCCGCCTGTAGTCGTGGTTCTTATTTTGCGATGACAAAAATAGGATTGTCGGAAGCTAAGGCCGTGTCTTATACTTGAAACCGTTTATGCGAATCCTTACACGATATGTGCTGCAAGAGTTCATGGTGCCGCTAACCTATTGCCTGAGCGGGTTTTTAGGAATCTATGTGGTTTTCGAGCTGTTCGAATCCTTCAACCGCATCATGGAAGCCCGACCCGCTTTAATGCAGATCGCGGCCTTTTTCGCCGGTTATGTCTCGCCTTATCTCGAATGGCTGATCCCCGCCGCCCTTTTGCTTGGCACGCTCTACACCATGTGGACCTTCTGCCGCAACAGTGAAATCACCGCCATGCGCGCCAGCGGCATAGGCTTCCTGGTGATCGTCCAGCCGCTTTTGGCAGTCGCGGCAATCATGGCTTTGACCGTTGCCGGCATCAACGAGTTTTATACGCCTTGGGCTGCCGAAAACGCCAAGGAATTCAGGGTGGCGCGTTTCAAGGTGCAGCCCGGCAAGACCTTTGAGAACATCCCCTATTACAACCAGCCGGCCAATCGCGTCTGGCGTGTCAACAGGATGTCGTCAGACAACCCCAACCTGATAGAGGGGGTGCGCGTTTCTTTCGACCGCCCCGACGGCAGCCGCATGCTCGACATCACCTGCCGCAAAGCCGAGTACCTGGACGGCATGTGGTGGTTCTTCTACCCGCAATACCAGTATTTCGACGAGTTCAACATGCCGATCGAGAACCCGCTGCCGGTCTTAGCCGAAATGCCGTTGCGGGCATTCCCCGAACTTGACGAGTCTCCGCGTGACTTCATGCTGATGAATAAGGCGTGGGAGTTTTACTCCGTGCGCGACATGATCCACTATCTACGCACCCACCCGAACCTGACCCAAGAGGAGGTCGCCTCCAAGACCTTCGATATCCACGCGCATCTGGCCGCCCCCTTCTCCTGTATAATCATCACCCTCTTCGCGATCCCCGCCGGGTTGGCCACCGGACGACAGAGCGTCTTCAAAGGCGTTATCAGCGCGATCGCCATGTTTTTCGGCTTCTACGCCCTATCGATCTTGGCCATGATCCTGGCCAAGAACTCGCTGGTGCCGGCGGTGCCCGCCGCCTGGTTCGCCAACTGCCTGTTCCTGATCGTCGGCGTCACGCTGTTTTACCGCCAGCGCTGAACGTACCTGATGGAGGAAACTATGCCTGTATACGATTATGAAGCCGCCGACGCTTCCAAAAGTTGCAAACACTGCGCTGGCGGTTTCGAAGTGACGCAGTCGATACACGACCCGCGCCTGAGCGCCTGCCCCAAGTGCGGCGCACCCGTACGCCGTGTCATCACAGCCCCGGCCATCGGCCACTCCAAATCCATGTTGGACGACCGTGCCAAATCCGCCGGGTTCACCAAACTCAAACGACTCGGCAAGGGCGAGTACGAGAAGGTCTACTGACACGCGCATGAACGCAGCCAACCTCAAGATCCGCTCCCGCGTGCTGCAGACCATCAGGTGTTTTTTTCACAGCAACGGGTTCACGGAGGTCGAGACCCCGGTGCGCGTCCCTGCCCCTGCCCTGGAAACACACATCGACGCCCCGCCCTCCGGTCGGGCATGGCTGCGGACTTCGCCGGAACTACACATGAAACGGTTGCTGTGCGCAGGTGCGGAGAAGATTTTTCAGATCGGCCCCTGCTTTCGTTGCGCCGAGTGCGGCCGTCGACACAACCCGGAGTTCACCATGCTTGAGTGGTACCGCGCCCATGCCGACTACCGCGACATCCTGACCGACACCGAAGTGCTGGTCGCGAATGTCTTCCGCGCCGTCACAGGCGGCACGGAGATCAATTACCAAGGACACCGCATCTCTCTCGCCTCTCCCTGGCCGCAAATCACCGTCCGTGCGGCTTTCCGGCAATGGGCCGGCTGGGATCCCGTGAACGACTGGGATGTCGACCGCTTCAACGCCGATATGGACGCCAAGGTCGAACCGGCCCTGCCCGATGACCGCCCTTGCGTGCTGACCGATTATCCTGCCGGCGCCGCCGCGCTGGCCCGACTGAAGTCCGGCGACACCTCGGTGGCGGAACGCTGGGAGCTATATATCGGCGGAATCGAAATCGCCAACGCCTACAGCGAACTGTGCGCCTATGCCGCCCAACGCGCGCGCTTCAGCGCGGCCGCCACCGAACGCCGCGCCCTAGGCAAAGAGGTTTATCCTATGGACGAACCCTTCCTGCAAGCGCTCGAGAAAGGCATGCCGCCATGCAGTGGCATCGCCTTGGGCGTGGACCGGTTGGTAATGCTCGCCTGCGACACCGCCGACATCGCCGACGCCCGCCTCTTTTGCCAACAGCCGGGCGAGCTTTTTTAAGCAAGGCATTTACAACGGTGTGTATTGGAAAGAGAACATCCTCTGGGGCGGCATCAACCTCACCGCCGCATGACCGGCTGAATTCCGACTTCTGACTTCTGGCTTCTGACTTCTGGGTGCGCTTCAACCATTGTGAACCGCACCCGTGGCCTTTGTGTGAGATGCCCGCCTCAGCGCGTGGCATCTATGACACCGCGGAAATACCCGATGGACTCGGCGATGCCCAACAGGGGATCATTCATGTCCTTCTCGTATTCCAGACTGCAGGCGCCTTCATAACCCACCTTGCGCACGGTGCGCACAAAGGCCGTCATGTCGATCTTGCCACGCGGCATCTCGATGCCGCGACCGCTCTTGTCGGGAGCCGTGACATTCTTGATGTGCATGTCGTGTATGCGATCGGCGTAATCGATCACGGCCTTGGCCGGGCAACGCCCGCCGTCGCGGAATTCATGACCGATATCGAGACAGAGCCCCACACGCTTGTCCATGCCCTTGATCATCTCGATGCCGCTCGCGGCGTTCGGGAAAAGCTCGGGCATGTCCGGCCCGTGGTTATGGATAGCGTACTTGATGTCGTACTCCTGTACCTTGGCGTTGACCAGCTTGAGAAGTTCGGGGGAAGCCACGCGCTTTTTATCGACACGCGTATAGGGCACGCCCACCAGCACCTTGACACCGACGCGTCTGGCATACTCGAAAGCGTTGTCGACCTCTTCCTCGCTGCCCATGTAGATCGGGCCGACACCGTAACCGGTGACGCCGAAACTCTGGCATTTCGCATGGAAGGCCGCTATCTCCTCATCCGTGCTCTTAAGCGGCAGGTGAAAATCCTTGATGCAGAGATAATGGACATCAACCTTACGGAGCATATCCAAAGTCTGGTCGAGATTAAACTTGCAAAAGGTGTACCCGGCGATAGCAAGTCGGAACTTGTCGCCGTCAGCTTGCGCCTGCTGAGCCTTGGCGGCCATGATAGCAGGGGCACCCGCCACGGCGGCCAGCCCCAGACCGGCCTGCTTGAAAAAAGTGCGTCTAGTTGTCATATCAGTTCTCCTGTTTAGCGTCAGAGTTTGTACCCCGCGCTTTCCTCAACTCCTAATTCCTAACCTTCAACTCCTAACTCGGGTGCGGATTCAACAAAGTTGAATCGCACCCGTGCCCTCACACCTCGCAACACCAGCCGTGCCGGTCGGGGATCTCACCATATTGTATGCCCCGAACTGTCTCGTAGAGCTTCTGCAGGACTGGGCCGCAACCGGAGCCTGATTCACCGATCCTAATCACCGTCTCGCCACGGCGGATCTCGTTGACCGGCGTTACCACCACCGCTGTGCCGCAAGCCGCCACCTCTGCGAAGGAGGACAATTCTTCAAACGGTATCGCGCGGACCTCTACCTTCAGCCCCATCTCGGCGGCAAGCGTCTTAAGCGTCTCATTGGTCACGCTGGTCAGGATCGAACGCGACGCGGGGGTCACATAGCAACCGTCGCGGGTTATGCCGATGAAATTGGAGGTGGCGAACTCTTCGACATACTTGTGCTCGCGCGCGTCGAGGTACAACTCCACAGGGTACCCCTCGGCCTTGGCCTTCTCGTGCGCGAACAGGCTGGCCGCGTAATTGCCCGCCGCCTTGACATCGCCTAGACCCAGCGGCGCGGCGCGATCAAAATCGTCGTAGATCAGCGCCTTGACCGGCTGCAGGCCGCCCTTATAGTAAGCCCCGACCGGCACGACCAGCACGATAAAGGTGTATTCACGCGCAGGCGCCACCCCGATCTGTTCGCCGGAGCCAATCAGCAAGGGCCGCACATAGAGCGAGCCGCCCGTGCCGTAAGGCGGCACATAATCCTTGTTGGCGCGGATCACGCGTTTGACCGCATCCAGAAACATCTCCTCCGGCACCTCGGCCATGCACAGCCGCCGGGCCGTGAACGCCATGCGCCGGGCGTTCTCCCGCGGACGGAAGACCCGCAGACCGCCGTCTTTGCAACTGAAAGCCTTCAGTCCCTCAAAAGCGGCCTGCCCGTAATGCAGACAGGCCGCAGCGATGTGCATTTTGAAAAACGGCTCTTCAATCAATTCGCCGCCATCCCACTTGCCGTCACGCCAAACATACCGCAAATGGCACCGCGTGTCCATGTACTTGAATCCCAGACTGCCCCAATCGATCTTTTGCATATTCATGCCTCTGTTCAGGCTTTTTTATCAGCCCTAAAAAAACAAATGTAATTTTACCGTTTTTTACATGCGGGGTGCAAGCCTGAGCGCAAAAACAACTGATTTTA
>CAZKZI010000067.1:0-16336 GCA_964557205.1 uncultured Lentisphaeraceae bacterium
ATTTCGGACAAGAGCATCCGCGACGCCCTCTTTGATGCTGAAAAGCAGATCGACATGGGCGCGGGTGTGTTCAAGGCCTCGGAAGAGATCTTTTCACTTCTGCTTGCGGGCCGGTCGGTGCCGGAGTTGATCAACGGGCGGCGCACCTCTCCGCAAATGCAGTTCATCGATTGGCGCAAGCCTGCGAACAATGCGTTCCACGTCTGCGCCGAATTCGAATTGTCCGAAGGCGGCGACCGCCGCCCGGACATCGTGGCGTTTGTGAACGGCATTCCGTTCGCCGTGATCGAGAACAAAAAGGCGTCGGTCAAATTGGCGGAAGCCGTGGCGCAGATGGTGCGCAACCAGGGCCGCACCGAGACCCCGAAGTTTTTCATCTTCCCGCAAATCCTGATCGCCACCAACATGCGCGAGCTGAAGTACGGCACGATGCTAACGCCCTCGCGCTTCTATTCGCACTGGAAGGAAAAGGATGTCGATCCCGTTGCTTTCGACACCGAGGTGTCCGCTCTCATCAATAGGCCCATCGCCCCGGATATCCTTGAGCAAATCGAGCACGATCTCATCCGTACGGGCGGGCCTTGTGTCCGCCCGTCGCCGCGTGCGGCGACAGAACAGGATCGCGGCATCTATGCGCTGCTGCGCCCGGAGAGGATGCTGGATCTGGTGCGCAATTTCATCCTCTACGATAACAGCATCAAGAAGATCGCCCGCTATCAGCAGTATTTCGCGATCAAGAAGACCATGTCCAAGTTGAAGACGTTCGATGAATATGGGCGGCGGCGCGGCGGGCTGATCTGGCACACGCAGGGCTCGGGCAAGAGCCTGACCATGGTGATGCTGGTCAAGTGCCTGATTGACGATCCTGAGATTGTCCTGCCCCGCGTGCTGGTGGTGACCGACCGGCGCGACCTCGACCGCCAGATCAGCGAGACCTTCGCGGCCTGCAACATCAAGAAGGATGTCAAAAAGACGACCAGCAGCGCTGAGCTGCTGCAACTGATCAAAGAGAAGGACCAGAGGGTCATCACCGCGCTGGTACAGAAATTCAGGCCGGACACGTACGGGCGGGCCTTGTGTCCGCCCTTTGTCGATACCGACCCGAATGTGTTTGTGCTGATCGACGAGGCGCACCGCACGCAGGCGGGCCAGGCGAACACCGAGCTTAATCTGGTGCTGCCGAAGGCCTGCCAGATCGGCTTTACCGGAACGCCGCTGATGAAGCGGGAAAAGTCGAGCGCGGCCAAGTTCGGCGGGATCATCGACGCCTACACCATTTCCGAGGCGGAGGCGGACGGCGTGGTGCTGCCGCTGATCTATCAGCCGCGCTTTGTGGAACTGAGCGTGCAGCAGAAGATGCTGGACCAGTTTTATGACCACATCACGCAAGATCTGACCGATGAGCAGAAGAAGGACCTGCAGCAGAAGTTCAATTCGTCGCAGATCATCGAGGAGACCTCCCAGCGGATCGAAACGATCGCGCTGGACATCCTGAATCACTATCGCCGTTTCGCCGATACCGGCCTGAAGGCGCAGGTCGTGGCACCCTCCAAATACGCGGCGGTGATGTTCCAGAAGGCGTTTGAACTTTGCAGGGGCGAGAGTGAGGGCGACAAGGAGGGCGCCCTTACGGCGGTGATCATTTCGGAGTCAGCCGACAAGGAAGAGGACGATCTGCTGCCCGAGCATAAACGCGAAGTTGTGAAGTTTCTGGCCGATGAGAAGCACCGGTTCGGCTCCTCCCTTCTGAAGCGCGAAAAAGACCTGATCGACGATTTCAGGGATAACCCGGACGGCGTCCGGATGCTAGTCGTGGTGGACAAGTTGCTGACGGGGTTTGACGCCCCGCGCAACACGTTCCTCTATCTGGCGAAGCAGTTGAAGGATCACAACCTACTCCAGGCCATTGCCCGCGTCAACCGTCTGTTCGACGGCGACGAGGGCAAGGAGGCCAAGGTCAACGGGTTTGTGATCGACTACTCCAAGAACGCCAAGCATCTGCGCGACGCGATGGAGCTGTTCTCCAAGTATGACCCCGAAGACATCGAGCGGGCCCTGCTGAACACCGACGAGAAAATCGCCGGGTTGGAGCGGATTTATCAGGAGCTGCACGGCATCTTCAATGCGGTCCGCAACAAGCAGGACACCGAGGAATACATCCGGGTCCTGGAAGACGACGTTGAAACCCGCGAGCATTTCTATGAGTTGGTGGATGAATTCACCCGCCAGTTCGCCGCGTGTCAGATGCTTTACGACTTCACGCAGAAGTTTGACGAAGAGAAGCTGCGCCGCTTCGCGTTGGATCTCAAGCGTTTCGTGGAGCTGAAGAAGATCCAGAAAATCAAAAACGCGGAAACCGTCGATTTCTCCAAATACGAAGACCAGATCCGCCGCATTCTGGACAAATACGTCTCGGCGGATTATGTGACAGAGCTGGCCGAGCCTTTCTGCGTCCGCGAATCGGCGGAGTTCAACGCCTATATCGAGAACATTGGTCGCGGTCTCTCCGACAAATCCAAGGCAGAGGCCATTGCCGCGCAGACCAAACGGACCATCAAAGAGAACTACGACCGTGATCCGGAGTTTTACCGCCACTTCAGCGAGAAAATAGCCCGGTTGATCGCTGAGCTGAAGACCGCCAAGGAAGAGGACGTAAGGGCGTTGCTGGGCGAAGCCAAGAAGGTTCAGAGCCAGGTCGTCGATTACGAGGACAGCGACATCCCCGGCCCGCTCAAAGAACGCAAACCGCTGCATCCGTTCTTCCGGAACCTGCACAGCAGACTGGCGGCGCACGCACTGAGCACGGAACAGCTCTGCGAGATCGTCGAGACCATCTACCGGCTCATCGGCAAGCACAAGATCGTGGACTGGGACACCGATGTCGAGGTCGAGCGCCGGGTTCGCATGGAGATCGAAGATTACCTCTTTGACACGGTGAAAACCACTTATGGCGCTCCGTTGACCATGGAGGAGATCGACGCCCTGCTGTCCATGATCTGGGATCTGGCCGTCAAGAATAAGGAATAGGGAATGGCAAATTCAGAATTCAGAATTCCCAATTCATCATTGATAACCAATGCGACACATCGGTTCGTTATTGAACGGGCCGCGTTCGACTATCGCCTGACGCTAGAAGCGCGGCGAACCATTTCCGTTGACGTTCTTCCCGACCAGTCGGTGAGCGTCAAAGCGCCCCTGCACGCCACTGAAGAGAAGATCAACGGCTTCCTGCAACGCAAATGCCGGCAGATTCTTAAACACCGGCGCTACTTCGCGCAGTTCAAGCCCCGGGCGCAAAAGGAATACGTCAGCGGCGAAACCTTCCGTTATCTGGGGCGCAACTACAAGCTGCTCATCCGCAAAACAGCGGAGCAAGAGCGGGTTTCGCTCCAGATGGGAACATTGACCGTCTTCAGCCCGTGTCCCCATGACCGGCCCCACACGCGAGAACTGCTCGATGCCTGGTACGCTGAAAAGGCCCGGCAACACTTTGCGGAAAGGCTAAAGTTTTGCGCAGCGCAGTTTGCCACAAAAGAACCGCCAAGACTCGGCATCCGCCGGCTGGCAAAACGCTGGGGTAGCTATTCTCAAAAAACTAACAAAATATGGCTCAACTGCGACCTTATCAAAGCATCAAGAACTCAGATTGACTATGTGCTAACGCATGAGCTCTGCCACGTGACGCATACGGCCCATGATAAAGCCTTCTACAGTTTGCTGAGTAGACACATGCCAGACTGGAAGCATGTCAAAGAGCAGTTGGAGCGATCAATTTGTCTTGAAGCTATACAGGGACCCCGCAATTAGCTGAGCCCTGTCGATACATGTCGGAGAAAGCTTACACATTTGATTGAACTAGCAATCACCAACCATAGGAAGGTTGGCCATAGGTTATGAGTTTCCGAGCCGCTCTGCAGAAAGTGAGGACAAAAAAAGTTTGATCGAGAGGTTGGGATATAGTCCTGCCGTGTCGCTACTTGCTACATCTACAGAGATAGCTCGCGCGTTTTTCTGCCACCTGCATGAGCTCGCGCCGGGACAGCACTTCGTAGGCGAGTGGCAAAGCATTGGCTCCGCGCAGCAGCTTGTCCAGACGCCGGAAGACGCTTTCCGGGTTTTTCTGGACCTGGCACTCCCACACAACCACTGTCTTCCAGCCGAGTTCCCGGAGCTTGCGGCGTGAACGTTGATCGCGTTTGACATTATTTACGAACTTGTTCTGCCAGAATGCTGTTCGGGTCTTTGGTATTGTCGCTTGAGGACAACCGGGATGTCGATGCCAGAAACAGCCGTGTACAAAAATAGCGGTTCGGTATTTGGGAAGGACAATGTCGGGGCGGCCGGGCAAATCACGACAGTCAATCCGGAAGCGGTAGCCGGCCCGGTGCAGGAGAGAGCGGACAATGATCTCGGGCTTTGTGTCCTTGCTGCGGATGCGGCTCATGACCCAACTGCGGCGTTCTGGAGAGAGGTTGTCCATGGGTTATGGAGAAGTTTGGGGTGGAGTTGGTGGAGGAAGACGGTTCAAACGCGGCTGACGCCGCTGGTTCAAGGGTTCAATCGGCCTGACGGCCTGGTTTAAGGGGAGAGGCAAAAAGAACGCCGAAGTGGGAGAGAAAATAGGGAGTGGTGAATAGTGAGTTCCAAGGTGCTGAACTGGAATCACGGGCCATTTTTTCTAGCGATTAGCGGCGGTCGAAGACCGTAGAAAAAGGGGGCCGTTCTCATTCGCGGAGATTAGCGGGAAAACTATTCGCGGGAATGCAGATATTTTTTCAGGTCGGCGATGCTGATCACGCCGAAATGGAAGACCGAAGCCGCCAAAAGAATAGTGGCTCCGGCCTGGACCGCCTCGTAAAAATGTTCCAGGCTCCCTGCTCCGCCGGATGCCACGACCTCGGCCTCGACCGCCGCTTTTATCGCCCTGATGACAGGCAGGTCATAGCCGGTGCGCGCGCCGTCGCCAGCCTTGCTGGTCGGCAGGATCACCGGTACCCCGTACCCGTCAACGCGCTTGGCCCACTCCACCGCGTCAGCGCCCGTCGGCGTCCGGCCGCCGTCGATGTACACCTCATACCCCGAGGCCATCTTAACGTTGCGGTCCACATCAATCGCCGCCGTCACCTTTTCCGCCCCGAAATTCTTGATCAGTTCCGGGATTAGCTCATGCTTGCGGAAAGCCGCACTGCTGACCGAGATCTTGTCGGCGCCGGCCTCCAGCACAGCCGCCGCAGTCTTGACATCTGAAATGCCGCCGCCCACGGTGAACGGCACACTCGTGACCTCGGCGACGCGACGGACAACACCCAGCAGGGTCGCCCGCCCCTCGACCGTCGCGGTGATATCCAGCAGCGCCAACTCATCCGCACCCTGAAGGCAATACGCTCGGGCGCATTCCACCGGATCACCCGCGTCGCGGATATCCACAAAATGCACACCTTTGACCACGCGTCCGTCTCTCATATCCAGACACGGCATGATACGAATTTGAGAACTCATACAAACTGTCCCTTCTTTTGTCAGTCAGAATACCAAAAAAATCGCCGGGGGAGCCGTAGTTTTTTGTCTGAATGCTATCGTCGCATAATAAACCTGCGAACACTTTTCAACCGCACACACCCACGCGTCCGTTGCCGGGCATATATCATTTGTACTAAATGGCAAGGTCGGCTATTCTTGAAAACACGTTTTTATGAACTGGAGTCAGGAGAATAAACAATGCCTAAGAACTGGTGCTGTCTTGCCGTCGCCACCGTATGTCTGACCGTCACCGCCCGCGAATGGGAGGACGAGCGGGTTAATGCCGTCAATCGCGAGCCAGCCCGCGCGGCCAGCTTCCCCTTGGCCAAATCCGAGGACGCGCTGACCGCCGGGGAACCGGAAACTCCCTACCGCATGCTACTCAACGGTGACTGGACCTTTTTCTGGAGCGGCAGCCCGGACGAGCGGCCAGACGACTTCCACACGCCCGGCTTTGACGCCAGTCGCTGGTTCACAATCGATGTGCCGAGTTGCGTCGAGATGCGCGGCTACGGCATACCGATCTACACCAACATCCGATACCCGCACCAGCGTAAGCCGCCCTTGATCGGCACCGAGTACAACCCGGTCAGCTCGTATCTCAAGCGTTTCACCATACCAGCCGAATGGAAGGGGCGTCCGGTCTTCATCCGCTTCGAGGGTGTTTACTCGGCCTTCTATCTCTGGGTTAACGGCAATTATGTTGGCTACAGCGAGGACAGCAAATTGCCGGCCGAGTTCAATCTGACCAGATACATCAAAGACGGTGAGAACCAACTCGCAGTCGAAGTCTACCGCTGGTCGGACGGCTCCTATCTCGAAGATCAGGACATGTTCCGCTTCAGCGGCATCTACCGCGATGTCTCGCTCTTCTCGCCGCCCGTCGCCGAGTTGCGGGACTTCACCGTGACAACCCAGCTTGACACGGATTACACAACCGCCGTTTTGCACGTCACCGCCAAAGCGCGCGCCCTCGGCGGAAAAGCCGTTGCCGCGACAGTGACGAGCGAACTCTACGATGCCGACAAAAACCGAATCGCCACGTTGCCCGAGATGCGTCTATCGCTCGCCGCGGATGGCGCCGACGTCTCGGCGTATGTAGAGTCGCCCAACGGCCAGGAGCTTACGCCGCGCCTGTGGTCGGCAGAGGACCCCTACCTCTACACGCTCGTGCTAAAGCTCACCGGCGATGACGGCTCGCAGGATGTTCGCTCCTGCAAGGTCGGGTTCCGCCGGGTCGAAATTCGAGCCGGCAATATCCTCTTCAACGGCAAGGCGGTCAAATTCAAGGGTGTCAACCGCCACGAGACCTCCCCCGAGAACGGACGTACAGTGTCGCGCGAGGAAATGCTCAAGGACATCCTGCTGTTTAAACGGCACAACATTAACACGGTGCGCACCTCGCACTATCCCTGCCACTACTTTTGGTACCAGCTCTGTGACCGCTACGGCATCTATGTTGTCGCCGAAGCGAACGTCGAATCGCACGGCATGGGCTACAAAGAGGAATCGCTTAGCCATGTGTCATCGTGGGAAAAGGCGCATGTCGAGCGCAATGTCAACCATGTCGAGAACTACAAAAACCATGCGTCGATCTTCATGTGGTCGCTCGGCAATGAATCCGGGCCGGGGAAAAATTTCAAGTCGGCTTATGATGCGGTGAAAGCGCTGGACCCCACGCGCCCGGTCCACTACGAGCGCGCCAACGAGATCGTGGATGTCGACAGCCGCATGTACCCGACCGTCGACTGGCTGTACGAGCGCGGCAAGAACACGAATAAGCCCTTCTTCATGTGCGAATACGCGCACGCGATGGGCAACGCTATGGGCAACTTCAAGGAGTACTGGGAGGCTTTCTACTCCAGCGACTCGTTGGCCGGCGGTTGCATCTGGGACTGGATCGATCAGGCGGTTTGGAAGACCACGGACCGCGTGTTGCCGGACGGCACGCGCGAGCGCTATCTGGCATATGGCGGCGATTTCGACGACAAACCCAACGACGGCAACTTTGTCTGCAACGGCGTTATCACGCCGAACCGCGAAGTGACACCCAAACTGATCGAGGTCAAGCGTGTCCATCAGAACCTGGTGGCCACTTCCGATAATGCCGCCGAGGGCAAGGCCGAGGTGTGGAACCGTTTCGCCTTCACCGATGCGAGCGTCTTCGAGACGCGCTGGTCGTTGACCCGCGACGGCAAGCAAATCGCGAGCGGCGTATTGGCCCCCTTGCAGATCGCTCCGCTCACGCGCAAGAACATCACGCTGCCGCTGCCTTCCGTCAAACCCCTGCCTGGTGCGGAGTATTTCTACCGCGTTAGCTTCCACCTGCGTGAACCGACACTATGGGCCGCTAAGAGTCATGAGGTCGCGGCCAGCCAACTGGCTTTCAAACCGGCTGCCGCGCCGCTCCAGACCGCCAGGACCGCGAAACTTCCGGTGCTTAAGATGACCGAGCGAAAGAACAGCGTCACCCTGCGCGGCCGCCGCTTCGAGGCGGTCTTCAGCCGTGCCTCCGGCACGCTCACGCGTCTGGAATATAACGGGCGGACCGTGCTCGAAGATGCCGCTGGCGTGATCCGCGGACCGCGTCTCAACACCTACCGCGCGTTTGTCGACAACGACGACCAGTGGGGACGCTGGATGCGCAATGAGTACATTGACTCTGGTCTGACGCAGATGAGCTACCATGCGCGGCCGCTGGCCGTGACGCGGCTGGATGAGAGCACTGTGAACGTTACAGCCACGGTCGAGGCGTGCGGTTTCAAGAGCGGGCGTTTCACGCACACCGCCGAATATCAGGTGCGCGGCGACGGCACGATCAAGGTGCGCAACACCATCACGCCGGGCGGCAAGCTGCCAGTGCTGCCGCGCATGGGCGTGCGCCTGATGCTGGACAGCGCGCTGGAACAGATGGCGTACTACGGGCGCGGGCCTTGGGAGAATTATGTGGACCGCAACACCGGCAGCGACCTCGGCTTCTACACAGGCACCGTGACCGGGCAATACGTTCCTTACGTACGGCCGCAGGAGTGCGGCGGTAAAAGCGACGTGCGCTGGGTGGCGTTCACCGACAACTCCGGTCGTGGCGTACACTTCACATTCCCGAAACCATTATTCGTGACGGCGCTGCACTACATGTCCGAAGATCTCGACGGCTCACGACACCGCAACGGCATGGAGCGCATCTTCAACCCGCTGCGCCCGCGACCGGAGATTTGCCTCGCGCTCGACATCGCGCAGACCGGTTTGGGCGGCGCGAGTTGCGGTCCGATCCCTCTGGAGAAATACATCGTGCGCGCCCGACCGTTTGACTACACCTACGTCATGCGGCCTTGCGGCGACAACAGCCATGCGGCTCTCAGTGCCTTGGCCCGAACCCCGCTGTCCAACTGAGTCTGACGCGGGCCAAGGCACATGAAATTCAAACACCCCGCTTGATCCATCGCACAAGCCTGTCTACCATGGATCAGGACAAGGCTACATTGATCCCGGTTTGATATCGTCAAGGCGGATTTGGCTGCGTATAAAGTCCAGCGTTTGACGCATGGCGGCATCAAACGACTCCTTGTCATAAAGGAAGTAGCCGTGGTTGCCGCTTTTCTGCACGATCATCTCGCAAACGTTGCCGGCTTTCAGCATGGCTTTATGGAAACGCTCCGCGCCGGCAAACGGCGTCAATGTGTCTTTGGCTCCGTGCAGCAGCAATGTCGGCGGCAATCCGGACTTCACCCTGTCCACCGGCGACAACTCGCGCCAACGCTCGCCGATCTTCGGCTGGCCGTAACCGTCCGCCGAAGTGTCAATCACCGGATAGTACAGCACCAGCAAATCCGGACGACACGATACCGTCAGATCGTCGTCCTTATCGTTGACATCATCGAACAATGCCGTTGCAGCCGCGAGATGCCCGCCCGCCGAACCGCCGCTTACGATAATCCGACCGGGATCTATCCCCAGCATGCTGGCGTTCTTACGAATGAACCTTATTGCCGACCGGGCGTCTTTAACGCAGTCGAAAACCGTAATCTCCCTTTTTTTGTTCCGCAAACGGTACTCCACACTGATGCCTACCATTGCCTGATCCGCAAAAGCTTTGGCGAATGGATAAAAATTTCTCGGTGTCATGCCGCTCCAGCCCCCGCCGTGAAAGGTCACAAAAGCCGGCCGCCGGTCTTCCTCCTTAAAGCCCTCTGGATCAAAAATATGCAGGTAGAGTGAACGCTGACCCACGGACTTATAGACAACTTTGCGAGACGGGGACAATTTCGCCGCGACCTGCTCAAGATACCTCACGTCCTTTGCGCAGACTGATGACACCATTACTGCGAAACACAAGATCACGCACTGACAATTGATTTTTTTTTGCTTCAAGCCTCCTCCTCCAGAGGCGTAAGACGCGGTTATTGGCTTCATTGTTTCCTTATCAAGCATGCTGGAGACTAACAGATGTAAGTCTTAAATGCCCAACGCCCCTTTGCTACGGTTCGGAGACAAAGCTAATGACACGGCCTGACTTTTCAACTATGCGGTCGTTGTCAAGGGTTAGCGTGACGATCCCCAGAAACTTTGGACGTCTAGGGTCGACGGAGTTCTTGCGCCTAGACGCCGTGCCGCCGGCTTGCGCGATAAGTACGCCATTCGTGATGATCGCCTCGCGCAATAAAGTGTGACTGTGGGCACCGATGATGACATCGATATCCGGGGCGGTTAGCGCCAGTTTTATGTCGTTTGGGAAACCGATGTGTGTCAAAGCCAGGCAAATCGTGGCCTTGTCGATTTGCGGACGCAAAGCAGCGAAGGTTTTGGTTGGACTCCGCATTGCAACACCTTCTTTTTTGACGCATACACTGAGGCCAACAACGGCAATGTCGATGTCGTTGTCGGTGGTTAACGTTATAAATGGTTTGGGAATAGGCAGTTGGTCGGTAGTAATGTCGATGTTGGCCGCAAGTAGAGGAAACTTAGCACGCTCTAAAGCCGCCTTAGTCAGTCCTCCTATGTAATCCAGCTCGTGATTTCCGAGAGTTGCCACCACATAGCCCAGCGCATTCAAGCGATCAATAATCGCATGTGAATGTTCGATATAAAAGGCATCGACCGGCTCATTCCAACAATAGCGGTGCCGGATGAACATATCGCCACTGTTAAAAAGGAAGACATTGTGGTTTTCGCTGCGGATACGGGTGACTTCCGCTTCAAATCTATCCGCCTGGTTGAAGTTGAAGTGCAGGTCGTTATCGTGCAAAAAGACGATTGTCGTGCGAACGGGATAAGCAATACTCAGTTCCGCATCAGAGCCGGGATCGACGCGGACGCGTCCCGTCCCTGCCGTCCCTTCCAGAGTCAAAAGCTCGAATTTCGCGTTCTCCGCTTCCAGGCGAAATCGGCCACCAGTGTCGGTCGTTGCTACCGCTAATTTGGCTCGGTTGCCGTCTGCCTCCTGCCGGGCACTCCATGCCACGACGGCAATCCCGACGAGCGGCTCCTTTTGTGGGTCTATGACGACACCGGCGAGACTGCCGGCGTGAAGCGAAACGAGCGCAAGCTCCAGTAGTACGAAAACACCAATGAACCAACACATGCTTTTTTTCACGTTAATCCCATCAAAACAAAGCACAACCCCCCATCCCTCTCCCGCTGGGAGAGGGCCGGGGTGAGGGTTGCGGGCTCCGCCCGCATTAGAAGTTACCGGGAACCAGCTCGAAATGCGCCTTGGGATGAGCGCAGGCCGGGCAGACATCCAAAGCTTCCAGACCGACATGGATGTATCCGCAGTTGCGACAGCGCCAAACAGTCTTGGGATCCTCGCGCTTGAACACGATGCCCTTTTGGATGTTGGTGGCCAGCTTGCGGTAGCGCTCGCCGTGGAACTTCTCGGCAATCGCGATATGCTCCATGGTCGAAGCTATATTTTCAAAGCCCTCTTCGCGTGCAACTTTGGCGAAATCAGGATACATGTGCTGCCATTCATGCTCCTCCCCCTCAGCCGCCGAAATCAGATTGTCAACCGTCTTGCCGATGACTCCGGCGGGCAGACCGATGGAAACCTCCACTTCGCCGCCTTCCAAAAACTTGAAAAGCTGTTTGGCGTGCTCTTTCTCCTGGTTGGCCGTTTCATTGAAGATTGACTCAATCTGCACGAAGCCGTCCTTCTTGGCCTGAGAAGCCCAATAGGTGTAGCGGTTGCGCGCCGCGGACTCGCCTGTGAAAGCGGTCAACACATTCTTTTCAGTTCTGGTGCCGTTAATCGATGCCATGTGATTATCCTCCTTTTGCGTGTAATGTTACCAGTATAGCAACTCCGGATTGACACGTGCCACCAAAATCCACTAACCTTGAAGCGTGTTTTGCACCGGTTATCGGAAGCCCGTGAGATTCGGGCGCGGTCGCGCCGCTGTAATCGGCTACAAGCTCCCTACACGCCATTTTCCGGAAGGAAGAGAAGGCGGGGGCGAGGTTAAGCCGTAAGCCAGAAGACGGACCGGATGCAACCCGCGGCACTCCTTCGCGCCCGAGGAGCCTTAGAATTTGCCCGGCCGTTTCCGGGTCTTCTTCCGCTCGTGCAGTTTACCTCGTTCGCGAAGGTGTGCCACACCTTCCCGAAAAAGGATAAAGGACCATGCACAAGCTGACGTTCCCGCTCAGCACGCCTGCCGCACTGGCCGCGTGCCTGCTCGCAACTCCTGCCCTCCGCGCCCAGACCGAGGCGCCGGCAAAACCCGCCACCAACCTGCCCCCTATCATCGTGCAGGCCAGCCGCGTCGGACGCACAGCCGCCGAGATGCCGGCCAACGTGAGCATCGTGACTGCCGCCGAGATCGCTCGCGCGGGTCACCAGAACGTTCTCGACGTGCTCCAGAAACAGGTTGGCGTACCGATCAAGAATTTTTCCGACAACCCCGCCACCGCCAGTGCCGCGCTGCGCGGCTTCGGCGAGAACGCCCACGGCCGCGTTCTGATCCTGGTCAACGGCGAACGCCTCAACAATACTGACATGTCAGCCCCCAACCTGATGCGCATCCCGGTCCACTCGGTCAAACGCATCGAGGTCATACGCGGCCCGCAGACCGTGCTCTTCGGCGACTTTGCCGAGGCCGGGGTCATCAACATCATCACCGACACCTCGATCGAAACCGCGCCCGCCACCACTGTCTCCGCCACTGCCGGCTCTCACGACACCTATGCCCTGCATATCGGCAAATCCGGCGTCTTCGAGGACGGCGTGACCTATTTCGCGGGGGCGGACTGGAACAAGACCGGCGGCTACCGCGACAACGGTGATTATGAAGCGTGGGGACTTGACACATCAATGGCAAAGCTCTGGGAAGGTGGACAGTCTGTCTCACTTTCCATGTTCTATCATGACAGTGAATACGGCCTGCCCGGAGCCCTCACCTGGCAACAATTCAAAAACAATCCCGGACTTACACTCAACCCGCATGACCGCGCCTGGTTCGAGACTTGGGGCTTGAACATAGGCGGCAGCACCCCGCTCGGCGCGGACGGCACACTCTCGGCCAATCTTTCCACCAGCCGGCGCGAGGCTGAGTCGCGTTTCATCGGCACAGGCTACAGCATCAAGAACTACAACGAGATCGACGCTTATGCCTTCACGCCGCGCTATACTCACGAGAGCGACATCGCCGGACATGCCAACCGCCTGACACTGGGCAGCGATCTGCGTTATGAGACCTCGGACATTTCCAGCCGCAGCGTGTTCTCCGGCTTCCCGTCTGCCTATGTCTGGGATTTCGAACGCTCCGCGTTGGCCGGTTATGCGCAGAACGAGTTCTTCATCACCGAAAGCCTCTCGTTAACGCTCGGCACGCGTTTCGAGCGGATCCAAAACCGCATCGCGAGCGCCGGCGGCACGACCTCCTACGGCGAGACGGAGAAGGCCGGCGAGGCCGCACTGCTTTATCGTCCGCACGACAACGTCAAAATCTTCGCGCGTGTCTCGCGCTATTACCACGCCCCGTTCATCGACGAGACCGTGGGCTGGTCCGGCATTCCCAACACCAGTCTGGTTCCTGAAAGCGGCTACAGTCTCGAAACCGGAACCGAGATCAACTTCCTGGAAGAGTGGACCGCCGGCATCACCATCTACGAGATGCGCACCCGCAACGAGATCTATTACAACCCTGTCGCCTACATGAATATCAACGCCCCGGACGACACTCGCCGCCGCGGTCTGGAAGCGGCGCTGCAATGGTCGTGCGAAAGCATAGGCGACTTCAGGCTCGCATACGAACTGGTCGATTCCCGCTTCACCGGCGGCATCTACAAGGACAATGACGTGCCGCTGACGCCCGACCACATTATAACCTTGAACGGCGAGATCCACATAATGCCTGGCCTGGCCGCGCTAGGCACCGTCCATTACGTCTCGTCACAGACAGCAGGTTCGGACTTCGCCAACCGGGCGGTTAAACTTGATGACTACGCCACGCTCGATCTGGCCCTGCGCTACGAGCCGGGTTTTGCGAAAGGCCTGCGCCTGATCGGCGGGCTCGACAATGTATTCGACAAAGAGTACGCCTACTGCGGCTTCTACGGCGCCAGCTACTACCCGGCCAGCGGCCGCACATGGAAACTCTGCGCCGCCTACACCTTCTAGCCGTCTTAACCAGCTTTGAAGCGCAGCCTCAATAACTTCCTTCACCCGGCGCGTCATCCAGGATCTTGTCAGCCGAACCGACGCCTAGGCGATTCGCGCCCATCTTCACGAACATCAACGCACGTTTCCAATCGCGGATGCCTCCCGAGGGTTTGATCTTGGCGCGGCCCGCGCAGGTCTTCAGCATCGTCGCGACCTGCTCGACCGTCGCGCCGTCCCCGTTGAATCCCGTGGAGGTCTTCACGAAGTCAGCCCCCGCCTCGATCGCGATCTCGCAGGCCTTGGCGACCTGCTCCAGCGTGAGCAGGCAAGACTCCTGAATCACCTTCACGAGCACACCTTTGGGCTTCGCCACGGCCACAACCGCCTCGATGTCCTTTTTGACATATTCGTGCTCGCCCGAGAGGAACTTGCCGATATTCATCACCATGTCCAGTTCGTTCGCGCCGTCCTCGATCGCCAGCCTGGCCTCCAGCGCCTTGACTTCGGAACGGTTCGCGCCGTGCGGGAAACCGATCACGACCGACACGGTCGTGCCCGAACCCTTCACCAGCTTGGCGGCGAGCGCCGTATCGGTCGGACGCACGCAGAGGTTGCCCACTCCTTTGGCCACGCACATCGCCGCCGCCGTGCGGATGTCCTCATCCGTCATGGCTGGCTTCAGCATTGCGTGGTCCATCATCTTTGCAACAGTCTGTTTCGTGATCGCTTGGTCACTCATTTGTCGTTTCCGCTTTTGAATTTCGGACTCAAGACCCAGAACACCGTATCCCCAAAAAAACGAAGCAGGTGTGGGTGAGTCCTGCCATTTCGAGTGCGGCGACATTGTCTGTTAAAAGGTAGGGACGGTTCCCCGAACCGTCCGCGGACGCCTCGGGGAGGTGTCCCTACCACGTTTTTACACATGCCGAGGCTGGCTTCTCAGCCAGATCCCGCCACGCCGTCCTACCAAAACAGATTCAAGAACGGGCAGCCGCCCTTGTCCATCTCGATCACGCTGATGGAGTGAACGTCGTCGTTCTTGGTGTTGCGCAGCCCCGGGAAACTCATGTCGAAGTTCACCACCAGCAACTTGCCGTCCCACACCATGGGTTCGCAGGGCTGGTCGAGCAGACCGTCCGCGCCGTCGGTGTCGTCGTTCATCCAGAGCGTGCCGAGCTTGGCGGCCTTGATGTCCCAGTAGAGCACGGCGTTGCTTTCCGAATCGGTGATGATCACCCAGTCTTTCTTAGCGTAATAGCAAATGCCGTCCACGCTAGGCAGAAGCTTCGGGTCTTGCACCAGGGTCTCAGGTTTAGCGTAGTTGCCGTCGCGCTGCAAGCGCATGACATAAAAATGGCCGTCACCGAAATTACCAGCGTAGATGTTTCCCTTCTTGTCGAAACACATGCCGTCCGTGGCGGCGGTATCCTTTCGGTGCGGCAGGGGTGTGGTCTCTGTAACACCGATGCAGTAAGGGTCCTGCTCCCACTGCTCTTTGGGCAACAGACGCACAGTTTGCTCCTTGAACGCGCTGATGGGAACCCTATAGATACCCCCGAGGTTTTTGCCCTTGAGATCGAAAAAGGTATCAGTGAAATAGACTGCATTGCCGCGTGTGCGCATGGCGTTGGCGAGTTTGATGTTCTCGACCACCGGCTCGACCGCGAGCGGCTCGCCGTTCTTGTTTATTACCACGCGCATTATGCGCGACTTGTAGTTCTTGTCGGTGAAATACTGGTTGTCGCAGTAATACAGGTGCCCGTCCTCGCCGAACTCCATGCCCATGGGCGCGCCGCGCCCGGTCTCGGGATGCAACAGACCCGGCACAAAGACCGACCACTTGCCCGTCTGCTTGTCCATCTTCATGATGGTGCCGGGGTACGACTTATCCACGAAATTCGGCGCCGCACAATAGACATTGCCGTGCTTGTCCTGCGCCAGCCCGTCTGGAACATTGACGAGGTCGCCGAACTGCTTGAACAGCTTCGGACGGTATTTTTGATCAATGGCGCAATCGCTTTCCGCCACCGCATTAAACGTGACCGCCAGAATTAATCCGGTCACAAAACACATTGCCGATCTGCTCATAGCATGCCTCTTTCATTTTATTCTTATGGGCGCAGATACCTTCCGCACACCATGCGTGTTAAAAGTGCCATGCATCTTACTAAAACCACTCGTAAATGGCAACCGCCGGGCGGGCGAGTTCCACCCCGC
>CAZKZI010000068.1:0-16307 GCA_964557205.1 uncultured Lentisphaeraceae bacterium
GCGCGGCCGAGGCTATGGTCGATGCTCTGGTCAAGAGGTTCGGGCTCAACGCCGCTACTAACGCGGTCGCCGGATCCGTGCAGTCCGCCTCTGGCGGCGACTGACCAAATGTGTTGTAAAAAGTTCGGCGATATTTCTCTCACGGTCGGAATCGGACGTGAGAGATTTATTAAATATGCGCTGACGGCTGCGGGATTTTGGCGCGGTTACTTTAATGGTCTTAGGGGGTGTAAACAAACTGTATACAAACTGTATACAAAAATAGGGTGAAAACAGGTGTAAACGGGAAACTGCAAGGGTACGAAAAAAAAGGTGTGGACCCCAAATAAATGAAAAAACCCCAATAAAACAGGGGGTTTCAAGGGGTTTTGGGATGGTAGGCCAGGGGGGGCTCGAACCCCCGACCCCTAGATTAGGAATCTAGTGCTCTGTCCTACTGAGCTACTGGCCTTCGTTAAACGTCAGAAAGATAACAAAGCTGATGCGGCATGACAAGGTGGAGAGGGGGGTAGATTGAAAAATAGTGAGAGTGGCATCGGTTATAAGTTTGCTTTCATACGGAATGTTGTTTGCTCATTTTATATTCGCCGGGGGTGGAGTTTGTATGCGAACGGAAAACCCGGATGAAATTTGAGAGGCTGTTGAACCCACAGGCGAAACAGATTTCCGACACTGAGTTGCCTGTCTTTTCCAGCAACCGTTTAGCCTCGGTCACTCTGGTGTCTTGCAGGTAATATGTCAACGATGTCCCGGTGGATTGCTTGAAGATATGCGAGAAGTGCGCCGACGAGAGTCCGGCATGCGCGGCGATGGCGCCGAGCCTCATTTCAGGAACGGAATAATTGAGGGCGATGTATTCCTTGGCCTTACGTATTTCCGCGCGGTCGAGCCGCAACTCCAGTTCGCGTATGCGCCGCAGGCTTTCGCAAAGCTGCACAGCGAAGATCTCCAGCAGTCCGATCATGTGTTTGACCTTATGCCGCGGCATGTAAGGCGCGCTGAAATAGGCTTTGCGCAGCTTCGTGTCATCGGAATTAAGCCAAGCGAGCCGCTTTTTCATGCGAATGAAGTTTTCTTCGTTTGCAGGCTCTGCAAGTATTTGTCCGCTGAGAATATCCGCGGAGTGCAGATTATGCACAAATACCGGGACGATCACGTCAAAAAAGCCCGCGTGGCATTTGTACAGCAGCGGTTTGCCACGTGATCCGGCAATCTTGCTGTGTCGGGTGTCGCACAATTTGCATCGGCGCTCGCCGAGACGTGTGGATCGTATGATACGACACAAAGGATTTTTGATTTTCGGCCCGTAGGTTATCTGGGCAATGCCGTCCGGCGATTGCAGGCTCATAGGCACTCCGGTAAGTTTGGTCAGGATCATACTGAAGCGCGCGAACTCTGGCAGAGCCGCCAGACTATCAAAATCCGAGTGGGGTTTATAATTTATCATCTTTGACTCCTAGATAAGACCAATTTTATTAAACATTCGAAAGAAATGTCAACAATATCGAAAAAACCGTGAAGCAAAATTTTAACGGGTTAGCTATTATAAATACGTGACTGGCATAGGTTTGTCAGGGCATTCGGTACACGATTGACGCGTACAATGGTATAAAACCTTTATGGGGAAAACTAAAATGAGTAGTGATAACTTTAATGTCGCGCACACGGAACCTTATCTTGATAAAGCCGAGAGCGATTTGCGCATAGGTCGGGTCCGGCAACTGCTTGAAGCCAAAGGCCTTGACTTGGCCTTGGTTTATTATGACGAATTCAACATAGGTAACGGCTGGTATCTGACCGGCTGGTGCCCGCAATTTGAGAGCGGGGCGGTGCTGATACCGCGTGTGGGAACTCCGATGCTGCTCGGCGGGCCTGAAAGCGAGCCTTTTGCCAAACTCGACAGCGCAATAACCGAGACGCGAAACTTTCAAGTATTCATGGTGCCGGATGAGGAGTATCCCAATGCGACTATAATTGGGTTTCAGGAACTGTTTAAGGAACTGAACGATTCATTGGGGGCGGTTAAGCAGGTCGGGCTGGTAGGGGCCGACCGGATGCCGGCAGAGTGTTACCGGCAGATAGTCGAAGGCTTTAAAGGGGTGAAACTTTGCAACATCACCGATGATTATGTTAGTCTGCGGTATGATAAGTCTGAATGGGAGCGCCGCCAGATCCGCGCCGCTTTCCGCTTGGCTGATTTCGCGTATGATGCTATGAAAGACAAGATCAAAGTAGGCGCGACTGAAATAGAGGTGGCGGCGGCTGGTGAATATGCCGTGCGTAGCCGCGGGGCCAGCGGATTCGGATTCAGTGCGATTGTCGGCAGCGGGCTGCGCTCGAACGCGGTAGTGCCGACTGCGAGCGCCAAGCCGTTGCAGTCCGGGGAAATGGTGATGGTCGGCATCGCTCCCAAGGTGCGCGGTTATGCCGGAGTTTGCGGCAATGCATTGCCTGTCGACGGTCAGTACACTGAACGCCAAAAGGTTTGCATGGGACATTTGACCGAGGCTTTCCGTTTGACCAAAGCTCAATTGGTTCCCGGCAAGAACGGTCGTGAGATTGATGCGCCGGCCCGAGCCTATTTTGAAAAACATGGCTTTACAAAATATCTGGTGTGTCCTTTCGTTCACACGATCGGTCTGCATGAGGCCGAGTCACCGTTTTTCGGACCGCGCAGTGATGACGTTCTTAAACCGGGTATGACGGTTTGCGTTGATGTCAGTTTCTTCGGTCATCCGGAATTCAACGGCGTGCGGATCGAAACCGGGTATGAAATCACAGAGACCGGGACGGTGCCTTTGAGCGAAAAGATGGACAAGATCTGTACCGCAGTGTGCTAGTATAGGTGAACGAGGCAAAATAAGTTGTTGAACTTTGGTTGTTTCACATTATAGGCACCGAGTTTATACTAATGACCAAGACCATGTGACTTTGTTGCAGATTCAAAGTCAGGCAAGGAAAGGATGATAACAATGAAAAAGCAGAACAGTCGTGTAAAAGTGCCGGAAGGCACGTTTGATGTGGTTTTCGGTTTCGACATGGAAACCGACGTGGGATCTTTCACTCCTTATTACGAGGGTGTGAAGAACGGGACGCCGGAAATACTGAGGGTCATGGAGAAGCACGGGATCAAAGCGACCTTCTTCTGGACCGGACACGCGGCCGACAACAATCCGGATACGGTGCGCCTCGTGCGCAAGGCTGGACATGAGACCGGGTGCCACGGGTTATATCACGAGACGCTCGGGGATCCGATCTTCCCGCTGCCGAACAACTGGCCGATCCTGCCTTCGGAAGTCGAGGGACGGCTAAAGGAGGCCACTAGGATAGTCCGCAAAATCAGCGGTGTGAAACCAGTGAGTTTCCGTTGTCCGCGGCTGTGGGGCAGCACAAAAGTGCTGAATGTTTTGGAAAAGCTGGGTTATGTGGCGGATGCCTCCTTCCCATTGTATTTCTATCGGAAACCCTACACGCCGTATCATCCGTCAACCAAAGACTGGACCAAGCCGGGAAAAATGAAAATCGTGGAGATTCCCAACTTCTGCGACCTGAGCATGAAGAGCAACGATCCTTATCAGCGTGACCGCGACCAGTGGCCGCTCTTCCGCACGGAAGGCGCGGAGGCTCTGATGGAAAAGGCCGACAGTTTCATCGCCTATGTCAAAGCCCGCCGCCAGCGCCCTGTGCTCTGTTTCTATATGCACCCGTGGGAGTTTCATCCGATGCCGCAGGGCACCCTTGATTTTGGCGAGAGCAGTGTCAAGCCGCTGCCGTTTATCGTCAAGAACTGCGGACCGAAAGCGGTGCGGCAGCTTGACCGGATGTGCGGGATGCTCAAGCAGCGCGGCGGCCGTTTTGTGACCGCGAAGCAGCTCGCTGCCGAACATAAGTGACTTAGATAAAAAACGGTCAAGACAAGGATAAATTATGGAGCATTTTCTGGGCATCCTGCTTTTGGTGGCGGGCGGTTTTTCGGCAGCCAGTTTTTACGTCCCGTCACATGCGATCAAGAAGTGGACGTGGGAGACCTATTGGATCAGTCTGGGGTTTGTCGCGTGGGTGATAATGCCGCCTCTTTCGGGATTGATGACGACCCCGGACTTGTGGGCGATTCTGCATTCTAGTCCAGCCAAGAACATCGTCGGGGCGTACGGCTTCGGGGTGCTGTGGGGGTTCGGCGGGTTTATGAGCGCGCTGGGGCTGCGTTATTTGGGCATTTCGCTAGGGCAGTCGGTCTGCCTGGGCGTCTGTTCGATTGTAGGCACCCTGGTACCTGCCGCTATCAGCGGGAAGATCGGACTGCTGTTCACGACGGGGCCCGGCTTAGTGGTGCTTGTAGGGTTCCTGGTATGCCTTGTGGGGACTGCGTTGTGCGGTTATGCAGGTGTGCGTAAGGAGAAGATGTTGACCGATGAACTTAAAAAGGCTGCGGTCAAGGAGTTCGCTCTGGTCAAAGGGCTCTCAATGGCAGTGGCAGGAGGCGTGATGAGCGCTAGCATGGCGTTCGCTTTCACAGCCGGGGCGCCCATAGCCGAGGTAGCGGTCGATTACGGTACGGCGGAGGTTTTCAAGAACATGCCGTTGCTGGTTTTCGCGTTGCTGGGAGGGTTCACGACGAACTTTATTGTAACTATGATAACCACCGCTAAGAATAAGGCGTTCGGTGACTATGTTGTCAAGCCCCGTAAAACTCTTTACTTCAATTACTTCCTTGCCATTATCAGCGGGATACTGTGGTACGGACAGTGGTTCAGCTTCGGCACCGGCGCTACCAAACTGGGTGAGTACAGTTATGCGGGCTGGAGCATCTTCATGGCGGCGATCATCATTTTCAGCAATCTTTGGGGCGTTGTGCTCAAAGAGTGGCGGGGGGTTGACACAAAGACCAAAGTATATCTCTGGACCGGCATAAGCGTCCTGGTGGTTTCAGTCGTCATGATCGGTATCGGAGACGGTCTGGCCGGGCGTTGATTTTATGAGAGCGAGCACATGAAAATTGGCGATCCGTTGGCTTTGTTGGCCTGTTGTTGTGCTGTAGTTTTTTTCGCCAAGCTTGAAACACATGCTGATGTGCCGCAAGACGCGCCTGCGTTATATAGCGTTGAGAGCGGCACAGTCAGACTCTCCATCGGCACCGACGCGCGTGTCAAAGGTGTTGTCGATAAAAAAACCGGCACCGATTATGCCGATCTCCGTCAAAGTCCGGCCTTCGTTTGCGTGAAGGTCGCCGGCAAGGTGGTGCCAGCAGTAAAGGCCGTTCGGGAGGGGGATAGGCTTGAATTCACTTTTGGCGTTGCCGGTGCCCATGTCGTGCTGGATTTCAAGGGAACAGAGAGCGGCATTGTGGTGGAGGTGGTGTCGGTTGAGGGGCAGGAGATCGAAGAGTGCATTTTTGTGCATGTGCCACTAAAGTTGAAAGGCAGTGTCGACGAGCCGTTCGGGGCTTGCGTGCTGGCGTTGACACTGAACACAAAAGTGGCGCGGTTGCCCGGGCATGTGAATTTCCTGGACGCGCGGTGTTATCCCCGTTTCGGCTTTGCCGGGGCCAAGGCCGTTTTGGTCGGCGGGGTCGCGGATGGTCTGCGCGGTTTATTGCAAGCGGCGATAAAAGCGTCTCTGGAACTGCCGCATTCGTCGATTGGCGGGCCGTGGGCGCTGGACGCGGAGATCAACCGCGGCTCTTATTTGTTCGCTGACGTTTCTGAAAAAACGGTTGATGACTGGATCAAGCTGGCGCAGAGCTTAGGGATCAACCAGATTGATTTCGATGGCATGTCACGTTACGGCGATTCTATGCCGTATCCGAACTTGTATCCTAACGGGCTTGCCGGGCTCAAGCAGGTCGTGGAAAAAGTCCATGCCGCAGGACTGAAGGCGGGGTTGCACACATATGCGTTTTTCATTACTAAAAGCTGCCCTTGGGTAACGCCCGTGCCGGATGCACGGTTGGCCAAGTCCAAGATTTTCACCTTGGACACTGCGTTAAGCGAGAGCGACCAGTCGGTGGTTGTGGCGGAACCGACGGTCGGCATTTCGGCTGTCACCGGGTTTTTTGTGCGCAACAGCGCGACACTGCAAATTGGTGAGGAACTGATTGTCTTTTCCGCAGTCAGCCAAGAGCCTCCTTATATTTTCACCAACTGCAAGCGTGGAGCTTACGGGACGAAAGTAGCCGCGCATGCGAAAGGATCAAAGGCATATCATTTGAAGGAGTGTTTTGGGCGGTTCTTGCCTGATCCGGAATCAACGCTGCTGGCGGAGGTAGCGGAACAGCAGGCGAAGGTGGTAAACGAGTGCGGTTTCGACATGATGTACATCGATGCGCTTGACGGCGAGGACACTCTTGGTGGACGTGAGAATGGCTGGTACTATGGCTCAAAGTTTGTGTTCGAACTGTGGAAACGTTTTGACCATCCGGTGCTGCTTGAGATGAGCACCATGCATCATCATCTATGGCGTTTGCGTTCACGCATGGGAGCTTGGGATTACCCTAGGCGCAGCCAAAAGCGCTTTGTCGATATTCACGTTGCGACTAACACTCGGGACGGGAGCATGTTGATGCCGATGCATTTGGGTTGGTGGGCGATCCAGTTCTGGACAGGAACGCAAGTCGAGCAGACCTTCCCGGATGACATCGAGTATTTATGCTGCAAGGCTATAGCTAATGATGTCGGTTGGTCGCTCTTGGGGGTGTATCCAGGGATGACGGAGAAAAATGCCAAGGGGCAAAGGCTTGGCGAGATTATGCGGCGATATGAGACTTTGCGACATTCCAATACGCTGGCACAATCTATCAAGGAGCGGCTGAAAGTGCCAGGAGCGGAGTTCAAGCTCGACCGGACAACAGACGGACAAGATGTTTTTCATCCAGCCATGTACGATAAGCATATGGTGGAGATGCGCACCCCGGAAACAGCCGCCTGGACGGTGACGAACATGTTTCCGCGTCAGCCGTTACGGCTGCGGCTGGAACTGCTGATGTCCGCCGCAGGATATGATGACGCTGGCGCGGTGGGAGTGGTGGATTTCCAATATCCGTCGGAGATGTCGGCGTTGGCGCAGGCCAAAGGCGTGACGGCGACGCTTGCGCCGGACGGAAGCGTCAGCAGAGACGGTGTGTCCGGCGGTTGTTTGACCGCGACAAACGATCTTGAGGTGCGCCGCGCGACTTGGGCCGGGTTCGGCAAGAAATTCACGCCGCCGTTGAATCTTGGCGGTGAACGCGCTTTGGGTGTCTGGGTGCACGGTGACGGCCAGGGCGCGGTGCTGAATTTCCAGTTGCAATGCCCTTCGCATGTGGTGGCAGGTTTGGGAGAGCATTATGTGGGCATGGACTTCAAAGGCTGGCGTTATTTCGAGTTGATCGAGCCTGCTACCGGCTTATATGCTGATTACGCTTGGCCGTACGGAGACATTTACAGCATCTACCGCGAGCACATAGACTACAAGCAGATACAGGAAATCAAGATATGGGTCAACAACTTGCCGGTTAAAGGCGTCTCAAGATGTCATATCAGTCCGGTGCGGGCTTTGCCTTTGATCAAAGCGAAGATAAGCAATCCGCGTGTGACGCTGGGCGGACGTACATTGCGGTTGCCGGTTGAGATGGAGAGCGGCTGTTATTTAGAGGCTGATCCTGACAGAGGATGCGCGGTGTTCAAGCCAGACGGAAATCTCATAAAGGAAATCTCGGTTGCAGGGGAGATCCCTGTGTTAGAGTCAGGAGAAAACCGATTGAGTTTCGAGTGTGACAATGACGCGAATGTGCGTCCGCGTGTTAAGGTTACGGTGATGTCGTATGGCCTGCCGATGCGGGACAAATAAAGAGGGAAACTTATGAAGTGTCTAGTAAGCGTGAAGAAAACATGTTTGTTTTTGGCGGTGTGCGGTTTTTTGACGGGTGTGATGGCCGATATACCGCTGCCTGGCGAGGGCGGTGAAAAGGCGCCTTTGGGACATGAGCCCTTTCCCAGCCGTATGCACATGTTTGTCTGGCGCAACTGGACGGTTGTGCCGCAGACGAAGCTGGCCGAGGTTTTACGGACCACTCCGGAAAATGTGGCCAAAATCGCCGTCTCGATGGGGCTGTCGCCGCAAGGCGCGATCTTGCCGGAGTGGCGGGACAAGGGTTATATCACGGTGCTGCGTCGCAACTGGCACCTGTTGCCTTATGACCAGATCATGCAATTGCTGGATATGTCGCGTGAACGTTTGCGTTATTGTTTGGACGAGGATGATTTTTTGTTTCACAAACTGGGGAGCCTCAAGCCTAAGTGTGAACGTCTGTCCTATCATACGCCGACCGCAACAGAAGTGGCGACTGCTGCGGAACTGGCTGGGTGGTTTAAGCAGGAGGGACTTGACGCGATGTGCAGGCGCCCCGCTGAACCGCGCTTCGCTTTCGTGTCCAAGCTGACGCAGACTGATCCTGATTTAAAGGTGAAAAAGGCCGTCGGCGATTCGCCTTTTGAACTGCGTTTCATCTTCTCGTATTTCGCTGATTACGGCGATCCGCTGATCGACCCTGAGGTGAAGTCCTATCCCGAGGGGCTGCTGCAGCGTCTGGGCGCGGCAGGTGTCAACGGGGTATGGGTGCATACGGTTTTGCGCACACTGGCCCAAGATTCAGCCTTTCCCGAATTTGGCGAAGATTGTGAAAAACGTATGGAAGGTTTGCGCACACTGGTGGCGCGAGGCAAGAAATACGGTATCGATATCTACCTGTACATGAACGAGCCGAGAACCATGCCTGCCGTTTTCTTCACACTTAAGGCGGAAAGGGATGCGATGCGCGGAGTGCCCGCAGGCGACAACGTGCATCTCTGCACATCCCATCCAGAGGTGCGCCGTTGGATGTCCGATGCCTTGACCTCGGTGTTCGCTAAAGTACCCGGACTGGGAGGCGTATTTACCATCACGGCTTCAGAGAATCCGACTAGCTGTGCGTCGCACGGCAAATGGAAAGAGTGTCCGCATTGCAAGGATCGCACCGATGCGGAGATTATTGCCGAGGTCAACGCTGTGATCGCCGAAGGCGTCCACCGCGGCAATCCTGATGCGAAGGTTATCGTTTGGGATTGGGGTTGGCGCGGGCACGGCGACGCCTCGGAAATTATCAAGCTTCTGCCTAAGAATACGTGGCTGATGTCAGTCAGCGAGTGGTCACTGCCGATCGAGCGCGGCGGCATCAAATCCAAGGTGGGCGAGTATTCCATTTCTTCGGTAGGTCCAGGGCCGCGGGCTTCCCGCCATTGGAAGCTTGCCAAAGAGGCCGGTCTTAAGACGGCGGCCAAGGTTCAGGTAGGGGCGACTTGGGAATTTTGCGCTATTCCTTACCTGCCGACAATGGATCTGGTGGCTGAGCACGCGCGCAATCTGTCCGCTTCAGGGGTTGACGGCGTGATGCTGAGTTGGAGTCTGGGTTGTTACCCGTCGCCCAACCTGGAGATTTTCCAGGCGTTCAAGCGCGATACACAAGAGATCGGTCCGGTGCTGGACAGTGTTGCCCGCCGGCGTTACGGCGCGGAGGCCGCTCCGACCGCGCGCGAGGCATGGACAGCTTTTTCGCAAGGGTTTCGGGAATATCCTTATCATATTGGTACGGTTTATTCGGGGCCGCAGCATATGGGGCCGGCCAATCCGTTGTATCTCAAGCCGACCGGCTACAGTGCCACGATGGTCGGCATACCGTATGACGACCTGAAGCAGTGGAAATCCATTTATCCCGCCGAGGTCTGGATCGGTCAGATGGATAAGGTGCGCGCGGGCTTTGAGCGCGGTTGCGAGATGTGGGAAAAGCTTGTAAGTCAAACGGCAGGTACAGCGTACGGCGAAAACTCCAGCCTTGAGCTGGGGTTATTCCGTGCGGCGGAATTGCACTTCGCCTCCTGCGTAAATCAGGCGCGTTTCGTGAGTGCGCGTGACCGCTTTGCGGCCGCGACTGACCAAGATATTCGTAAAGCTTGTATGCTCGAGTTGCGCGAGATTGTGCGGCACGAACTGGGTGTCGCCAAGAAAATGCTGCCGTTGGTAATGGCTGACTCCCGGATAGGGTTCGAGTCATCCAACCACTATTTTTACATTCCGCAGGATTTGCTTGAGAAGGTCTTGTGCTGTCGCCGTATTTTGGCGGAGACCGAAGATTGCGTGCGTTGAAAGGCGCGCGCAAGGGCCTTAAGACCCGGCTATGGCAATGCAATGAGGCACTTGCAAAATTCCAGTTGGTTTGCGGGCAACAGCCCGCATTAGACGTCAGCGGATTTTGACCAAGATCACAAACAGCAGAGGTGTCAGGAAAGACTGGATCAGGACGAAGCGCATCAGCACCTGTGAATTGCTCCATGACATGTTTGTCCGGCAATGGTCATGCAGTGGAAAACGCACACTGTGCAGCATTTTTATCATGGCGTGTTGCTTGTTGACTTCTGCTTGCGGCAAACCTCGCGGGTTACGCACGTCGAACCCGATCCTTTTGAACAGGCGCAGCATGACCAGCTTGAAAAGGCCGGTGCCGCCGTTGACCAGGATGACCGGCGAGACCACGAAGATCAGGAAGGGGTTGCCAGCCGCCAGCACCGCGACACCGACTAGCAATCCGAACAACCGCGATCCAGCGTCGCCCATCAATACGCGGCTGGGTTCGGCATTGTGCCAAAGGTATCCGGCCAGAGCGCCGGCCATAGTGGCCACCAGAATGGCCCACCGAGCGCCGGCGGGGTTGTGTGGTATCAGCAGATACTCGGCGATAGGTCGATACCCTATGACACCATAAAGAAGACCGGCCAGCGCGAAGAGAGAGAGCAGAGTAAGCGATCCGGCCAGACCGTCCACGCCGTCAGAACAGTTGGTGGCGTTCATGGTGAACCACAGCAGAGCGGCTGCGCCCATGATGTAGAGTGCTGGCGGCAGCTCGAAGGTCTGTTTGACAAGCGGTAGCCAGACTTGTGAACCCAGCCCTTTGTAGAGAAAAAACGCCGCCGCCAAAGCCACCGTCAGATCAAGGATACCTTTTTTCAGTTCGCCCCATGGCAAATTGCTGCGGTCATCCAGATAACCGAAGCACATACTGAGATAAAGGCAAGCTACGACACCAAAATCCCAAATGCCCATCGGAACGATCACGATAATCAAGGGCAGCATGATGAGCGAAATTATGAATCCGGCTCCGGTGGGCTTGCCCTTGGATTTGATGCCGTTATCGGAAGTCGATTTCCGACCACGGTCGATCGGCAAAAAATTACATAGGCGGGGCAGAAGACTCCAGACGATGAGCCCACCTGCCAGTGTGCCTGTCGCCAGAAGCATCATGTGCGAAGAGAGCAGACGGAAAGGGCCCCAAAATTCCGCGAGCGAAGGTGCAATCCAATAAATCATTTTCAATCCCCGTGTGTGAACCCCGTCTGGGTTATCTTAGATATAAAAAGACAAATGAATATTATCAGAATGCTGGCAGGCGGTTAAGGGAATAATAAAAAAAAGACACCGCACCAAAGTGCGGTGTCTCAAATGTACACAGCTGCTCGTCAATTTACTTCATGACGGCATCTTTGGCGGCTTTTGCCAGACGGAATTTTGCGACCGTCTTAGCCGGAATCTTGATCTGAGCGCCGGTGGCGGGATTGCGGCCCATGCGTGCGGGCCGCTTGACCTTAATCAGTTTGCCAAGTCCGGGAAGCATGATGCCCTTAGGATCTTTTGCTCCGGCATAAGCGATGTTGAGCAGGGTTTCATAAATGAGCCCGGCTTGTTTTTTGCTGATATCGCCAGCCGCAGCAAGGGCGGCCATGATTTCACTTTTCGTCTTAGGCGTTGCCTTCTTAGCCATAAGTTTACTCCTTTTATTTGCAGGGATACCAACCCCACAACACATCATAAAATAACCCTTTTTCCCAAAGAATCAACACTAAAAGGAAAAAAACCTAATAATTTTCAGGAGAATTGCTTTGACAAAGCTAAAAGCGCTTTGTTTTTGACATTGTTTTTATCAATGTCGCGGGTGGAAATGGGCGTGCGTGGCAGTGATTTGTTGCGCGTTAACATGCGTGTAAATTTGGGTTGTCGCGATGTCGGCGTGACCCAGCATCTCCTGAATTGCTCTAATCTGTGCTCCGTGTTCGAGCAGATGGCTGGCGAAACAGTGGCGCAGAACATGCGGTGAAAGTGATGGGTCGATGCGAGCTGCGACAGCACGTTTTACCACCATGGAAAAAACGCCTTGCCGTGTGAAGGGCCTGCCGCGTTGTGTTAGGAACAGCGCAGTCTGGGATATATCGCCTTTGGCGAAACGCGGACGCGCCAGTTCCAGATAGCGTTTTGTGCAAGCGGCCGCAGCTTTGCCCAGCGGGATGATGCGCTGCTTATCGCCTTTGCCGGTGCAGCGTATTTCAGCTTGGTCGAACATCACGTCGCGTGTGCGTAAAGCTATGAGTTCAGACACCCGCAACCCGCAGGCGTAAAGAATCTCCAGCATGGTACGATCGCGCAGGTCATGCGGGGTGTCACCTGCAACTGAAGCGAGCAGCCGGTTGATTTCCTTTTCAGATAATGTCCGGGGCAGGACCACGCCCCGCGACAACGATGAGATCACGTTGGTGACATTTTTGCGCACAAGACCCTCTCCGTGCAAAAAAGCGAAAAGGCTTTTAACTGCCACCAGCCGCCGTGCTCGGGTTGCAGGGCTACGGCCTTGCAGCCGCTGCTGTTCGAGGAACGCGGTGATGTGAGAGCGGCGGACTTGGGCAAATTTGCTGACCCCACACGATTGTTCCAGAAATATCGTCAGCAAGGTCAGGTCGCGTTCGTAGGCGGCGCGGGTGTTGGCGGCAAGGCCAAGCTCAAATGAAACGTGATCCAGAAACCTTGTGATCCCGTCGCGCATTGGAGTTGCCTATTTGGGTACATCCTTGCGGATGGCCTTGATGGAGTTCGCGTCGTAGCCGGCCTCGGCGATGGCGATCTCGATGTTCTTGTTGGCGATATGCATGGAGTCGTAACGCACCCGGACCACGCGGCCCTCGATATCGAAAACCGTATTTTCCTTGTCTAAGCCTGCTAGCGGTGACAAGGCGGCGCGAATACGTTGCACGTCAGTCTCGCTGGCCATGCCCGGAACACTTACCGTTATCTCGCGCAAATCAGATATCCGACAACCTGACAGCAAGGTGCCGCCGACCGTAACCAATAGAAGCAATCGTTTCATGTGGCAATGATAGCCCAAGACGGTCGGATTCTACAAATGTTTTTAGGGTGCGAGTCAACAAAGTTGAATCGCCCCCGTCCAATAATTGCGCAAGTCACTTAAGTAATGCGTCGATGGCTTTTTTGTGCTCTTCATTGCCGGGCGTGGCGCGTGCCTGTTGCCAGACAGGCTGATATTTTGACTTGTCAAAGTCTTTCGCCTCGATTTTCTTAGAAAGTCCGCGGAAGGCCAGGGTCTGCCTGCGCGCATCTGGAGCTGAGACGGCGTGACGCATGAGGGCCGGAATCGAGGCATTGTCGGTCCAGTCGGCGAGTGCGCGCACGGCGGCGGTCGCACTCTCGTTGTCGGTAGATCCCGCAGTTTGGTCGACTGCCGCTAGCAGTTGTTCGCCACCGATCCGCCCGGCGGTTTCAAGCAGCACGGGCTTATGCTTCTCTTGTGCGGCGGCCAATGTCTTGAGCAGTGTTGCGGTGTAAGCGGAGGTCGTGTCGCGTCTGGCGGCAGCCGCGAAAGCGGTTTGCGCCTCGGGTCTTAACTGGTCGTTGACCGCCAATAATTTTTCTGCCAGAAGCTCGGCTTGTTCGGGCTCTGCGGTTTCACGCAAAAGGCGAAAACCTTGTATAATGGTTTCTTTCTCAGCTGACTCTAGGGCTGAAACACCGATGGCGACGGCGGATCGGACACGGCGTTCACGCAAAATCTCCAGCGCGACCCGTTTGCCGGGTTCGCTGAATGACTCGTATTGGCCGGTCAGCGGTTTGACCAAAAGTGTTGTTTTAAGCAGGCGCAGGTGTTCCCGGGTCATTGTCTGACGCGCGGGAGGCAAGTCTTGCAACAGCATCGGGATGCTGTCGGCAAATTCTCCATGCCCGAGTTTGACCATGGCGCGTTGGGCGGCGGCGGCGATCATGTCGTCGCTGTTTTGCATGTGGGCCTCGATCTCCGTGCGGGCGGTCTTGTCGCCGCGCATTCCCAGCATGTCGAGCAGCATTATCTTATGTGGCAAGGATTTTGTGGTGAGCAACTTGGCGGCCCAGACCCGTGTTTCAGATTTGCCGCCGGTGTCACGGGCCCACTTCAGGGCGATGCCGGCGTATGCCGGGTCGGGATCAACGAAGGCCTCCAGCATTAGCGGCATGCGGCGTCTGGGCTTTAGCGCGGCAAGGTCGCTGTTAAGCTTGGCGTAACGGTTTGCCGGTCTGGCAGTGGCGTTGGCCGGCCCATCTCCCTTGACAGTCTTTAGCGTGATGTTAGCAAGGGCAGCCACGCCGGGTGCTTCTGATTGCTCAAACCGACGGATGGCCTCTGCCTGCCGCGGCAAACCGCACCAGCGCAACTGATCCAGAAAGAAGCAGGTCACGTTGGCGTCCGTGGCGGTTTGAGCCGATTTCAGCAAGGCTTCCGCGTATGCCCTATGCTGCTTTTTTGTGCCCTCACGCATGACGTATTGTGTCAAGGCGGCCAGATGTGTGACAGCCAGCGGGTCGGAGTCCCCGCCGATCTTGACGCTGGCGAAGAGAGTCTGCCAGGCCTCGTTGCCCTGCGCAAGCGTTTCGGCGAGGGATGCGTCTGTGATCGCGGCGATGGCATCGTTGTTTTTCTCCGCCCACATGGCGGCAGTCTCCTGCGCTTTGGCGGGCATGGCTGACAAGAGAAAAGACAGGGAGGTCAGTATTAAAATGTGTTTCATTCTTTTGTTCCTGTTTCACGCTTTTTCAGAGCGGTTTTATTGTTGGTGCGCTTATATCAACCAAGGCGCGCGCATCTGTTGATAGATGAAACGGTCGGCGGCAGGGTCTTTCACGGCGCACAGCTTAACCGGGTCGAAGCGGAAACCGCGCCCCAGGCGCATGGCGATAATCCCGAGGTTCACCATTGTGCAGGAGCGGAAACCGTTCTGCTCGTTGAGCGCGAACTTGCGCCGGTGTTTGACTGAATCCAGGAAATCGGTCTGTTGCGGGGCAGGATCAGGTAGTTCCGACAGAACACTGTCCAGGTTTGGTATGTCGGACTTCAGGCCGGGCCATATCTTGCCTTGCGGACCTTCGAGGAACGGCGCTTCCTTGAGCGAGTCGTTGCCATCCAGAAGTATTTGGCAACCATCGGCATAGGTGAATGTGATGCGGCGGAATGAACCGACGGCGTCAGGATGCTGTGGCGAGCAGTCGATCTCAATCTTGACCGGGTTGGTGTCGTCCTTTTCGAGCAGGTACTGCACGGGATCGAGATAGTGCTGCCCCATGTCGCCAAGGCCGCCGCCGTCATAGTCCCAGTAACCGCGGAAAGTTCCGTGAGTGCGGTGGCGGTGATAGGGTTTATAAGGCGCGGGGCCGAGCCAGAGATCGTAATCGAAATATTCGGGAACCGGCTCGGGTTTCAGGTTGATTATGCCGCTATGGTGAAATTTCCAGGTAAAACCGGTCACTTTGCCGACTACAACTTTCAACGGCCAGCCGAGCAAGCGGTTCTCCACGGCTTTCTTAATGGGCTTGACTGTGGTCTTCATGTCGTAAAAATCGGATTGGAAACGGAACCATGTGTTCAGACGGAAGATGCGGCCGTTAGCCTGCACGGCCTCCATGACCCGGCGTCCTTCACCGATGGTGCGGGTCATGGGTTTCTCACACCAGATGTCCTTGCCGGCCTCGGCCGCCATCATGGATATGAGCCCGTGCCAGTGGGGCGGGGTGCAGATGTGGACGATGTCAACATCCGTGCGGGCCAGAATCTCCCGGAAATCGCGACAGGCGAATATCTTGCCGTAACCGTTTTCCTCGGCCTTGACTACTCCTTCTTTGACACGGTTTCCGTCAGGGTCGCACAAGGCCACCAGCCGGGTGGCCTTGTAGCCCAGGTGGTTGCCGGAGCGGGCGATGCCGCCGAAGCCGATCAGGGCGCGTGTCAACTGGTTGCTGGGTGCGGTCTCAGAACGCAGTACGTGCGCGGGCACGATAGTGAACGCCGCAGCGGTTCCCTTCAAGAAAGAGCGGCGGCTAAGAATTGAAGTCATGGTTTCCCCCTGTTAACTGCTTTAAAAATCAGGCATATACAAATTACCCCAACTATTGAGACGAAATTTACCGTAAACGGCAGAATGCTACAATAATAA
>CAZKZI010000069.1:0-3131 GCA_964557205.1 uncultured Lentisphaeraceae bacterium
ACCTGCAAAATTAAGGGTTGTGAAAACAAGTTATAAGATATAAGAGAAACCCTCGTATTGCAACGTTAACTTTTGTCGCGAAAAGCGTCTTGATAACGCACCCTACCCTAGCCTATAATTTTATCTCATGAAAATTCTTGTAGTAGGCGGCGGCGGTAGGGAGCACGCCATAGTCTGGAGACTGTCGCAAGACTCCTGCCGTCCCGCTATTTTTTGTGCCCCCGGCAACGCCGGGAGCGCGTCGCTTGCACATAACGTGCCTGTTGCGGCCGAGGATGTGCCTGGCCTGCTGGCCTGGGCGGAAGAAAATCGCCCGGATCTAACCGTCGTCGGGCCGGAAGTGCCACTCTGCCACGGCATCACCGATGCCTTCAATGCCGCCGGTCTGCGCGTTTTCGGTCCCAGCCAAGCCGCCGCCCGCATAGAGGGCAGCAAACTGTTCGCAAAGGAGATCATGGCCGCCGCCGGCGTGCCCGCCGCCAAGGCTCTCTCGTTCAATTCCGCCGCAGCCGCCGAAGCGGCTCTCGATATTTTCACCTTGCCGATGGTCATCAAAGCGGACGGCTTGGCAGCCGGCAAAGGTGTCGTTATCGCCCGTACGCGCGGCGAGGCGGAAGCGGCCATCCGTTCGATGCTGATCGAGGACGCTTTCGGCCAGGCAGGCGAACGGATCTTGGTCGAAGAGTTTCTGGAGGGCGAGGAGGCTTCCATCCTGGCGCTGGTCGACGGCAAGAACGTTGTGCTCCTGCCTCCGTCACAAGATCACAAGCGGGCTTTTGACAACGACCAAGGACCCAACACCGGCGGCATGGGCGCCTACACTCCAGCACCGGTCATCACCGACGCCATGATGCCGGTCATCAAGGACTCCATTATCCTTCCCGTGGTGCGTGAATTGGACAAACGCGGCATAGTCTACAAAGGCGTGCTTTACGCAGGGCTGATGATAACTGCGGACGGGATCAAGGTTCTGGAGTTCAACGCGCGTTTCGGCGATCCTGAAACCGAGGCAGTGCTGCCCCGCATCGGCGGCGACCTGATACCGGCGTTGCAAGCCTGTATCGACGGCACTCTGGACAGCAGCCTGATAAATATCAGACCCGACGCGGCCGCGACCGTGATCATGGCGGCCGGCGGTTATCCCGGAAAGTATGCCAGGGGAACTGTCATCAAAGGTATCAAAGAAGCCTCAGCTAAACCGGACTGTTTTGTTTTTCACGCCGGGACCGCACTGCAAGACGACAAGGTCGTGACCGCCGGAGGTCGGGTGCTGGCCGTGACCGCCCTGGGGCCGGATCTGAAGACAGCAGTTGAGCGGGCTTACGCGGCAGTAGCCGAAATCACATTCGAAGGGGCGCACTTCCGCCGCGACATCGCGCACCTCGCCTTCAACCGTTAACCTAAAACAAGGAACATAATCATGTCCACACCCCTAGTCGGCATCATAATGGGCAGCGATTCGGACTGGCCGCTCATGCAGAAGGCTGCTGAAACCCTAAAATCTTTCGGCGTGGCTTTTGAGGTCCGAGTGATCTCGGCACACCGCACACCGGAAATCGCCAGCGATTACGCGGCCACTGCGGAAGCCCGCGGGCTGAAGCTGCTCATCGCTGCAGCAGGTGGCGCGGCGCATCTCGGCGGTGTTCTGGCTGCACATACCGTGCTGCCGGTCATCGGCATACCTGTAGCGGGTGGAGCCCTCAGCGGCCTCGACGCGCTATATGCCACGCTTCAAATGCCGGCCGGCATTCCGGTGGCGACCGTCACCCTCGGCAACGCCGGACCTGTCAACGCGGCTCTCTTGGCAGTACAGATTCTCGGCACAGCCGACTCGAACCTGCGCACGAAGTTCCACGACTATAAGGCTGTTCTGAAAAAGAAGGTTGCGGACGGCAACGCCAAGGTCAACGCTTCCCTCTGATCACAGTTGGTCGAGCAAACCGCGGATCATGCGCTCGCGGGATTCGATCGACTCACAAAGTCGGAACTGCACGCGCGCACGGTTCAGGTTCTGTTCCGGATGGAGGATCTTGAAGTATACGCTGCCAGCCAGATAATCCTGGAAGAACCTTAACCCAAGCTCGAAGGTGATCAGGCGTATTGAATCATAAAGATACTTTCTGTCAGCGTCAGTCAAAAATTTGCGTGCGTTTTCAATGTACCCTTTACAGAAAGCCTGGCACAGGTCGAGATCGAAAACCACCTTGTTCAGGTTCGGTTCCTCCTCGCCAACATGATTGCAGATCGATCGCAAGGCATCGCCGAAATCATAATGGATCAAACCGGGTGCCACAGTGTCCAGGTCGATCATAGCCGTGCCCTTGCCAGTGTAGTCGTCAATCATGATGTTGTTGACCTTGGGGTCTCCATGCATCATGCGTAATTTAAGTTCCCCGTCCTCTAGGGCTTTCTGCAAAGTGGCGGCGAACCCCCGGCGCGCTTCAATGAACATCGCCATGCGGCGCGCCTCCATCGAGGCGTTCATGCGCTTCTCTGCCAACGCTTCATTTTCAAGCATGTCGTCATACTTTGCCAGATAGCCTGGCGTGACATGAAAGCCAGGCAAGGGATCGATCACCGTGCCGGTGTCGAGGTCTGAAACCAGCCAGTGAAAATGACCCAGCACCGCCCCGCACTCAGCCGCATGCTCGGTTCCTTGCGCCTCGTCAAAGGCCGTGGCCGAAGAGATTTTAGTGATGACCCGCCAAACGTCTCCCGATTCATCCACAAAAAAATCCTTGCCGTCGCGTGTCGGAACTATTCTGGGCATCTGCCATACCCGGTCCGCCTGATCACCTTCGGCCTCGAGCCGCGGATGTACATGTGCCGTTAGTTGCCGCAGGTTATGCATGATCGCGGTCGGCTTTGGAAAAACATTACGGTTAATGCGCTGTAATATCACCTGTTCTTCCGCGAAAGTGTTGCGGAATATCGCCAGGAAAGTATCGTTGACATTGCCGTTCCCAGTCGGATGGATCGTGACCATCCTACCGGAAACATCAAATTCGTTCATCAGCAAGGACAATTCCATCATCGTTCTCCTTAATACATGCAACCCCATAAACTTTTTAGAGTTTCACGGTTTAGCCCAAAAATCGCAATAAAATATTTCACCTAACGCGGGAAAGGGC
>CAZKZI010000069.1:3231-16248 GCA_964557205.1 uncultured Lentisphaeraceae bacterium
AAATGCCATTGACAATAGGTGCGGCGCGCGGCTATTTTGATCCGCATGCGTTTTTTTCGCGCAAAACAAAAAATAGGCGAATTATGGAAAGAAGTCGCGGCAACTGGGCTGATTTGCCTCGTTTTCAGTGGTGTGGCAAACACTTTGGCCGGAGTATCAAACATCGTTGTTGAAGTCGAGGCATCGTCCCTTGCAGATCACGACGTCGTCAAGAGCGTGATGCAAGACCTGCCTGCGGTCCGTCTGCGCGGGCAGGGTGTCGGCAATCCGCAGGCGGACCTTTCGATCCGCGGATCGTCATTCAACAACGCTGGCCTGCTTTTGAATGGCGTGACTTTGCGTAATGCACAGACCGAGCACTGGCACGCGGATCTTCCGCTGCCGGCCGCCTGGTTACGTACGCCCGAGGTCCTTACCGGCCTCGACCGTTTCAGGTCCGCTTCAGGCCATCCTTCCGGTTCAATCAGTCTGGAGCTGTCACCCATACTCGAAGACTCGCGTACGGCCACGCTCGGCGCAGGGAGCAAAGAACTGTTGATAGGCGAATGGAACGCCACGGCAGTTTCGGAGCTGCCGGGCCGTACGGTTGGCGCTTCGGCCTTTCTCTCTTTTTATGACATAGCACAGACAGACCGGCACAGTGACAATCATCTGACGCGGGCAGAGACCGGCGGGCGCTTGAGTGCGGTAAGTGAGCGTGTGCAGGGCGACCTGTTGACATCCATATCGTGGCGCGAATTCGGTGCCCGCGGTTTTTACGGCACCGATCCGGCATATCCCGCGTTGGAACGGTTGCGCGACACGCTGCTGGCCGGCTCATTGCGCTTCACCGGCGATCCGCAGGAACCCGCCTCCATATCCGCGGTCTGGCGGCGTACCGACGACACCTATTGGCTCGACCGCCACAAGCGTGATTTTTATCATAACGAACACACGACCGATTTCGCTGGGTTGCACGGATATATACGGCATCAGTTAAGCGACAGCATTTTCATGGATTTGCGCGGTGACGGTGATTTTGAAAGTATCCGCAGCCGAGCTTTGGGCGACCATGACCGTGCCCACACTTCACTGGCTTTAATGCCCGGTGTTTTCTTTGATGATCTGCTCGTGACGGCGGGCGGCTCATTCGACGCGTTCAGCGATTATTCGCCGGTTTGGTTGCCTGCTGCTGGAGTTGAATGGCTTTTACTCGATACGCAAAGCATATTCTTGTCATACACTGAGGCGGTGCGCCAGCCTTCATACACAGAATTGAACTATGAGTCGCCGAACTCTTTAGGCAACGCCGGGTTAGGTCTGCAAAAGATGCGGACAGCCGAGGCCGGTTACAAGGGCGACAGCGGCATCGCAATGTGGCGGATAACTTTTTTCTGGGAAAAGGGGCAGGATGTGGTGGACTGGATCAAAGCCTCGCGAAACGGGCGCTGGACCGCGGTTAACCTATCCGATGTCACGACGGCCGGCCTGACCGCCGATGGCAGGGTCACAATTTCCGGCGACACCGATTTGGCGGCGGACCTGCTGGTCATACGTAAAGAGTGCGGCAACAAGTATTACGCCAGCCGTTATGTAATGGACTATCCGGAACTGGACGCGGGGTTGACCTTGCGGCACCGTTTAGGCGACGGCCTGGTGCTAATGCTACGGCAGGGGTGGGCAAAATTCGCGGACAATGCCTTCCGCGGCAATGATGAATGGATGATAGACACAGGCATATATCTGCGCTGGCATCCACCGAAATTCAAAAAAATCATTGCAAATTTCGGCGTCCAGAATCTTTTCAACGATGATTTCCAGGTTTATGCGGGACAGATGCGCGCCGGACGCAGCCTTTACGGAGCCGTGACCTACAACTGGTGAAAATTAAAGATGACGGTACAACGTTTTAAAAAATACGTGTCAACGTGCGAGCAAAAACGGAATTTATGAGAGAGTGAGGGAAAGCAAACCTGTATGTGCAATATATTACAATTGTAATTAAATGAGCGTTTTACTGGCTCGTTTGGCGTATACTTCAAATTGGTTGGGCATTTACGGTTTATCAAAGGAAACGAATGATATGAAACGGATAACCTTGGGCACCATTCTTTTTTGTTTTTTTATAATCTCTCATACCTATTCGGATTCGCGGTTGATAGGACTGTGGTCAATGAACGAAGAGCCGGACGCGATCGTGCTGCACGATGAGTCGGGGAATGGGCGCGAAGCGATATTAGACGGTGATGCATCCATCCAAGAGGGCTTGTTCGGGCGGGCGGCATATTTTCCTGACACGGGAAGAGCCAATGGCGCCGCGACCATCACTTTACCGGCATTGTCCAATATGACGATCGCGGCTTGGATTTACTATACCGGTGCCACCAACAAAGCGCCGCGGATTATCGATGCGCCAGCGTTTGCCCTAGTACTCAATCCCCTGTCGTCGACGACGCCGATTCAATTCAACATCAACGCAGCCACAACAGGCTGGTGGCGGCCTTCTTTCACAGGTTTTACGTCCAACAGATGGATACATGTCGCGGTGACATACGGCTACGTGTCCACGAACAGCGTGCCGAATTTCTACATCTACGGCCACCGTCAGGAACTGGTGTCCGGTGCCCTCCCGTCCACGCCGAACTTCAGGGCAGGGACAGCCGTGATTGGAAACGTGGGGGGAAGAGCGCGCGTGTTGGGGGGCAAGATCGATGACCTGCGGATATATGACAGGGTTTTGACCGACCGAGAGATCAATGCGCTGGCCATAACCCGCTTGCCGTATACCGAACCCGGACAGGAACCAAAATCGCGTCGGACACTGATCAATGGTGCGTTTGTACATCAGAAGCGGGCGGACATCGTGTGGACAAAAATATTGTGTAAACAGCCCGACAGGTATATCGGCTGGCCAACGGTTTGCATGGGCAGGAACGGCACGCTGTTCGCGGTTTTCTCTGGCGATCGCGACAAACACGTCTGCCCATGGGGTAAAGTTCAACTGGTGACGAGCACGGATCAGGGCGAGACCTGGAGCGCGGAAAGGATTATTGGCAACACCCCGTTGGACGACCGCGACGCGGGGATAGTGGAACTCCCAAACGGCGAACTGTTGGTGACATGGTTTACCTCCCGTGCCTACGAAGCGAGTATTCGCGACCGTTCCAAACTCAAAGCGGACAGTCCGAGGTTTTACTGGTGGCTGCATGATGAGAAACTGTCCTCGGCCACTAAAAAGCAATGGATGGGTCTTTTTGAAGTCAGATCAGGTGACGGGGGAAAAACATGGACTTCACCAAAGTCAATCTCCGGGATCAGAGGCACAACGCCGCACGGGCCGGTGTTGCTCAAAGACGGACGGCTTCTTTATTTTGGACGTCATTTCGACAAACTGACCTTCATCACAGTCGCCGAATCGATCGACTTGGGCAAAACCTGGCAACATCTGGCGGATATCGTGCCATTGCCGGAAGAACACCTGCCGATGATGTTCCATGAACCGTATGCCATCGAGACCGACGACGGTCGAATCGTGGTGCAGGTGCGCTACCACGGTAAGGACAACTGTCTGCGGCAGTCGGAAAGCGCAGACGGTGGCAAGACCTGGAGCGTGATGAAAAAAACTGGCATGGCCGGACTGCCCCCGTACTTGATCAAGCTGCGCGATGGGAAACTGGTGACGGTCTACGGACGGCGGTTCGGTCCAGGATTCGGCGAATACGCCTGCATCAGCGACGATCAGGGACGCACATGGGACGTGGCTAACGAGATCAAACTGACAGGGCACTTTGACGGCGATCTGGGTTATCCCACGTCGGTCGAGTTGAAAGACGGTTCGATTCTGACGGTTTATTATCAAGCTGACGTAAAGGGAGATAAGCCCTGCCTGATGGGTACGCGGTGGCGGATAAAATAATATTTTGTGCGTTTTCCGCTGTACCCAATTATCTCTTGTCTGAGAGAACATGTTCTCTCAGACAAGAAAAATCAGATTTCGACAGAAATATGAGGCCTTACTGAATTCTGACTTCAGGGTGCGATTCGACTTTATTGAATCGCACCCGCATTTCACCTTTTTGACCGGATTGTATTGACAATTCAACGGCCGGTTGTTGATAATAACGACACTGAGTGTGAATCTTCCCGCTCATTGATATTAGAGTTGTCACTAATTAAAAACGGAGTACATGATGACCGAACAGATGCCGCTGAACACGCGCGTTAAATTGAGTGCCATGATGTTTTTGCAATTCATGATGTTCGCGGCCTTTTGGGCAGCACTCGCACCTTATGTGACTAACCAAGGCGAAAGCTGGTCGGCGTGGAAACCGTGGATACTATCGACGATGGCGCTAGGCTCACTGGCCGCGCCACTCATGGGCATGTTCGCAGACCGTTACTTCAACGGTGAAAAGGTTCTGGCTTTCTCAAACCTTGTTTGTGCTGTGATGCTTTTCATGACGGCACGCGCGACATCCGGTCTTATGGTTTTTATCTGCCTGCTGATCGCGCTACTGTTCTATATGCCGACGTGGGGTCTGACCGCGGCGATCGCGATGGCCAACAGTCCGGCAGAGCAGTTTCCGCAGATCCGGGTTTTCGGCACCATCGGATGGGTTGCCTCCGTGCTGTTCGGCCTGGCGGCCATGCAGTTTTTCGGAGTCAAGATCGACGGCACGAACATCCCGTTTTATTGCGGCGCTGCCGTGGCGGTGGCTGCCTCCGTGGTCGCCTGGCTCTGCCCCCCCACCCCTCCTAAAGGCAAAGGGCAGCCTTTCTCGGTAGTGGACGCCTTAGGGCTGCGCGCGCTTTCAATGTTGAAGGAAAAAAACTTTGCTATTTTCATTTTTGTGACGCTGGTGGCCATGATCCCGTTCAATATCCACTTCGCGTTTTTAGGTGACTTCCTCGCATCAAAAGGGTTCCAGCAACTCACGGCCGTCAGCTACATAGGTCAGGCCGCCGAGGTCTTCTGTATGCTGCTGGTTACCTGGGCCATGCGTAAGTTCGGCGTGAAATGGTCTATCGTGGCCGGTCTGACAGCTTTGGCGCTGCGTTATGTGGCTTACTACTTCGCGGCAGGCGATATGACTTCGCTGGTGTATATCGGTATCCTGATACATGGTGTCATCTTCGGTTTCTTTGTGGTCGGCGGGCAGATTTACGTCGGCAAGACCGCTGCGGCCGAAATGCAGGGGCAGGCGCAGGGCTTATATGCGCTGATGGCGTTCGGCATCGGCTCCTTCATCGGAACCTTCGTCAACGACGCTTTGATAAAGTTCTACACGAAGCCCACGGTCTTGGCAGACGGCGTCACGACTGTGCTGCAAGGCAATTGGAGCAGCGTCTGGCTGGTGACGCTTGTTTGCGCCATCGTTTGCCTGGCAGTCATGGCAATCTTCTTCAACCCCAAAATGGAAGAGCAAAAGTCTTAGCATGGGCCGTTACCTGATCGGCATAGACAAAGGAATACTTCATGGAAAACCGCAACCTATGTCCAATTTGTAAAACCCTCAACGTGAACCATTCCAGTGCCGGAGCCAATACGGCTGAAGTCCACTGCCCGCGTTGTGGTCGCTTCCTGATACAGACCTTGGCCGAAACACGATTGCTGAACAGCCCGCCGGCTTTCCCGCCGGTCCATCTGCTCTCCGGCCTTTGCCGCAACACATGGGAGATGCTAGGCGAGAAAACCCTAGTGACGGTTGACGTGTTTCAGTCCTGGGCCAACCTTGACAAGGCTGCGAAAATACTGGTGCCGCGTGACACAGATCTTTCGGGAAAATGCGATTATCTGCTCAAATACTTACGCCGCAAATCCAAGGCCTTGTCCGACGCCGTCAGTTTCAGCCCGTCTGAGTTGTCGGTGGGCTTCTGCGCCAACAAAAAAGAGCTGCTTTTCTGCCTGCGTTACCTGAGCGATAAAGGGTTGGTCGAAGAGGATTCAGGCAATCAACGAGGCAAAGGCCCGTCAAACGCCGGCCTGTCATACCGCCTGACCCCGGCCGGATGGCTAGCTCTTGAGCTGCCGGTCGAAACCGCAGAGCCTTTGGCAGTCGTGACCCTCTCCATGGAAAACAACGATGACTCGCTCTGGTCACAGGGTTTTGCGGCCGGTGTGCAGAAAGCCGGATATAAGGCCGTTCGAATCGACAACCGCGAGCACGCCAATAAGATCAATGACGAAATGATCGTCGGTGTCAGGCACTCCCGCATTCTCATCGCCGACCTTACAGGCCATTCGCCATTAGCCTATTTTCAGGCTGGGCTGGCGGCCGGGCTGGGCAAACCCGTTTTCTGGACCTGTGAAGAGCGGACCGCGCAAGAAAAGAAGTTGCATCTGGAAATACGGCAGAACCTGGTCACCACATGGTCACAAGACAAGCTGGAAGAGTTCGCGCACCGCCTGCACCAAAGGATAGAGGCCGCACTAGGACGGCCATAACCATATGATTTGCCACGCACTACACAATCCCGACGCTTATCTGCCACGGCACCACACGCCAGAAAAGACGGTTTCAGAATCCGTAACTGAGGCGTCAATATCGGATGAGGCTGGACCGCTGCCTTCCAGCATCACTATACTGCTGGTGGAAGATGAGTTGGCTGTGTTGAAGTTGACCAAGATACTTTTACAAAAGACCGGATACACTGTACTGGAGGCCAATCATCCGCAAAAAGCGTTAACCATAGTCCAGGAGCATAAGGGAGATATTCACTTACTGTTGACCGATATTATGATGCCGGAGATTAACGGGCTTGAACTCTCGGAAATCATTGACAAAAAGCGCCCCGGCATCAAAAAGCTATTCATGTCAGCTTACACAGCCGCTATTATCGACAAACACGGAATCCTGCGAAAAAATACACATTTTATGGAAAAGCCTTTCACGCGTGAAGTTTTGGAAAGTAAAGTCAGGGAGGCTCTTTCTTCATAACATGCGCGTCGCGTCTGCAACAAGGGGTGTAATTCGCATTTGTTGAATCGCACCCTGCAACAAAAACACTCACAGATGACGATGCTTTTTTGCTATCATAGCAACCGTTGTACAACCCCTACCCTTTTTGTATCAGGAGAACTTTATGGCCGATAAGAAAAGCAGCAACACACAACTTGAAGCGGTATTGAGTCAGATCCGTAAAGAATTTGGCGACTCAGCTATTATGCGCATGGGCGATGCCGAAGCATTCAAAGACATCGCGGTGATCTCAACCGGTGCTTTCTCGCTCAATCTGGCTCTCGGCGTGGGAGGCCTGCCGCGTGGGCGGGTCGTGGAAATCTACGGGCAGGAAGCATCCGGCAAGACCACGCTGGCCCTGCATGTGATAGCTAACGCCCAGCAGAGCGGAGGCTTGGCCGCCTTTGTGGATGCCGAACATGCGATGGATCCGAACTACGCCCGTCGCATCGGCGTGAACCTTGACGATCTTCTGGTATCACAACCCAACTCCGGCGAAGAGGCGCTGACCATTACCGAACAACTGGTAAAAAGCGGCGCGCTGGATGTGGTGGTCGTCGACTCCGTGGCCGCGCTCGCGCCGCAGGCGGAACTGGACGGCAACATGGGAGACTCCCACATGGGTCTGCAAGCCCGTCTCATGTCCCAAGCCATGCGTAAACTCACCAGCGCCATTTCCCAAACCAAGACCCTCTGCATCTTTACCAATCAGGTGCGCGACAAGATCGGCGTCGTGTTCGGCAACCCCCAAACCACCCCCGGCGGCAAGGCCTTGAAATTTTATTCTTCGGTGCGCCTCAATGTCCAGCGCATCGGCGCGATCAAAGATCCCACCGGTGCGGTTATCGGCAACCGCACGCGCGTCAAAGTGGTCAAAAACAAAGTCTCGCCGCCTTTCACCGAGGCTGAGTTCGACATTCTTTACGCCCGCGGAATCTCTTGGGAAGGTTCCGTACTCGACGCAGCCATAGCGCACAACATCGTCACTAAACGCGGTTCGTGGATCAGTTTCGAGGACGAGCAGATCGGCCAAGGCAGCATCGCGTCCACAGAGTTTTTGCGCGCCCACCCCGAGATCGTCGAAAAGATCATAGCTAAAATCAAGGCCGAACCCGCCCTAGCTATCAGCAAAACCAAGAAGGCGCCCGCCGATTAATCTGGCCTCTTTTCTGACTCAAGTTACCTCTTTGTCAATGCGCACCTATATCACATGAAACTTACTGCTGACCAATTGCGTGACAAGTACCTGACTTTCTTTGAATCAAAAGGCCACAAGATTATCTCCGGCGCTTCGCTGATCCCAGAGAACGATCCGACCGTGCTGTTCACCACCGCAGGTATGCACTCCTTGGTGCCCTACCTGCTCGGCGAGAAACATCCCTCCGGCACACGCCTGACCAGTGTGCAGAAATGCGTCCGCACCGGCGACATAGATGCTGTGGGTGACACCTGCCACCTCACCTTCTTCGAGATGCTCGGCAACTGGTCGCTCGGCGACTATTTCAAAAAAGAGGCGATCGAGTGGTCGTTTGAGTTCCTCACCAAACACCTGGACTTCACGCCGGATCAGATCAGCGTCACGGTCTTCCAAGGCGCGGATAACATCCCGCGCGATGACGAGGCGATCGCCGTCTGGCGCACTCTAGGTATCCCCGACTCGCGCATTCACGCACTGCCGAAAGAAGACAACTGGTGGGGTCCGGCTGGCGCCACTGGACCATGCGGGCCGGACACCGAGATGTTTATCGACAACGGCCAACCTTGCTGCGGCGCGGATTGCCGCCCGGGCTGCCGCTGCGGCAAGTACATTGAGATATGGAACAATGTCTTCATGCAGTACAACAAGACTGCCGAAGGCACCTATTTGCCGCTCAAACAACACAATGTCGACACAGGCATGGGCGTGGAGCGCACCATCTGTATGCTGAACGGCTATGCCACGGTCTATGACACCGAGCTGTTCGCGCCCCTCATGTCCAAAATCCGGGATCTTTCGACTGCACGCCCGGAGAATGAGGAAAGCGCCACGCGAGCCGGGCGCATCATAGCCGATCACATGCGCACGTCGGTATTCATCCTCGGCGACCCCAAGGGCGGCGTCAAGCCGGGTAATGTCGGCGCCAACTATGTGCTGAGACGCCTGATCCGGCGTTCTGTGCGCTACGCCAAGATGCTGGGCATCGCGTCCGGATACACCCGCGTCCTGACTGAAGTTGTTATCGACAACTACAAGCATGTCTATCCAGAGCTTGAGCGTAACCGGCAAACCATCATTGACGAACTGACCGCTGAGGAAGAGCGTTTTGAGAAGACACTGGCTACTGGTCAGCGCGAGTTCGACAAAGTCGCATCCTCCCTCAAACAACACGGGCAGACCGTCTTGTCCGGCCGCACAGCCTTCAAGCTTTACGACACCTACGGCTTCCCTCTGGATTTTACGCGTGAGTTGGCTGAGGAACAGGGCCTCGCGATTGACGAAAAGGGTTATGAGGCCGCCTTTAAAAAACACCAAGAACTCTCAAAGCAGGGTGACGCCAACTTCAAAGGTGGCTTGGCTGACAACTCAGCCGTAACCACCCGCCTGCACACCGCCACGCACCTGCTCCACAAGGCACTTCAAATTGTGCTCGGTCCGCATGCTTTGCAGAAGGGCTCCAATATCACACCCGAACGCCTGCGTTTCGATTTCGCGCATCCGGAAAAAATGACGCCCGAGCAGATCCGGCAGGTTGAGGATATCGTAAACGAGCAGATAAAGAGTAATCTGCCGGTGACCGTGACCACCATGACGATAGAAGAGGCCAAGGCTAAAGGTGCCACCGCGCTTTTCGCCGCCAAATATGACGAGCAGGTCAAAGTCTACGCTGCCGGGGATTTTTCGATGGAAGTCTGCGGCGGACCGCATGTGGGAAACACCGGCGAGCTCGGCGGCTTCAAGATTAAGAAAGAAGAGTCCTCTTCAGCCGGCGTCCGTCGTATTAAAGCCGTGATAACCAACAAAGACTGAAAATCCACGGTCCCAAGACCTGCCAGCAACAGCAATCGTATCCTTATAACGCCCCGGACGCAGGACCCGGGAGTCAGGGTTCAGGGTTCAGGGTTCAGTCGGATGCGCGGCTGGGCCGCAAATAATCGCGGGGTCTATGCGGATGCCTAGGGGATGCGTCCCTACCATGCGATGCGTGTGCCTGGTAGGGATGGTTCCCCGAACCGTCCGCCGATCCCGCGCTATGCGGGATCGATTACGCAGGTTGACCAAGTGTTCCCTATGTCCTGCTTGTACCTGTCCATCAACCAATAACTAGCTTCGCTAGTATATATACCGTGAGTTTGTACATTGTTGAGGGCTGTCAGGTCTCGACCATGTCCTTGACCGCCTTCAGGAACTGATTCACATCAGCAAAGCGGCGGTAAACGGAAGCGAAGCGTATGTAGGCCACATCGTCAAGACGCTGCAACCGCTTCATTACGGCTTGGCCGATCTGTTCCGAGGTAACCTCGCTCTCGCCTTCAAAACTTTCGATGATTTGATCCACGAGGTCATGTATCTGGTCGGCGCTGACCGGACGTTTCTCGCACGCACGCATCAGACCGCGCTCCAGTTTCAGACGGCTGAATTCCTCGCGCCGCTTATCGCGCTTGATCACACGCAACTCGTCCTTGACGATCTCCTCGTATGTCGTAAACCGGCACTCGCAGGCCAGACATTGCCGCCGACGCCTTATAGACGCCCCTTCACGTGCCGCCCGACTGTCCAAAACCTTATCATCCAAATGACCACACTTAGGACATCGCATATAACCCCCTGAAACCGAGTGTCAAAACCCGCGCCGACCGTCTCATGCGCCCGTAACCGCCAAGGTCCGGTCAACAATAGTGTTTACCGACAAATCTTTAATCATGCGATTCTGCGGGATTTCAAGGTTGGCCACATGCTGCAACTGCGCCTCCGGCAGATCAAGCCCGTAAACCACCACCTTAATATTCCGCGCGTTCGGCAGCCGCTTAAGCATTCCGACAACCTCGTCAGCGCTCATGCCTGCAAGTTCCAGACGCATCACTAAGGCATCCGGCTTAAAAGTCACAGCCGTTTCCAACGCCTCAGCGCCTTTAGCGGCCGTCCTGACATCAAAACCGATGCGCGTGAACTCCAGTTCCAGCGTCTGCAGCAAATCAGAATCGCCGTCGGCCACCACCAGCCGTCTGGCCTCGCGAGATGCCGCCGCACGGCCTCCTTCGCTAGCCGTCGCAAATATAATGCTTCCGACCTCCAACAGAAGGTCCGGAGGATTGCATGGTTTGGCAATGAACCCCGCGATCTGCTTGTCGGCGAAGTATTCAGCCATGGAAGCCTTGGCCGTGAGCACCAGCACAGGATATAGCGTGCTGCCGTCCGGATTTGTTATACGGTCAAGAAATCCCTGGCCGCCCATTCCCGGCATCCCCATGTCGAGAATCACCAGATCAGGACGGAATGGACGCATCTTGACCAGAGCGTCTTCGCCGCTCGCGGCGCACATGACCTCATAGCCCTCAAACTTGAAGAAATCCCCCAAAGTCCTCAGCAGACTGGGATCGTCATCAACCAACAATAATTTACGTTTGCTAGTTTCCATAACCTACTCACTCATTCTCCGCCACATCAGTCACATTGCAAAGTGCGTCGAGGCCATTCAGCCTGCACTTTCGACCTCCAGCACCCGTCCTTCAAACTCTTTAAGCACATGCTTCAAGGCCGGATCGGCATAAAGCTCAAGTTTTGCGGCAGAGCTGTTTTGCTCATCCGGTGACTGCGCCGGCACAGCGTTCGGCATGTTCTTCTCGGCCGCACGCATCTCCTGCAACCGCTTCAGCACCGCGTCAAGCGACACCGTACGCGCCAGACGCGCACAACGTATCAGCGACATCTCGATCAAGGTCCGTACTGACAGCGCGAACCGCAACCTTCCCTCCATCTCTCCCAATTGATCCGCTATCTGCATCATCCGCGCCGACTCCGCCAGTCCAGCCTGCTCCGCCAGCACATGAATCTGCTCCGGCGTGACGTCGAGATTAGCCATCTCATCACCCACAAACTGATACACCAGCAGATTTCGGAAATGTTCCATAAGCTCAACTACCAACCTGCGCATGTCCTTGCCCGCACTGTCGAAAACCGCCACAAGCTTGAGTATCGCAGCCATGTCGCCTTTAAGTACCGCCTCTGCCAGACTTTCCAGCGACTTACGTGAAACCAAACCGAACACCGCCAGCACATCCTCCTCAGACAGAACATCGCCTTTGAACGAGATCAACTGGTCAAGCGACGAAAGCGCGTCCCGCAGCCCGCCCTCCGCACCGCGCGCCACGGCCAGCAAAGCGTCGTTGTCGATGGTTATTTTCTCGGCCTCACAGATGATTCGCAGCCGATCGACGATCAGCGGCGTCTGTATGCGGCGCAGATCAAACCGCTGACAGCGCGAAATCACAGTCGGCAAAATCTTATCACCCTCAGTGGTCGCGAAAATGAACTTAACATGCGGCGGAGGTTCCTCGAGAGTTTTCAGCAACGCATTGAACGCGGCGGTCGACAGCATGTGGACCTCGTCGATAATAACGATTTTGAAGTGGCCGCTGGCGGGCGAGAACTGTAATTGTTCCCGCAAGTCACGCACCTGATCAACGCTGTTGTTCGATGCGCCGTCGATCTCAAGCACGTCAAGAGCGTTGCCGGCAGCGATCTCCCGGCACATACTGCAAGTGCCGCAGGGATTGACCGTCGGCCCCTTCTCGCAATTCAGGGCCTTGGCAAAAATACGCGCCAGCGAGGTCTTGCCGATGCCTCGCGGCCCCACGAAAAGATACGCGTGCGCCACTCTTCCGGTCTCGATGGCATTGCGCAGGGTTCTTGTGACATGCTCTTGGCCGACAACATCATCGAACCCTGCCGGACGCCATTTACGCGCTAAAACTTCATAAGCCATAATTTAATAGATTTTACCCTTTGCCCTGCCGGAAGCAAAGTAAAAAGGTGGCGGGAAGCCTGGTAGGGATGGTTCTCCAAACCGTCCGCAGAGATCCCGCGCTATGCGGGATCGAT
>CAZKZI010000070.1:0-16009 GCA_964557205.1 uncultured Lentisphaeraceae bacterium
GGAATCGGTGCGCTACCAGACCATAGAGACCCTCTCCAAGGGCTTCCGCCAGCGCACCTGCTTCGCACAGGCCATCCTGCACGACCCGCAGGTGCTTATCATGGACGAGCCGACAGACGGTCTTGACCCCAATCAGAAGTTCGTCGTGCATGAAATGATCAAAGAGATGGCGAACGACAAGGCGATCATCATATCCACTCACATTTTGGAGGAGGTCGACGTGGTGTGTACGCGCGCCATAGTCATCGCCGGAGGGCAGGTGGTCGCCAACGGCACCCCTGACGAACTGCGCGCCCACGACCCGCAGAGACGCCTCGACATGGTGTTCCGTAACCTGACAATGACGGAGGGTCATAGCAATGTCTAACCTTAAGAATATAAAAACTATTTCGCAACGTGAATTCAAGTCGTATTTCAACTCTCCGGTGGCCTACGTGTTTCTGGTCGCCTTTCTGGTGCTAGTGGGGTTCCTGACCTTCGGCGTGACCATGTTTTACGAGCGCCGCCAGGCCAACCTGATGCCCTTCTTCTTCTGGCACCCATGGGTCTACCTGCTACTGGTGCCTGCCGCCACCATGGGCACTTGGGCTGAAGAGCGCCGCACAGGCACGATTGAGCTACTGCTAACACTGCCGGTCACACTGGTCGAGACCCTGATCGGAAAGTTTCTGGCCGCGTGGGCATTCATCGGTATCGCCCTCGGGCTGACCTTCCCGATCGTCTTGACCACAGGCTGGCTCGGACAGCCGGACTGGGGCGCGGTGTTATGCGGTTACCTCGGCTCGCTACTGCTTTCAGGCGCATGTGTAGCCATCGGCATCTTCGCCTCCGCGCTCTCGCGCAGCCAGGTCATCAGTTTCGTTATCGCCTTGGCGATCTGCCTGTTCATGCTGATTATCGGCTTCGACCCCGTTATCAACGCCGTCGCAGGCTGGGGCGTGCCTTCGTCAGTCGTCAATGCCGTCGCTTCTTGCAGTCTGATGCAGCATTTCGACTCCATGCGTCGCGGCGTGATCGATTTCTATGACATCGCCTATTATCTGGGGGTCATGGTCTTCATGTTGGCGGCCGCGCACGTCGTAACCGATAACCGCAAGGCTTCCTGAGTAACTTCATTAAGGAGATTTTTACATGTCTGAAACAAAAACCAAAAACTTTTCGCGCATCGGCACCGGCGCGGCCGGACTCGCTGTCCTGCTGGTGATTATCGGAGCCGTCAACCTGATCGTCGCAAACATGCGTATACGCCTGGACCTGACCGGCGAGAAACTATACACCCTGTCCAAAGGATCGCGCCAGGTCCTCGGCGGCTTGGAAAACGACGTGACCCTGAAGTTCTACTTCAGCTCCAGCTCTCCCGAAATGCCGATGGCGCTAAAGACCTACGCCAATCAGGTGCGGGATTTGCTCAAAGAGTACGAGCTGGCCGGTAAAGGCCGTGTCACGCTCGAAGCCTACGACCCCAAACCTGATTCTGACTCGGAGGAATGGGCGCAGCGCTACGGCATCGAGCCGCAGCAGACCAACCCCTTCGGGCAGCCGGTCTATTTCGGCCTGGTCGCCGTCGGCGGCGACACCGAGCAGGCCATACCAGGCTTCAACCCCCGCACAGAGGCGACACTCGAGTACGACATAACCCGCCTCATCACCCGCGTGGCATGGCCGGAAAAACCGGTGGTCGGCGTCATGAGCAGCCTCAGCGTGCTGGGGCAGCCCCAGAACCCCATGATGATGCAGCAGCGCCGTCAACCGCCTGACGAAGGCTGGACCGCTTTTCGCGAGCTGCGTAAGGACTACACCGTCCGCGAGGTCAACATCGACTCGGAGGAGATCGATGCCGACATAAAAACCCTGGTCGTTATCCACCCCAAGGATCTTTCGGATAAAGCTCTCTTCGCCATCGACCAGTTCGTGTTGCGCGGAGGACGCCTGATCGCCTGTGTAGATCCCTTCAGCGTGGCTGATTTCGAAGCCAACCAGCAGCAGCAAAACCCTATGATGATGCAGATGGGCGGCGGCGCTGCCGGACCGTCAACACTCGGCAAGCTCTTTGACAACTGGGGCGTGACCTTCGACACCACCAAGGTCGTGGCGGATCTTAGCTGCGCCACCAAGCTGAATTCCGGCAATGGGCGCGTCGAGGACAATCCCGCCTTCCTCTCGTTAAGTAAAGCAAACATGGCGCAAGATGATCTTCTGACCTCGCAGTTGTCGTCCATAATGATGCCCTTCGCAGGTGCGTTGTCGGACAACACAGCCAAGGAGATCACCTTCACCCCGCTTATCACAACTTCAGACGACAACGCCTGCCTGGTGGATCAGATGAGCGCGCAGTTCGGCGTCTCCGCCATGCGTCCTCAGCTCAAGCCTGACGGAGCCCGCCGCGTGCTGGCGGCGCGTTTACAAGGCGAATTCAAAACCGCCTTCCCGGACGGCCCCGAAGTGGCCGCCGACGGAGCGGACAACACCGCGACCAACAAACCGGCCAACATGCTGACATCAGGTTCCAGCACGGTCATGCTCTTCGGCGACGCCGACTTTTTCAATGACCGTTTCAGTGTGCAATTGATGAATACCCTCTTCGGTGCCATAGCGCAGCCGATCAACGACAACCTTACGCTCTTCGGCAACACCGTGGAACAATCCGCCGGTCGCGAGGAGCTGATCGGTGTGCGCTCGCGCGGTAAGTTCAACCGTCCGTTCGACAAGGTTGACCAGTTGGAAGTCAAAGCCATGAAGAAGTGGCAGGCCGAAGAGGCGCGTTTGGAAGCCGCACTGCAGGAAACCCAGCAGCGGCTTAGCCAACTGCAACAGCAGAAGACCGGCAATGAGCGCCTAATCCTATCCAAGGAACAGCAGGCCGAACTTGAGAAGTTCCGCACGCAGCAGGCCGATACCCGCAAACAGCTCAAAGAGGTGCGCAAGAATCTCAACCGCGATATCGAGCGTCTGGGCCTGTCGCTGAAAGTCATCAACATCGCACTGATCCCTCTGCTTGTCATCGGCTTCGGCATCTTTCGCGGACTCCGGCGCAAAAAGCGCTGACAGCGCAGGCGGCGGCAAGCGTGATGAGCCTGTCGCCGCTTACGGCTATCGTAGTTTTAGTAATTAATCCTCAACTCATAAAAAGCAGCAAACCAAGGATTAGAACCATGACCAATAAAAAACTTGTCACACTTACCGCCGCGGCCGCCATCCTGGTGGCTCTGGCCTACTTCAGCAACAGCAACCGAAAAGTCAAAACCCCTTCTCAGGTCGGCAAACCGGTTTTGCCTAAAATCGACCTGAGCGAAATCGCCAGAATCGAGACCGGACTGCCCGACAGTCCTAAACTCGTCCTCGAAAGCACCGATTCCGGCTGGGTCATCAAATCCCTCTTCGACTATCCGGCCGACATTGCCAAAATACGGTCCAACCTTCTAGCGCTCAAAGACCTCAAGGTCGGTCACGTCGCAAGCGACAAGAAGCTTGAATCGCCAATGCTGGTGGACCTGCAGAACGATGCGGGCAAATCATTGGCAGCCTTGCGCCTGGGTAAGAAGCACATGCGCCAGCCGACCGGCCAAATGACCCAGTTCGGCGGCGGCGGAGTCCCCTCGGGACGCTATGTTGCCGCACCCGGCAGCGACACGGTGTTGCTGGTCAAAGAGACTCTGGAAGCTTTTGACGGCGACCCCAAAAACTGGACCGAGACGCAGATCAGTTCCATTCCCTCCTCTGACGTCACAGCGATTGAACTGACCGGTCAGGACGAAACACTTAAACTGGAGAAGAAGGAAGGACAATGGACGCTGGAAGGCTTAGGCGAGAAGGAGGAGTTCGACACTTCAAAAAGTTACAGCCTGGAGTCCGCGCTGAGCTACCTCAACTTCAACAACATTTTGGATCCGGCTCTTACCGAGGCGGAACTAGGTATGACAACCGGCGCGGTTTATAAAGTCTTCCTCAAGAGCGGCGAGAGTTATACCGCCAAGCTTGGCAACGCCATGGATGGTTCGGACAAGGCCTTCCGCATCAGCGCCGCCTTCACGCCGACCGGGACCAACGAGATCGAGAATGCTGAAATCACCAAAAAGGTTGAGGCCTTCAATGCCAAAACCGCCAAGTGGATCTATGCCATATCTTCTTACAGCGCCGAAAACATGACTAAAAAACGGGCCGATCTGATAAAAGCGAAAGAAGAGCCCAAGGCAGATGCTAAAAAAGAAGACGAAAACTAATCCGCGATTTGTACTGGCACGGCATGCCGTGCCCCACTCCTAACTCTTCTCTATTCACTCTTAACTCTTCTCTATTTATGGATATCCAGAAAAACACCAGTATGGTCGCTGCCCAGGCACAAACTCTGACCGACATCCGCCAGGAGGTCAACAAGGTGATAGTCGGGCAGGAAAAACTGATCGACCGCATGATCATAGCTTTGATCACCGGCGGGCACATCCTGCTCGAAGGCGTACCCGGCTTGGCCAAGACCACCGCTGTGCGCACACTTTCAGAAGCGCTGGGGCTGCAGTTCCAGCGCATATCGTTCACGCCGGACCTGCTCCCGGCGGATGTCATCGGCACCATGATCTACAACCCTAAAGAGGGAAGCTTCACACCCAAGCGGGGGCCGGTCTTCACTAACCTGCTGCTGGCCGACGAGATCAACCGCGCGCCTGCCAAGGTGCAGTCCGCCTTGCTGGAGGCCATGCAGGAACATCAGGTTACTATCAGCGACAACACCTATAAGCTGCCGGAACCCTTTCTCGTGATGGCCACCGAAAACCCGATCGAGCAGGAAGGAACATACCCTTTGCCAGAGGCGCAAATTGACCGATTCATGCTCAAGTGTGTCATCACCCATCCGTCACGCGAAGACGAGCGCCGTATTATGAACCGCTTCACCCAGAGGCAGACAGCATCGGTGCGTTCCGTGATCACCGCCGAGAAGGTAAATGAACTGCACGAAACCTTGGAACAGGTCTACTGTGATGAAAAAGTCGGCGATTACATCCTCGATATTGTTTTCGCCACGCGTGACCCGAAGACGCATAAGCTTGACTCCCTAAAAGGACAAATCCAGATGGGCGCCTCACCGCGCGCCACGCTATGCCTCAATCTCGCCGCGCGCGCTAACGCCATGCTGCACGGGCGCGCTTACGCGACTCCGCAGGATGTCAAGGAGATCGCCCACGATGTCTTGCGCCACCGCATCATGCTGACCTACGAGGCCGAGGCCGAAGAGATCACCACCGACGCGGTCATTACCAAAATACTCAACACTCTACCCGTGCCGTGATTAATTCTTCAGAATTAATGAAGCAGGTGGGGAAGATCCGAATCCTCACCGCCCGCCTGATTGATGACCGCCTTTCAGGCGACTACCACTCGGTCTTCAAAGGACAAGGTGTGGAGTTCGACGAGGTGCGCCCGTATGTGCCTGGTGACGACATACGCTCTATTGACTGGAATGTCACCGCCCGCACCGGCTCGCCGCATGTCAAACGCTTTTCCGAAGAACGTGAACTGACCGTAATTTTTCTGGTCGACGTTTCCGGCTCGCAGATATTCGGATCGAGTTCCCGCTCAAAATCGGAACTGGCGGCGGAAATCACCTGTCTGCTGGCCATGACCGCCATTCGCAATCAGGACAAAATCGGCCTGATCCTTTTCAGCGACCGCATTCTCAAATCTATCCCTCCGCGCAAAGGCCGCACAGCCGTTATGCGCCTGGTGCGTGAAGTGCTGGCCGCCGACGAAACACGCGAAGGCACTGACATCTCCTCCGCCCTGCGTTTCCTTAACAATGTGCAGAAACGCAAAGCCGTAGTCTTCCTCGTTTCCGATTTTCAGGATGCCGCGTTCGAAAGAGAATTGCGCGTTACCGCCCGCCATCATGATGTCATCGCCTGCCCCATCACAGACCCATGCGAATCGCGCCTGCCGGATGTCGGACTGGTAGAGTTGCAAGACCCGGAATCCGGCGAGCTGCTGCTGGTCGACACCTCGTCACAGGCTGTGCGCCAAGCTTTCGCTGACCGCGCCGACGCCAACGAGAACGATCTGACACGCTTTTTCAAACGCACAGGCATGGACTGTATCCGGCTATCAACCGACGCGCCATACATTGATGAAGTGCGCTCACTCTTCCGCCGTAGAGCGAGTAAGAGATGAGCGAACAGGTGAGCCTCTTGCAAAACCCCTCCGGTGTATTTGCAAGAGAGAAATCAAAATACAGAATTCAGGAGTCAGAATGTGTATAAGACGTTTCTCACGAAATTTTTATGATTCTGAATACTGCGTTTGCAGAACCGACGAAAGAGGTTTTGCCAGCGCCTCAATAGGTTAACTCGATGGATTACAGGCAACAAAAAAAAGTAGGGAAAGAAAGGATGACACTTGTCCGTTCCTCTTTTCATTTTCACCTGCCGCTCTTTACTTGCTACCTCTTACCTATAACCTGTTACTTATTACTTTGCACCTCCTCTCTCGCCTCTGCCTTCACCGCCGATCTGTCGCATGAAGAGGTGTCGTTGCGCTTGGAAGCCTCGCAAGAGCGCATCGACCCGTCGTATGACCTTATGCTGACAATCAAGGTCGAGGCGCCCTCATATCTGGAAATTAAACTTCCTGACCTGCGTGACCGTTTCTCCGGCTTCTCTACCGCCGAAGATTTTTTCATGCCTCCGGTCACGTCTAACGACCGCACACTTCAGACACACCGCTGGCGGCTCACACCTGAACCCGCTGCCGAACGTTACCGCTTGGCGCCGTTTGCAGTGACAATAATAGATAAGCGTCACAACCCGCCACACACATCCTCGTTCGCCACCAAGCCGGTGCTTTTCCCTTCACCCGCTGCAAGGCCTCCCGTGACCGGCGAACCGGAGGTAACGCCCGAACCGGTCTGGATTCCGCCGACCGCAAAAACCGTATCGTTGTGGATCTTATCTATGCTCGCAGGCATAGCACTTTTGGCCGCAGCTTTATTCGGACTCACCAAACTGTCACGCCGGCTACGCGAATACCGCATGTCGCCGGTCGAACGCGCTATAGCCGAGCTGCAAAGACTTCTCAACCGCAACCTGCCAGCCAAAGGGCTGTTCAAAGAGTTTTACATCGAACTGACCATGGTTGTGCGTCGTTATATTGAACGCGAACATGGCATACGTGCCCCCGAGCAGACCACTCAAGAGTTTTTGGAGGCAGCAGCACAACAACCTTCTTTCACGTCCGAAGTTGTCACGCAACTGAAAACCTTTTTGGAATCGGCTGACCTAGTCAAGTTCGCCGGACAAGAAGCCACCATCGCCATGGCCGAAGACGCCACCGTCAAAGCCCGGACGTATATCAATTCTGATGCAACAGAATTTCCAAGTAAGAGTGGATAAGTAAAAAGAGAAGAGTTTGGTTCGAAGAACTGCCATGAAAGAATCACCCACAAAAACCAAAAGTTATGAGTTTGCGAGTTTACCGATTCCCCCTCTTGTCTTTCTCCCTCCTAACTCTTCACTCTTCACTCTTCACTCCTAACTCCTAATTATCCTACCCATGCTTTCTTTCGCCACACCACTTGCCTTTCTGTTACTGCTGCCTTGGTCCGCTGCCGCATGGCGGCTTTACCGAACCGGCACCCGCTCGGGGATTCTTTTTGCCCCGACCGCCCGTCTGCCCGCCAAGACCGCAGGCTGGAGGGTTGCCGCCTCACGCGCCATGCCGTTCATCTTTCTCGCCGGTGCGCTACTGATGATCTTCGCCGCCGCCCGACCGCGAACCGCTCTGGCTCGCCAAACGCGCTCTGTCAATGCGATCGCCATAAACATGATCGTGGACATCTCGGGTTCTATGGAAGCGCTGGATCTTACCCCGCAAGGACAGCCTTACAAGACCCGTCTGGATGTGGTGAAGGAAATGTTCTCCAAATTCGTAGAAGCGCGTCCAGATGACCTGATAGGGCTGGTGACTTTCGGCGGTTTTGCCTCCACCCGCACCCCGCTTACCGCAGACCACCGTACGCTCCTGCATGTGCTGAAAGGCGTGGAGATACCGCGAGGACAAGGATCTGACAAGGAAGAGCTCCAGACCGCCATCGGCGACGGGCTCGCCACCGGCGTCGCCCGCCTGACTGATGCTGAACCACAGACCCGTATCATCATCCTGCTCTCTGACGGCGAATCCAACGCTGGCATCATCACCCCGGAACAGGCTGCCGACGCCGCCGTGAAAACCAACGTGCGCGTCTATACCATCGGCGTTGGTTCCAACAACAGCCGCATCCCGTTCAAAACACGCGACATGTTCGGGCGCGAGACCATCGCATACGCCAATGTGGGGTTTGACGAAAAACAGTTGGAATCGATCGCCGAAACAACCAAAGGGCGCTACTTCAGCGTCAGCGACCATGATGGTCTCAAGTCAGCCCTGGAAGACATAAACACACTGGAAACCACCAGAATCGACCGCCAGATTTACCAGCGTTTTGAAGAACACTTTGTGCGTTACCTGTTATGGGGCGCCGCCTTTGTGGCCATCGCCCTTACCCTCAACATGCAGTTTGTCCGCCGCCTGCTTTAACAACCCGCCATTCACTCTTCACTCTTTAACTCTTCACTACTCACTACTATGCGTTTAGTTTATCCATGGCTGTTGCTTTTACTCTCGGTCATCCCGTTGCTCGGCGTGATATGGCTATGGCTTTTCCGTCGTTCACAACGACGCCTTTCGCGTTTGGTGGCGCCAGCTATGCAATCTAAGTTGATGCCGCCAAAGCAAGCATTCCGCTTCTATACGCAATTCACGATGATCATGGCCGGACTCGCCTTGTTGACTTTTGCCGTGGCCCGTCCTCAATGGGGTCGACGCGACGAAAAAATCCTGACCCGCGGACGTAACCTCGTCATCGCGCTTGACGTATCCCGCTCTATGCTCGCCAACGACGTTCACCCCAACCGCCTTGAGCGCGCCAAGACCGACATCATGGATCTCATCGAAGACCTCAATGGCGATCGTGCCGCGCTTTTGGCGTTCCGTAATAAAGGCAGCTTGATCTGTCCCCTCACAACCGATTACTCCTTTTTACGCCAGGCTCTCGACGGCGCCACTCCTGAATCCGCAGCACGCGGTGAGACCGACCTCGGTGACGGCATACGCAAATCGCTGGAGGCTCTTGACCCAGCCCTCGATGAGTATAATGCCATACTCCTCATCTCTGACGGCGAGGACCTTAAAGGCGACGCGCTGGAAGCCGCCCGCGAAGCCGCGCGTCGCAATATCCCAATCTTCACAGTCGGAATCGGCGATACCGCAGGTGCCACAATCCCGGATGCTAAAAATCAGGGTGTCCAGCAGTACAAAGGCTCTGCCGTGCAGACCTCCCTTACGGCCGAAACCCTGACCGCCATCGCCAACGCCTCAAACGGCCGTTATATTCCCCTCGGCACTGCTGGAACCGCGCACACCACCCTGGGTGCCATCTACCGCAGGCATCTGCGCCAGTTGGCTGCCAAAGAACAGCAAGAGATGATCGAAAACCGTTATCAAGAACGCTACCAACTCTTTCTCTTTCCTGCCATCATCTGCATCCTGACGGCAGCCTGCCTCAGCCGCGGTCGCCTGCGCGGCCACACCTCCCGTCATTTGACCGCAGCTTCCGCAGCCCTCATGCTGTTTGCCTTTCTGCCCCTTTACGCCCAAACCTCCCCCCGCTTGTCCCAGGCTCCCCCGTCTCCCGACTCACAACTCCCGTCTCCCGACTCCACCTCCAACCGTATTGAAATAACAGTCGCGCCGGGTCGCGCTGGCGCCCGTGAGGCGCAAAGCCTGCTGCGCAAAGGCAAGACAGCCGAGGCCGCCGCCGCGTTCATCTCTGCCGCGCGCGGTGCCGACAGGGAGGAAGCCGATTCATACCGCTACAATGCGGCCTGCGCCTATTGGCAGGAGCAGGATACTGAAAATGCCATAATGCAACTGCGCACATTGCTAACTTCCAAAACCTATAGAGCCCGCGCCGGAGAGCTGCTGGGCAAAATTCTTTTAGAGAAGGCTAAGGCCGAGATGGCAGAGAACCCTGCCAACGGCATTAAAGACTTGGATGAGGCCGCGACCGCCTTTCAACGCGCATTGCGCGACACGCCTCAGGATGAGCGCCGACAACGCAACCTGACCCGCGCCGTAGACACCTTGCCACAGGCAAGGGAAAACGCGCACATTGCCAAAGTGCTGGAAAAACACGGACAAACCCCTGGCGACTCCCTAATGGACCGGATGCTGCAAGAACAACGCGCGATTGCGGAAGCGGCTGCAACGCTCTTTACCAATGACGCTCCCGTCATGATCACCAAAGCCGAAGAACTGACGCGCCGCCAAAAAGAGCTTTCAGACCTCTGGATACCGCTCAAACAGCACATGCTGCAGGCTGTGACCAACCAACAGCAGCAGGCATTTTTAGCCAATCAAATCGAATTGGTCCGCGATAGCATGAAGGGTGCCGCAGATGCCCTGCAAGACTTGTTGCCGGAATCAACCTACGAAACAGAAAGGTTGCAACCCCTCGTTTACCCCTTCTGGCAAGCGGTTGCCATGCCACCATCACTGATCGATGAAAACATAATCTGCCAGAGCAACGCCATCCAATCCATCGGTGCCCTTTATTTGAAGGATCGCGACACCCAAAGCGAAGCTCTAGCACTAACCGGCCTTTTCCGCCAACGCTTCCCGGAATGGTGCCAGCAATACCAACAACAGTCCCAATCTGACACCAACATGCCGCCCTTCACCGCTGAGGATCAAGCCAAGATCGAGTCCATCGCCGAGCATACCGAAAAGCTACAGCGGGAAATCATCGAACAAAAGCCGCCTGCGATTGAGAATCGCGCCCTTCAGGTGCAGGCACTAAAAAATCTGCTTGAAATCCGCGAGCTACTGCCGAAAAAACCTAATCAGAATCAGCAGCAGCAGGAACAACAACAGGAGCAACAAGAGCAGCAACAGGAACAAAAGCCTGAACCCAAGCAAGAGGAAGAGCAACAAGAACAGCCTAAAGAGCAGAAGCCTGAAACGCCGCAAGATGTCCAGGAAACACTGCGACGGGCGCTGGAGCGCGAGAAGGAGCACGAGCGGGACAAACAGGAACGGATGCGCAAGATTCCGATCGCACCGGGAGAGCGAGACTGGTGAAAATGATGCGCGGAGCACTGGGCTTTTCGATAGGATCGCAAGAATCGAATAACTCGAATCATTCGATTCTTTTGATTCTATCGCTCCTGTTTTTTCTTTCCGTCCCTGCCGCTACCGCCGCCGGGATCACGGTCCAGGCGACCCCGAACCGAAACTCTATATATCTCGGCGAGAGTTTTAACCTGAATATCGAGGTCAACGGTGCCGACCGTGATTTGGACACCCCAGCCTTCCAGTCGCTGCCCCCCGCTGAACTGCACCTGCTCGGGCAGCACAGCAACAGCCGCTCCAGCATCTCGATAATCAACGGACGCCTGACCCGAGAGTCTTTTGAAGGCCGCGTCTTCGCCTACCAGATCAAGCCGCACGATCAGGGCACGTTTCACACCGGGCCCGTCAGCGTATCCTTCAAAGGCAAGGTCTACACCCATCCCGGCGTGACTGTCAACGTGGCCGGTATCAAGCAACAGGATACTGTGGTCGCCACCATCACAGCTTCCTCTACTTCGGTGCTGGTGGAAGAGCCTTTTTCGATAACACTCGCTGTGGCGGTGGCCGAGTTACCTGATCCCTTCGCCGAACACCATGAACCGATACACCCCAACCTGCTACCGCATATATCCGCGGACTTCCTCGAAATACGCCAAGAAACCGCTGGACTTAAAGGGCCTGACCTCAATCAGTTCCTTAATGGACTCATCGACCAGAGCGGCCGCCAACCCGCTTTTGCCATCAACAATTACCAGACCCGTAATTTTGGCGGTTTCGGTGGTATTTTTGACGAAGACCCCTTCCGACCGCGTCCCATCCGTTTCCGGCTCAACCCCGAACGCAAAACCATCACCGACAAAAAGTACCGGGTTTATTCCATAACCCTCAATTACACGCCAACCAAAGAGGGTGAGTTCACCTTCGGGCCGCTGACTTTCAAAGGTCAAGTCGCCACCGCCGTCGATGCCAATCGTCAGGCCGTCACCAAAGACATCTACACCATCGGCCCGGCAGTCACCGTCCGGGTTGTGCCGCCGCCGGATGAAGGTCGCCCTGAGAACTTCATCGGCTCCGTAGGAACGAACATGCAGTCCCAGGCTTATTTCGACACGGCAGTCTGCAAGGTCGGCGATCCCCTTACCCTCTCGCTGGAAGTGACCGGAGCGATCAGCCTTTCCAATATGCGTACACCGTTGCTTACCCTGCAAAGCGACCTGACCAATGATTTTCGCATTTATGACGACAACGTCACGGCCGAAACCCTGCCTGACGGCAAACGCTTCAAATACAGGGTGCGGCCAACACGAGAGGGCACGCTTGAGTTCCCGCCTGTAAAAATTTCTTACTACGACACTACCGCACGTGCCTACACCACTGTCACAACCACTGCCATACCGCTACAAGCCCTCCCGACAACCCAGATCGCGACGACGGATGACCCCGAGACCGGAAGTTGGGCAGGCACACTCGACAGCGGATCTACCCCTCTGCCCTCCGCGATCACCCTGTCGCCGCTCAGCTTGAACGATCAGTCACTGCTACCGCCCCCACGACTTACTCTGCCGCTGCTGCTGGCCGGCCCGCTGGCTGCTTTGCTGGCCATGCTGGTTTCCCCGCTTGCGGCACTTGTCCGCGCACTTCGTGATCGTAAACGCCACTCCGGCGCTTTACGCCGCGCGCGCTCCGCTCTACGTAGCACACAAACCCCTGACCAGGCCGCTCGGATTGTGCGTAACTATCTGGCGGCGCGATTGGATGTGGCAGGCAACTCTTTCACTCCGACTGAAGTCGCACGGTTGTTGCAAGACCGCCAGGTTCCTGCGGCGGCAGCCGACTCCTGCCGCGCTCTGCTGGCCAAACTGGATGAAGCCATGTATCGGCCGGACATAAAATTACCGCCTGCCGATACTGTGCGTCAAATCACTTCGCTACTGCCGGAAATTGACTCCGCCATCGACAAACCCGCTCAAGAAAGAGAGGTGGCCGATGAACTTTAAGACTTCTTTATGTGCATGGTTCATCACTGCCTTATGCCTGTTGCCTGCCGTAACACCAGGTGCGGACGAAACCATCCGCTCCTTCCTCTGGGAACAGGCCAACGCCCAGGCCATGACCGCGTCCAAGCCCGGAGAATACCTGACTGTAGCCAGCACCTACAACCGCCTGGCACTCGACGGTGTGAGCAACGGCCTGCTTTTCGTCAATCTGGGCAACGCTTTGGTAATGGGCGGGGATGGCCCTAACGCCGCCGCCGCGTTCAACCGCGCCGAGCGTTATATCGGTGCCACGCCGGAGACGCGCCAAGGCCTTGCCTCTGCCTTGACGCTGCAGACCGGACGGCGCCAGAGCGACCTGCCTTGGTCGCGCACCGCCTTCTTCTGGCATTACACCTTCTCCTGTCCTGTCCGGACCGTGGCCGCCTTGGTCGGCTGGACGGTTTTCTGGTTCGGGGCGCTCTTGTTGATACTGCTGCGGAGCGGCGCACGCCACCCCCTCTTCCGCAGCCTCTCGGAAACCTGCCTTGTCAGCGGCGGACTTCTGACAATCATCTTCGGTGCCTCCGTGCTCATGACCCTCGCGCAAGAACGCCATGACCGCGAGACATGGGCATCCCGCGTGTTTGTCTCCACCGTCCATAGCGCAGAGGAGGAAACACCATGAAGCGTACCGGCAGAACTTTCATGACTCGCTTGGCTTCCGTGCTCTTCTTCGCGCCGCTCTTGACCTTTTCCGGTGAGATATTCTCGGGACGTTTCTACACCGTGCCGGTGAAAATCTATGTGAACCAGCCTTTCGAAATCCACTTCGAGCTGGAGATTACCGCCGGTAACGAGATCGAGAACCTGAGGATTAGCGATTTCCCAAATAATCAAGACCTCATCACCGTCGGACGCCTGGAAACGGTTTCGCGCCAACGCTTATCCCGCGACGGTCGAGCCGTTGAGCTTCTGCGTTATGCCACCACTGCCCGTTGCCACCGGCCGGTTGAGCATACCTTCACCCCTGCCGTCCAGTGCATGCTCTCCGAACGACGCAACGTCGGCTTCTTTTCCCACTGGCAGTCGCACCCCCTCCAGAAGCAACTCGCGCCTTTCACCCTGAGGGTCTTGCCTTTGCCGAAAGAGGGAAAACCCGAAAACTTCAGCGGCGCAATGGGCTTGTTCCGGCTCACCGGCAAACTTTCCCAAAGCACCGTACGCCCGGGCGACATTGTGACTTTGTCAATGGAACTCAGCGGTCAAGGCTGGCTAAATAATGTCGCCATGCCGCAGCCTCCGATCTCACCGCTGTTTAAAAGCTACCCAACTAAAGAAACCTCGCGTAGCGACATGCGCGTCACCTCTGAACAGGTGATCATCCCGCAGTCAACCAACGCCATTGAGGTGGCTGCCGCCACATTTAACTTTTTCAATCCCAGCAGCGGACTTTACGAAGAGAGCGTGGCAGGTCCTTTCCACCTGACTTTCGAAGCCAGCGCGCCGCAGGCGCAAACGTCCGTGCGCGTCATCGACACATCCCGCCCTGCCGACGCCACGCCGCCGGGCAACATACCTCTTGAGCGCATGCACGTCTCGCTGCATAATGTGAAGCCGTTATTGATCGCCTTTGCAGGCACCTTGGCAGCCTTCTTTAGCTTTTTTTTGCTGCGCCCTACCCATCCCCGCATAGCCGCCGTGATTTGCGCCATTATGTTATTAGCAGGCATATTGACCGGCCAGGCATTCAAAGGCCGGCGAACGAACTCACAGTATAAAATAGAACACCGCACTGAAGCGCGCTTCGCGCCCGCGCCCAAAGCCGCAACTTTGTTCACACTGACCACAGGCGCTGTCGTCACCCCGATCGAGAGTCATGAAGGCTGGCTGCGCGTCGACTACAACGGCCGCCGCGGCTGGATCCCGCAGGCCTCATGCTCCGCGCTCACCGACTAACGTACGGGCGACATTCTTGTCGCCCTCTCTTGTCGCCCTCTCTCGTCGCCCTCTCTCGTCGCCCTCTTCTACCAGGCTGGCCTTGTGTCCCACCCCTTTGAACCAGCGGCACAGCCGCGTTTGAACCTTTTGCCATCCCTGTCTTTTTTACACTCTCCATTGCGATCACTTGGTGGTCGCAATATTTTAAATTACCAATCCCTTAGTTAAACTCAACGCCGCAGCAGCCAAGAGCGCACTCAATACTATCAGTTTCAACAAAATCACTTTCGTAAGACAGGAGTGTTAGTCTCTGAATGCAGCCACACCTCCGTATCCCAATCGCCAATGAACGCTGATATCTCCTTACTCCAAACGCGCTCTTGCTCTTGATCGCGGAGCTTCAGCGGTGTCGCCCCGGGCAGCGGCCACTGAATCTCGCCAGTTAACGGATCAGCATATCGCGGTTCCGTAAGACTATAACGTACCCCGTAACCGAACCCCCACCATGGATCAGCGTAATACCCGTAAGGCATCCGCCTGGCATCAGCAAGCGAATAAAGCGGCACTCCCAGGCCTACCTCTGCATACGGCCAGCGGCAAGGCGCGTACCGTCCGTAAGGATAGCCGTAGTCCCAGTGGGGTAGCCATCGCCCACCGGCAAACAGCGTTATCTCCGAATTGTCCGTTGCTGTCAGACACCGGCACGCGAATAGAAATAGCGCAGCAATGAAACCCCTTTTCATCGCCTCGCATTATACGATATCCCGCAACTTCTGTCACACCACCACATATTTAAAGCGGCATCGACACCGGCGCCACCCTCAGCGCCCGCATGGTCCTGAGTTCCCCCCACTCGGCGCCGCGCATCCTGCGCGCGCCGTCCCTGCGGGCGGGCCCGAACAATCCCCGGTTGTCGCTGAACACCTTGTCCACAAACTCCTTGCCGC
>CAZKZI010000071.1:0-10655 GCA_964557205.1 uncultured Lentisphaeraceae bacterium
TTTGAAAATTTGACTCTTTGTGCTTGGCATGATCATGGTATATTTGAGATATTATATATCTTTTTTTGACCCCATAACGCTCTGTCTTGGTGACGGTACAAGTCAGGGATAACGCGGAGGTGTTTAACCGTGAAAACCGCAGATAAACCGACGGAAAGCCCGCAAAAGCTCACTCCCGAGATCAAAACCTTCATAACTGAATGGAAAAATAAACCGGGCAACCTGATAATGGTTTTGCACCGTGTGCAACAGACCTTCGGATATATCCCCCGTGAAGTGGCTTTTGAAGTGGCCGATATGTTGGATATGCCGCTCGCAAAAATTTACGGGGTGATCACCTTCTACAACTTTTTCAAGCTTAAGAAGCCGGGACGCAATAAAATTCAAGTCTGCATGGGAACGGCCTGTTACCTGAAGGGCGGTGAAGACATCATCGAGGAGATTGAAGGCATCTTGGGTGTCGGACTGAACACCGTTACACCGGACGGCGAGTTCTCGGTCGAAGCAGTCCGTTGCCTCGGCTGTTGCGGACTTGCGCCGGTCATGATGATCAACGGCGAGGTGTTCGGCAAGGTCAAGACCGAAGACCTGCAAAGCATTATCGCTAAAATCAGGAAAGGCTGACACTTACCTGGTTCTCCGCAGCGACCTGATCGCCGCGCTTGGTGACTTGGATACATCCGGCAACCTGATTCTGGCCAGGGAGTATTTACGGTCACAAGAAAAGAATTTGATTCAATAGAGGAAGGAACCAAAGATGGCAAAACTGACACTGGCCGGCTTAATAAAACTGCGAGAGCAAAAACAGAAGCTGATGAAAAAACGCGATCCCTCCAACAAAGACGCGCAAATCATCGTCGGCATGGGCACCTGCGGCATCGCCGCAGGCGCAAAAGACACTTTCAACACCATCATAGACGAGCTGGACGCCCGTGGTATCACCCACGTACTGGTACGCCAGACCGGATGCATGGGTTACTGCCACTCCGAGCCGACCGTAGAGATCATCACGCCCGACATGCCCCCGGTGATCTACGGCAAAGTCGACTCCGACACCGGCAAGCGCATCGTGGAAGAGCATATAGTCAACAAACATCTGATCGACAACCACATTTGTGATAAACCGTCCATGGATATCATCAGCGAACCCGGGAAATAACATCATGGCTTACAAACAATACATTCTGGTGTGTGGCGGTACAGCTTGCGAGTCTAACCACGGCATCGCGCTGTTCTCAGCGCTCCAAACGGCGGTGAAAAAGCATGGCCTTGTCAACGACGTGCAAGTCGTCCGCACAGGCTGCCTGGGCTTCTGCGAAAAAGGTCCTATAGTCAAAATCCTTCCGCAAAACACTTTTTACGTTGAGGTCAAGCCTGAAGACGCGGAGATCATTGTCAAAGAGCACATTATCAAAGGCCGTGTCGTCTCCCGGCTGCTATATGACAAAAATCAGAGCAAGCGCAACGTGGGCATCGAAGGCATTGATTTCTATCAGAAACAGTTCCGCATTGTCCTCCGCAACTGTGGCGTGATCGACCCTGACAAGATTGACGAATACATAGCGCGCGACGGCTACAAGGCTTTGGAGAAGGCACTGTTCGAAATGAAACCGGGTGACGTCATCGACGAAGTCTCGAAATCAGGCCTGCGTGGTCGCGGTGGCGCGGGCTTTCCCACCGGCAAGAAATGGCAGTTCGCGGCCGTGCAGCCCGCCGGGCAGAAGTACATGGTTTGTAATGCTGACGAAGGTGACCCCGGCGCGTACATGGATCGTTCCACTCTTGAGGGTGACCCCCACTCCATCCTTGAAGCCATGACTATAGCCGGATATGCCATCGGAGCTGACAAGGGCTTCATCTATATCCGGGCCGAATATCCGCTGGCCATCCAAAGACTTGAGAACGCGATCAGTCAGTCTCGAGAATACGGCCTGCTCGGCAATAATATTCTCGGCAGTGACTTTTCTTTTGACATCGAGATCCGCCTCGGCGCAGGCGCTTTCGTCTGCGGTGAAGAAACCGCCTTGCTCACATCGATAGAAGGTAATCGAGGCATGCCCTCGCCCCGCCCGCCGTTCCCCGCCGTGAAAGGCCTCTGGGGACATCCGACAGTTATCAACAATGTCGAGACACTTGCCAACATCCCGGTAGTCTTGCTCAAAGGCAACCTGTGGTTCAGTAAGATCGGCACAGCCTCATCCAAAGGCACCAAGGTGTTCGCGCTGACCGGGAAAGTCAACAACTCCGGCCTGATCGAGGTTCCGATGGGCACCACCCTCCGCGAGATCATTTTCGACATCGGCGGCGGCATCCGCGACGGCAAAGCCCTCAAGGCCGCTCAGACCGGCGGACCGTCCGGCGGTATGATTCCGCCTCAGTTTCTCGACACGCCGCTCGACTATGAGAACCTGAGTAAGATCGGCTCGATTATGGGATCCGGCGGTCTGATCGTAATGGATGAAGACGACTGCATTCCGGATGTCGCTAAATTTTTTCTCGATTTCACGGTGGAAGAGTCCTGTGGCAAATGTGCGCCATGTCGTATCGGCGGGCGTAAGCTGCTGAATTATCTGAATAAAATCTGTAATGGCGACGGCACACTAGAGGACATCGAAAAAATGCAGGTGATCGGTGAGGCGATGTCTCGCGCTTCATTGTGCGGATTGGGGCAGACCGCCTCTAATCCTGTAAAGTCCAGCCTGCGCTACTTCATGGACGAGTACAAAGAGCACATCGAAGAAAAGAAGTGCCGCGCCGGAAAATGCAAGAACCTGTTGACATATAGCATTGACACTGAAAAATGCGTCGGCTGCACCGCTTGCGCGAAGGTGTGCCCGGTCAATGCTATTGCCGGAGAGCGCAAACAGCCGCACGTTATCGACACCACCATTTGCATCAAGTGCGGTCAGTGCTTCGAGGTGTGCAAATTTAATGCGGTAAAACGCTCTTAACTATCGAAAGGTCTGTTCAATGTCACACATGGTGAAGTTAGAAATCAACGGCATACCGATCGAGGTTCCGGCCGGAACCACAATCTTGGATGCCGCCAGTAAGGTTCACATAAAAATCCCGACGCTTTGCTACCATAACGACCTGAAGCCGTGGGCGGCTTGCGGTATATGCGTGGTGCGTCAGGCCGGATCGCAGAAACTTTTGCGCGCGTGCTGTACGGAAGTCGCTCCCAGCATGAAAATCACCACGCACGACGCAGATATCGTCGCTGTGCGCCGTACGGTACTGGAGATGATATTGGCTAACCACCCGAACGACTGCCTGCAATGTCCGCGTAGCGGCAATTGCGAACTGCAGAAGCTCGCGGCGGATTTCGGCATCCGTGAGATACCTTTCCCAACTGATGTGCCTACCATACCAGTGGACAAATCAACACCATCCATCGTCTTAAACCCGGAAAAATGCATCAAGTGCGGGCGTTGTGTGATCGTCTGCCAGAATATGCAGAATGTTTGGGCGCTGGAATTTATCGGCCGCGGCGAAAAGACCCGTATAGCTCCCGCTGCAGACGTTGCTCTTAACGATTCTCCGTGTATCAAGTGCGGACAGTGCTCCGCACATTGCCCGGTCGGCGCCATTTACGAGCGCGACCAGACCCGCGAGGTATGGGCCGCGCTGCGTGACCCCGAGAAGCATTGCGTGGTGCAGATCGCTCCGGCTGTCCGCGTGGCCATAGGCGAGGCTTTCGGTTTGCCGCCCGGCACCCTGATGACCGGCGAGACCTATGCCGGACTCCGCCGTCTTGGTTTCAAAGCGGTCTTTGACACCAACTATAGTGCCGACGTTACCATTATGGAGGAGGGCAACGAGTTCATCCAGCGCTTCACAAAAGGCGGGTTTTTGCCTCTGATCACATCCTGCTGCCCGTCGTGGACGGACTGGATGGAGAAATACGCGCAGGATTTCATGGATAACTGCTCTTCAGCCAAATCCCCGCAGCAGATTCTGGGCGTGCTCTCCAAAACTTACTACGCTGAAAAGATGGGGATTGACCCATCTAAAATCTTCATGGTATCTGTTATGCCATGTACATCGAAAAAATATGAGATTACGCGCAGCGAGACCATGTTCGCCAGCGGTTACCAGGATGTCGACGTGGCCATCACCACCCGTGAGTTAGCCCGCATGTTCAAGAGCACCGGCATCGATTTCACCAAGTTGGAGAAAGAGGAAGCCGATTCCATCCTGGGTGAATACACCGGCGCTGGCACGATATTCGGCGTGACCGGCGGCGTGATGGAGGCCGCCTTGCGCACGGCCTACTGCCTGATAACCGGCGACGCCCAGCCCCCATCAATTAATTTCGAGTCGGTCCGCGGCATGGAGGGTGTGAAAGAGGCGGAAATCAACATCAAGGGCACCAAGATCAAGGTCGCTGTCGCCCACCAGATGAGTAATGTCGAACAGGTCCTTAACGCCGTGCGCGAAGACCGCAAGGCCAGGCGCAAGCCGCGTTATGACTTTATCGAGGTCATGGCCTGCCGCGGCGGATGTGTCGGCGGCGGCGGTCAACCCACTGGCGCCACCGACGCGGTGCGCAAAGCCCGCACCGCTGGAATCTATGCCGACGATGAAAAGTGCGCCTTGCGCATGTCTCACCTCAACCCGCAGGTGCAAAAGCTTTATAGCGATTTCATCGGAGAGCCTCTCGGTAAAAAGGCGCACAAACTGTTGCATAACCACTATCATCCCCAAAAGCCTTATGCTAAATGAGATGGTCTACTATAAACCTGACTGGAGTGAAACATGGAACTTATCATACGACCTGATACTGATGAAGCCTGCGGCCTAGTGGCCTCGTTAATCGCCAAAGCGATAAGTGATAAACCTGATCTTGTGCTTGGCCTGGCAACCGGACGCACGATGGAACAGCTTTACGCAAAGCTGGTGGAAATGCATCGTAGCTCCGGTCTAGACTTCTCACGGTGCCGTACTTTTAATCTGGATGAATACATAGGTCTGCCGCTTGAACATCCCAGCTCTTACCGTTATTACATGGACTTTAACCTGTTCAATCACATCAACATAGACCGAAACAATACATTCTTGCCGGACGGCATGGCCAAGGATGTGAAAGCCGCTTGTGCCGCTTACGAACGGAAGATCGAAGAAAGCGGCGGCATCGACCTGCAGTTGCTAGGCATCGGCGCTGACGGGCATATCGGCTTCAATGAGCCGATATCCAGTCTGCGATCGCGTACGCGTGACAAGACCTTGGCCGAGCCGACCGTCAACGTCAACAAAACCCTTTTCGCTAATCAGGATGAGATGCCGCAACGCGCCATAACCATGGGGGTCGGCACCATTCTTGATGCCCGTTCGATTATCATGCTTGCCACCGGCAGATCCAAGGCCGGCATCATATCTAAGGCTGTGGAGGGGCCCGTCACCTCGATGGTGACCGCATCCGCTATCCAGTTCCACCCACTTTGCCGGGTGGTTGTTGACGAAGACGCCGCCGTTGACTTGCAGCACCAGGATTATTACCGTTGGATTTTCGAACATGACCCTGACTGGGCTGCATACCGAGGTGCTACTGAAGCCGGAAACGCTCTTTAAGCGACCGAGACCCCATTATGAACCTCAGCCACATGACGCTCGACTGGAGCAATAATTGGACAAATTTTTCGGTCCTTCGTCATCGGCGTTTTGACGGATTTATGGTCACCTCCAAGAATTCCGGGACGCATTGGATCAAGTACATGCTGGCGGTGGCCTTAGCTGACACATACGGCATTCCACGTCCGCGTTACTTTTCCGAAAAGGCTGTGCGTCCCTATATCGGTGGAGCCAAAGACCGCCCAACTTTCAACGAATTGCCTCGTCTAGCTTTCTCGCACACCATACCGCACCACTTGGCAAACTGGCGTTGGGCACATAAGCTTGTTAATTTTCCGCCGTACGTTCTTTGCGTGCGCCATCCTATGAGCATCCTGGCCAGCCATTACGCTAAATGGGAGTATATGCTCGGCATCGACTGGTTCAACTATCTACGCGGCGATCCCGCCGGAAAAGCTTTCCGCTGCGACCTTTTCTGGTTGGCCCGTTTCTGGAACCGGTGGGGCTCAATCTGTACTAGTTACCCGGATGAGACACTGGTCTTGCATTATGAAAAGACCCGGGCCAATCCACGCGCCAGCCTAGAGTCGATAGCTCGCCACTGGGACATCCATCTGACACCGGACTCGATCGACGCCGCTCTTGCCGCAGGCACAAAAGAGGCCATGTCCCAAAAAACCGACCCCGAAGGCGAACCCAATGTGCTGCAGAACCGCAGCACCAAGCTATCTGAAGTTTTCACAAAAGAAGCCTTGGAAATTTATCGTGGCATTGTCCAGTCGTGTTTTCGCCATAATCTGGGCTATGACCTGACCACCATGCCGGAAAATTAAGCCTCCGGTGTAGCCAAGACCCTAACAACCTGCCAAGGCTAAGAACCAGAACAATCGTGAAAAGACATATCGGCATATTTGGGGGAACACCGCTTACGGCTGATGCCCCAAAAGTTGGCGTCATGCGTTTCGGCGCGTTGGGCGATTTGGCCTTGGCACTGCCTTTCTTACGAGCCCTAACCATAAAACCGATTGTTCTTACCTCTCCCCCAGGACGAGAACTGCTGTCCGACGAGTTTGATAACTTTGTTGTGATGGAAGGTAAATCCATCCTGTCGCAGGCGCGTTTTGTCTGTGATCTGCGGCGGCAGAGTCTGGATGTCCTGATAGACCTGCAATCCAACGACCGCAGCCGCATCATGTCCCGTCTCGCAGGCGCGGGAAAAAAATTCGAGCGCACCTTCGCGCCTCGCTCACTGCCCGCCACTGAAGCTTGGCAAAAAATTCTCGATGAATCCGGACTGCTTGGATCTATTGACCTGACATTCATACCCAAACCGAAAAACTACATCGTACTTAACGCGGGCAGTTCCCTGCAGTGGGTGTCCAAGCGACTTCCTGACCACAAATGGCATGAAGTAAGTGCCTTGCTGCGCGAACGCTTCGGTTTGCCTTTTGTGCTTACCGGCTCGCCTGATGAACGCGAATATTTGTCGCATTTGGCCCGCAATATCATCGGCCCGGTGGAGAACCGAGCCGGTCAGACCTCGCTGCAAGAACTCAAACATCTATTGGCGGAAGCCTTTCTAACTATCTCCACCGATTCGGCAGCCATGCACATTTCAGCCGCCATGAAGACACCCACTATCGGCATTTTCGGCGCTACGAACTGGGTGCGTTCCGCACCGTTCGGACCTTGGGCCAAAGTAGTTTACGACCGTGTACGTTATCCGGACGGTTGCCCGCCTGACAAAAACATGCAGACTCCCGGCCCTTATTATGAACATGTCGACATCGCCGATGCCCTGCAAAGCCTAGCCAGATATTGCGTTTTTATCCATTAGAAAACTTATTGTTTTTCTTGCCGTAGAGATAGCCCCGTGCATTGTGAAAATCTTCAATCATCACATAGAGAGCGGGAACAAGAAAAAGCGTAATAAAAGTGGCGAACAGAATACCGAACCCAAGTGAAATTGCCATGGGTATCATGAACCGAGCCTGACGTGATGTCTCAAAAATCATCGGAGCCAACCCCCCAAAGGTCGTCAGAGTTGTCAGCAGCACCGGGCGAAAACGCCGCACACCTGCATTCACAATTGACTCTCGCATTGCAACTCCACGCTTGACCTCATTGTTAGCATAATCAATCAGCACAAGAGAGTCATTAACAACAACCCCCGCAAGTGCCACAATTCCCATCAAGCTGATCATGCTAAGAGGGTAGCCCAACAGCACATGCGCCAACACCGCACCCACAATACCAAAGGGAATACAGGTCATAATGATCAAAGGCTGGGTGTAACTTCGGAAAGGGATGGCCAGCAGAGCGTAAATCACCAGCAGCGCGGCAATAAACCCTTTAAACAGAGAGGACATCCCCTCACGGATATCTTTCTGCTTGCCGCGAAAAACCTGTGACAAACCAGGGTGTTTCTGCTCCAATTCAGGCATAAAATCTTTGAGAACCAAGGCTAGAATACGCTCCGACTCCCCGCGCGGATTAACATTGGCGGTAACTGTCAACAGACGGCGTCCATCAAGACGGGTGATAGAGGTATAAGCTCGGCCACGTGAAACCGAGGCAACATCGCGCAGAGGAACATCTTTACCAGCGGGAGTTCGAATCAACAGATGTTCCAGATCATATTCAGAACGACGCTCTTCATCCGGTAGCCGCACCATCACCTTGATCTCGTTGCGGCCACGCTGCTGACGGAAAGCCTCGGCTCCGTAGAAAGAGGAGCGCACCTGACGCGCCACATCAGCGGCAGTCAGTCCAAGAGCCAGCCCTTCAGGCAGCATCTTGAAATTAAACTGAGGTTTTCCATCAGCATATCCATCATCAATATCAGATACAATCGGAAACTGCGCCAGTCTACCTGCCAACTCAGAGGCCGCCGACTCAAGCATATCAATGTCATTATGAGCAAGGCCGATACTTAGAGAGGATCCCCCGCCGGGTCCGCCACGATTGGACTCAAAGAGTAAAGTTTCAATGCCAGCAACCGCACCAAACTCTTTCTTCCAAAGTTCAGTAAATTCAGGTGTGGAGAGCGGACGCACCTCTGGTTCGGTTAGATATGCTTCCACCATCACCACATGACTACCTGAAACCCCGTTAAATGAGCGTCCGACATCCGCATAAACACCAAAAGAAAGATTGGTTCCGCCATTCTCTGCAATAATCTTTTCAGCAGTTTTGATCAACCGGTCGCGCACTTTAAAGGTATTTTCAACTGGGGCGCCATAGGGTAGAACCGCTGTGGCGGCAGAGTAGTCGGCATCCACACTCATCATAGGCACAATACCGATGCGTCCGCTTTTCACGTAGGCGATTGTTCCGATCAAGAGCATCAGCCCTGATGCCAGAACCAGATATCGCCAATGAATAGCCGTTTTCAATATCGGCTGATAGATACGATTTACAAACCCGAAAAACAACCAGTTAAATCCATTCTGAAATTTTTTGTATCCCCGTGCTATTGCGAAAGTGGTTCCCATCTTAAGATGGCCAAGATGCGAGGGCAGCACAAAAACACATTCCATCAGCGAAATAAAGAAAACCAGATTCACAACCACCGGAATCACAAACCAGATTTTACCGATAAATCCGGGAAGAAACAGCATCGGCAAAAAGGTGACAATGTTAGTCAATACGCTGAAAGTAACCGGCATTGCTACCTCACGAGTACCACGAATAGATGAAAAAAGCGGATTATCTCCGACTTGTCGGTGTTCAAAAACATTCTCGCCAACCACAATGGCATCATCAACAACAATACCAAGGGCAATCAAAAAGGCAAACATTGAGATTATATTGATGGAAACACCGAACGCTGGCAATAGTAGCAAGCCACCCAGAAATGAAACAGGGATACCCATCATAACCCAGAAAGCCAAACGCGGCTCAAGAAAAAGCCCTAGAATCAGAAGAACCAGCAACAGACCGATGGCACCGTTTTTCATAAGAAGATTAAAGCGTTGCTCATATATCTTCCCGGTATTGCGCCGTTCATGAATTTTAAGGCCTTGAGGCAACTCCCCCTTTACCTCATCAAGCACCTCACGAACCGCCGCAACAACATCCAGCGGTGTTTGATCACCCACACGATACACATCCATTTTGATTGCGCGCACGCCGTTCCAATTAACAAAGTGCTCCGACTCTTCATCAAAACCATCCTTTATCTCGGCAATATCACGCAAACGGACAAGGGAACCATCAGCAGTAGTAATTATAGGAAGTTCGGCAAACTGATTGCCGTAATCATTCCGTTCATCCATACGCAGCAGAATCTCTCCGGATGTGGTTTTAATGCCTCCTCCGGGCAGCTCCACCGCCAAAGCATTAACACGCTGAGCCACATCCTTGAGCGTAAGACCGTATGCACGCAGTGTATCCTGCGAGGGAGAGATTGTAATCTGATAGGGACGAATACCAGTAATTGAAAGCTTGGTTATGCCGGGATGCTGCAGAAGGCGGTCTTTAATAATCTCCGCCTGCTCAGCCATGACCTCCTCCGGCACATTGCCGTAGAGCACAAAGTCGATAACATCACGCATCCGGTCGGAGAGTGCGACCACGGGGCGTTCGGCATCCTCTGGAAAAGTTGTTATACGTGAGACCTCCTGCTGAACATCCTGATAGATTTTCTGTCGGTCCGCTCCCTCAAGTACCTCAGCGGTCACAGAGCCTGAACCTTCACTGGCGCGTGAGGTGACCTCTTTAACCCCTTCCAGTCCACGCAGATTTTCTTCAACCACCATCACAATCCCACGTTCAACCTCTTCCGGGCTGGCTCCGGGATAAGAGACAGAGACAGTGACAAAATCCAGAGCAAAATCAGGAAAGACCTCTTTTTTTATGGTCGCCGCCGAGAATAATCCTCCAACGAGCAATACAATCATCAGAAGATTGGAAGCAACCGGATTACGCGCCATCCAGGCAACCGGTCCCTTGGAAATTAGTTTATCTTTTAAATATGTCATAGCATTTCAGGTATCCTGCCTTCGGAGTACGGCGTAGCATGCGGGTTTCAAGTTTCAGTTTGATGAACATACTCACTTACATTAATTGCGCAAGGCAAAAAA
>CAZKZI010000071.1:10755-15710 GCA_964557205.1 uncultured Lentisphaeraceae bacterium
CTGACCTCTGACCTCTGTCTTCTGTCTTCTGTCCCCTGACTCCCAATCTGCTCCACTCTCATGTTGGGGACAGCGGAGGGAACATCAGAGGTAATCAGAAGATCGCCCGGTTTCAACCCTGACTCTACCACAATCCACTCCTTATCGCGCCAGGCCACACTGATCTTCTTGAAAACAACTCGTGACTCTACATTCATCACATATACCACATCTCCATTATGTACGGCACTGGAGGGAATCACAAAAATATCTTTCAACTCCCGGCTGGCAATCGCAACCGAAACAAAACTGTTTAAAAGTAAGGGCACTTGACCCTCCAAAGGCCTGTCAACTTCAATCAACACCTGCGCCATACGCCCCAGACTCTCAATTTCAGCCTCCAGACCCGTAACGACACCCTGCCAAAGAGCACTTCCATTTGCTCCGCCTACAGGAGTAATATCAACCTTCGCGCCCGCATTGCCATTGGCGGGAAGCTGAATCCAGCTGAGCTGATCAAAGGGGATTGTTGCCTCAACCCGAAATTTAGAGGCATCCACAAAAACACCCAGTTCAAGCTGCGTATTGACCTGTGATCCTATTGATATATCACGGCTGATGACCAGAGCATCGAAGGACAGAGTAATGGAGGTGCGTTGCAGATTAAGGCGCGCCTGTTCAAGGTTTGTCTTTGCTGATGCGACCGCAGCCTCAACTTTTTTCAAGTGTGGTTTTCTCAGGGACAACTCCTTCTCTAACTCAGAGGCGCTCTCATTATTCTCAATCATCTTCCATTCATGACGGGCAACATTCTGATATCCAAGTTCAACCTTGTACTCATACTCAGCCTGAATCAGCTTACTCTCAGCCAATTTTTCGGACAACAGATAATCGGCGCGGTCGATTTCGACGATCACCTCACCCTTTTTAATAATCTCACCCGGCTCAAATTTCGGGTGCAGTTTCAATACCTCACCGGCAACACGTGCTTTCAAAGTCACCCGTTCCACCGGTACAACCGTTCCTGTAGCTTGTATCTGCACCACCTTATTCTGTGTATTAACCTGCTCCGCCTCAACAAACACCTTGCGTTCCTGAGGAGCCTTTCGCTTTTGTTGAGGTGCGGTCGCCTGCAAATATTTAAACAGCTGAACTGCTCCGAATACCACCAGACAGGGCAGTATAATGCGCAAAAACCATATTAATGCTTTTATTCCTGTGTTCATTGTTTCCCTTTAATAGGCTACCTTAAAATCGTATCGCACTAGCGACAAGCTCTTAGTTCATCCCCCAGTTCCTCTGTCTTAATTTTCAATTCTCAATTCTCAATCCTCAATCCTCTGCCACCCAAAGCCTGATAGAGCGCCACCCGATTAAGCACCAGCGAGCTTTTAGCCGCCAGCGCACGACGCTCCGCATTCTGTTTGGCTGAAAGTGAAGTAAGTACATTCAGATACTCCATCAATCCCTTGCGATAGCGATTGGAACTCTCACTCAATGTTTTTTCACTCAGAGTGATCTCCCTTTCAACCGCCGTAAGGTACTTTTGACGGCTGGCCTCTCGTGCCAGAGCCTGTTCAACATCCTGTATCGCCAGCAGAACAACATCGGTATAATCAACAAAACTCTCATCAGCCCGCGCCTCAGCCAGCCGCACCTCGGCTCTGCGACGACCTCCATCAACAATCGGCCCCAATAAACCCGCCGCCAGATTTGCATACCAGTTCTGAAGCACATCCGATATTTCAGGGGCCTCTAAACGGAGACTCCCATTAAGAGTCAAGGTTGGAAACCTCTCAGCCTGACGCATTGCGACCGACCACTCACGAGACTGCAGCATCAGCCATGCGCTGCGAACATCAGGACGATTGACCAGAAGATCTGCGGGCACTCCGTATGCTGGCAACTGCGCCACAAGGGGAAGTGAGTCAGAGCTTATTTTAACAGGCAATGGGGCGGAGGCGGCTCTGCCAAGCAGATAGTTCAGACGTATTTGCAGGTCGGAACACTGCTCTTCCAGCTGCGGCAACAGACGTTCAAGAGATGCAACTTGACTCTCCTGCTGATAGACATCCACAGCCGCAGAGAGAGCTGCACGCTGACGAACCTTCAACAGTTCCAAGGCCTTTTCACTTGTGTCAATCTGCTCTCGGATCAGATCCATCTCCAACATCACGGTTTTAAACTCCACCCATGCGCGAGTAATCTCTCCGGCTATCATTAAGGCAGTTGCATTCAACTGTTCCGCTGTTGCAGCATAGGTCAATTCCGCGGCTTTTTCATTTGATGAAATACGCCCCCAGATATCCACCTCATACGATGCCTGTAACCCCAGCGAATAAGTTTCTCGTGTATCATCGACATTAAATCCACTGCGGGCATCACCATTTTTATCAACCTGAGTTCCACCACTGCCGCTCAAAATAAACCTGCCGGCTGCATCGGCAATCACCATCTGTTCACGGGCCTGCCGCAACCGCACAACAGCCGCTGCCATATCTAGGTTGTTTGTAAATGCAGTTTCAACAAGAGTATTCAGCTCATCACTCCCGAAAACCCGCCACCAGCACTCAGGCAACTGCAGGGGTTGAGCTGCATCGCGCTGCATTGCAGAGCCGCTGTAAAGATCAGGGACACCCCCCGCAACTAACTCCCTCTGTCGAATCCCGGGTCTAAATTCTTTACACCCTGCAAAAAAAAACAGAGTAACCAGTATATATTTAAACACTATCTTAACCATTATAATTTTAAGCCTCCCTCTGGCTTAAAAAACAAATAAACTGCATCAATTGAACTAACACGCCCTACCTCTATTTCTTATTCGAAATCCGGAATTTGATAAATCGCATTATTATATACTCTTTTTGAAGGGCAAAACAATCATGTCATCGTTAAAAACATAAGGATAAATGCCATGACATCCGAAACGCAAGCCGTAACGCTGGTCGGCATGGACGCACACAGCAATAAAATTGCCCTGGGCGTGACACGCTGGCGGCACGGGACAGACCCCGAAGTGAAGAAGGACATCGCCTTCGACAATAAACTTCGATCAAGTAAAAATGTGTTCAAGATAAGCACCCGCAGCTTGCCAAGACGTGAAGGATTGATCAGCGACGCCGATAATTTTTTTGTCTTTCGCGTTCATGCAAATAAACACTACGTTGGGCTTGCCAAGCACTTCCACCGCCGCATCCCTCATGGCAATGTCATCCTCCGTGTCCCCGATGACGATAGCTTTCTTATAGCTCCGGCTTGCCAGCAGGGCTTGGAGCCTGACGCGCTTGTCCGCTTTCACCCGCACAGAACCTTGCAGCGGGGGCAAGTCACTGTCTCCGGCCTTATTGCCGTAATACCCCATTTCAATCCCGTGCCATGACGCCCTTTGGCTCACTTTCGCCAGCAAGAACTCGAATGATTTGCTGACAATGACAAAATCGCACCGGACCTTTAGCACACCGAAACAGCGCCAAGCCGCCTTGTAACACAAGCCGGAAATTATACGGGCAGCCCGGTCAATATCCGTTTTTTCACCATGCGCAAGTATATGGGCCACAAAAAACCGAACCATCTGTTCTTCAGCATCGGAGAGCGTCATTTTCCCCGTCCCGTACTCACGGCGCAATCTGCGTTCAAGCCGCCGTAGCTTGAACATTCCGAGCAGAAGACGAAAAAATCTTTTTGTCTTAAAAACGCTGAGCAGACACAAAGCCACCATGAGGTCGGCATTCGCAATACCTCTGAACAAAAACGGACAGGAGCCCCTGTACAACGTGCCGTCAAAGTCCGTAATAAGCAAAATGTCCTTTTTATCTTTAATGACTCAAAAACCTTTCGCATTCATCGGGCACCTCGTCTATGCGAACCACCGTTGTCCAGACATCCCCGCTCTTTACTTTGAGTATCCGGAGTTCGTGGGGATATTCCGCTAGACTGGAGGTGCAAAATTCGGTTATGTTTCCATGGGTTTTTTCATGGTTCGTATGTGAATGTCCGCACAGGACAATCCATCGGTTTGCGGGTTTTTTAAGCAAATCAATGATCGTATCACGGTCAGGAGACAACAACTCCGTGCGATGCCACCGTTTGCACAACACGTCCATCAGCCACGACGAGTAGAGCATCCGATGCATGCATAGAAAACCCGGTTGTTTTTTTCCTTGAGCAGCTTTGATCCCATCCTCCAGACTTTTGAACGTCTCTGTGTCAGACTCAAAAGGAATGTAAAAAAAGGCAAATTCATTTACCTCAGAGAAGCCGTCAAGTTTCCCGAACGCTGATTCCCATCCATTCATGTTTTCTGATTTTCTGGCAATGTCGTGATCACCCTTGGAGATGATGACCGGGCAGTTCAGCCTGCGGATGATTTCCGCACCTTTCTTCAGCGCTGCAATATCGTCCCCTGTGTCAATGATATCGCCCGTAACGACGACCACGTCCGGTTTGATTTTCGCGTTGATCACTGCCACGGCTTTCTCCAACAGGTCGAAGGATTTTCCGGTGCATTTCTTGTGCAGTTTGTAGCCGCCGATCGCAATTTTATGCGTCCACGGCGTATCCGTAACCTGGCCGTAAGTCGAAAGATGCGGATCGGCCAGATGAACGACCGTCAATTCCACGTTGTTGGGCAGCCGCTTTGAGAAACAGCCATCAAGTAGAAGAAAACAGATCAAACCCGCTAGTGTAAAGGGAATGAACCATCGCACACAAACCCGACCCTTACACCTTAAACAATCCCGCATAGCCATAACTTTCTTGTTGAGGTGAAAGCAAAATTAAATGCCCATTCCAAAAATACTGCCTGTGTCAATCAGCGTCAAACACAATAATCAATTTTTCGCACCTCACTTGTGCTTGACTCTGCTATGCCGGTTGAATGATAATTTTGAATTCATTAGCATCCCATAGGATGCAGGAGTTTAGGTGTTTAGACTGTCAGGTGTTTAGGTTTGTACAAAAGTAACGATTTTGATGCG
>CAZKZI010000072.1:0-15698 GCA_964557205.1 uncultured Lentisphaeraceae bacterium
CCAGTTCGTCAAATAGAAAAAGACCCTTTGCAGCGCCGCGGCTTTGCGCTAAACTTTAATGACTTTTTTAACGGTCAAAACACCCTGCGACCGTCCGGTCTTAATTTGAACCTTTAAAGCAGACGCGGGGAACTGCTTGTTGAAATGGAAATCATGGATAAAGCGGCTATTCTCTCCCGTGCCTGGCAGGTGATGGAAACCGAGATCGAAGGTCTCCGCACCGCGCAGGCCGCACTAGGTGAAGATTTTATAGCGACCGTCGAATGCATCAACGACACGCTCGACAAAGGCGGAAAACTGGTGGTGACCGGAGTCGGCAAGAACCTGCATGTGGCAGAAAAACTCTCTGCCACATTGGCCAGCACCGGTTCGACCAGCGTGGTGATGAACCCCATACAGGCCATGCACGGAGATCTCGGCATGATTACCGAAAACGACGTGTTGCTCGCTCTGAGCTTCTCGGGCGAGTCGGAAGAGGTCATCAAGCTGATCCCGGCGGTCCGGCGCCTGGGCATCAAGGTCATCGGCATGGTCGGCAATACTGACAGCACTCTGGCCCGTCTCAGTGACGTGGTGCTGTGCGTGCATATCGACAAGGAGGCTTGCCCCTTCGGCATGGCCCCCACCACCAGCACTACCGCCACCATGGCTGTGGGCGACGCGCTGGCCATGGTTCTGATAGACGCACGCGATTTCGCGAAGGAACACTACGCGCGCCTGCACCCCGCCGGCGCGATCGGCCGGGCGCTGGTCATGCGTGTCAGTGATATAATGCGCACCGGTCAGCGCTTGGCCTGCCTGCCGGTGGAGGCCACGATTAAAGATGCCGTCATGTCAATGACCGCCTCTAAAAGCGGTGCTGCCATGATGACCGACCCCGAAGGAAAACTGACAGGAATTTTCACGGACGGTGACCTGCGACGACACCTTTCGGAAAGTGCCGACATCCTTGACCGCCCAGTCCAAGCGGTGATGACACGATGGCCGGTGTCCATCACGGATACGGCCCTCGCCGTTGACGTTTTGCGTCTCTTCGAGAAACACAAGATCGACGACCTTCCTGTCGTAGACGCACAAGGAGTGCTTGTGGGATGCGTCGACATCCAAGACCTGCCGAAAATGAAGGTCATCTGAACCTTACCCACGCGACAGCGTTTAATCTTTAAAAGAGAGGGGTTCTTAATGCTAATCTTTGTGGCGCAGTCAGTGCCTGAAATGCCTCAGGAGCTTCTAGGAGCAGCTTTCTCGCTGTTTGACCGGGGAGGTCCGATCATGTGGCCGATCTTGATCCTTTCAATTGTAGGTCTGGCTGTGACCTTCGAAAGGATGTTCGCCTTCTGGAAATACAACACCGCCAACTTCTGCTTCCGCAACACCCAAAAAAAACTGATCGCCCTGACACGGGAAGGCAAGCACGATGAGGCCATCGAGTGTTCCTGCAAAGCGGAGTCGCCGGTCTGTCGAATCCTGACCAGCGCCTTGGAAAACCGCAAGACCGGGCTACAGGAAACTTTGGAGGCGGCCTCACAGGCGGAACTTAACCGCCTGCAACGCGGGTTTTCGGTGCTCGATACGACCATCACAGTCGCGCCCATGCTAGGTATTCTGGGAACGGTCACCGGTATCATCGGCACGTTCAACATGTTGAACGTCGAGGGCATCGACAATCCTGCAGCCGCCACAGCCGGCATCGCCGAGGCGCTGATAACTACAGCGGCCGGACTGATCGTGGCCATCGCGTGCCTGTTCCCTTTCAACTTTCTGGTCGCGCAGTTGAAACGTCGCACCACCGAGCTGGAGCAGATCATCCACCAGTTTGAACTAGCCTATAACACCGGCATCAACAAGCAAAAGTAGGCATTAACGCCGTCCGCAAAAACTGGAGTCTGAAATGCGCCTGAGTTCAGGATATGAAGACCGCAAAGCTCGCATCGAAATGCTGCCGCTGATGGATGTGATGTTTCTGATTCTGGTCTTTTTCATATATTCGGTCTTTTCCATGTCCGTACACCGCGGCCTCAAGGTCGATCTGCCTGCCGCCAAAGGGATAAACCTGAAAGGCGAACAGATCATTGTCAACCTGTCTGCGGACAATACCCTTTTTGTGAACAAGCAGCCGATGTCATTTGACGAGGCTGTGCGCGCCACAGTCACGCTTTGGCAAGAGACCGGAATGCCGGTGCTGATCAGCGCCGACAAGGCCGCCACGCTGGGCACAGGCATCAAACTGCTCGGCAATCTGAAACTCGGCGGTATTGACCGTGTCGCGTTTCAGGTCAGCGGCGACCCGACCGTAAAGCGCGAGGTGCCCTAAACCCAATTAAAGAACCACGGATTAAGACCCGCGCAAATGTCCGCTCAGCTGTCCATGTACCCATGGGTGAGGCGGGCGTGACATTTGCGCTCTTGTTACGATTTTGCGTGAGAATTTTTTTCATAACGAACTTTTGGACATTATCAATTTGTAAGACTACGATGCCCTCTCATGAACAGATCTTCGGCTTCACACTATCAGCCCTGCTTCACCTCCTGGGGCTTCTGCTCATCGGCTATTTGCTGCTTAAAACTCCGATGGAAGCCGTATATCCCACCATCGAAATCACCTCGGTCGAACTCTCGCTGTCCGACGACACGCCGGACATGCCTGGCGCGGCTGAAGCAGCCCCCGTGCCCACTGTCGAGCAACCCGCGCCTGTTGAGCCCAAGCCCGAACCGCAACCTGAGCCGGAACCCTTGCCCGAACCTACGCCTGAACCTCCGCCGAAACCGCTACCGGAACCGATTATAGAACCAAAGCCGATGCCAGAACCCGAACCCGAGCCGGAACCTGAACCGGAGCCAATGGTGCCGCCAGAACCTATACCCGAGCCCGCGCCCCTACCAGAACCGGCAACACAACCGAAGCCGAAGCCTGAACCTGAACCGAACCCCGCGCCAGCCGCAAAACCGAAGCCCGTACAGGAGACTCCTGCCGCTGCAACTGCCGCCACGCTCTTGCCCGGCGGCGGCGCCGCAGGCCAGATCGTTGCCCAGCCCTCGCTGGATCGCCCCATCAAGCCGGTGTATCCGATCGGCGCCCGCCGCCGCGGCGAAGAGGGCACAGTGGTGCTTGACGTGGATGTCACTGCCGCCGGCAGGTCTGCGGCAGTGCGGATAGTGTCGTCCAGCGGCTTTCCAGATATCGACCGCGCCGCGCAACGCGCGGCCCAACAAGCGCGCTTCAAGCCTGGCCGAAACGATGGACGCCCCGTGGAATCCTCTGCACGCCTGACGCTCATCTTCCGACTGCGAGACAATTGAGAGAATGCAAACCATAACTCACACATATTACTGCGACGAGCCTGACGGCATCGCTCAGGCCGTGGCCGCGCACATCCGCCGCCATAATCTGCTGCGGGGGGTGCGACATCTCGGCATCGCCGTGTCTGGTGGGGCCGATTCGGTCGCGCTCCTGCACCTGCTGCCGCCGCTCTGCCGCGAGTCAGACACGGCTTTGACGGTCCTGCATCTTAATCACGGCCTGCGCTCGGAGTCAGCCGAGGAAGAGGTTTTTGTGCGCCAACTTTGCGCCGCGGCTGACGTGCCCGTGCGTGTCGACCACGCCCGGCTCGCGGAGCAACCGAAAAACGGGCTCTCGCTGGAGATGGCGGCCCGCGATAAACGTATGGAATTTTACCGCGAGTGTTGCAGGGCGCTTAAGCTGGACGCTATCGCCACTGGACACAACGCGGATGACGTGGCCGAGACCCTGTTGCTGAGGCTGATGCGCGGCACCGGCCCCGCCGGACTCTCAGGTCTGAAACCAGCCTCGGAAATCCACGGCCGCCGCTTCATCCGCCCGCTGCTGACAATTTCCGCTCAGGCTTTGCGCCAATGGCTGCGCGAGCGCGATCTGGCATGGCGCGAAGACGCGAGCAACCGCGATACCGCGATCCAACGTAATCATATCCGCCACAAACTGCTGCCGCAGATCGAGAAGGGATGCCAGACCGGAGTTCGCGCGCGTCTGTGCCGCACAGCCGAGATTTTGCGCTGTGAAGACCTGCTGCTGGAAGAGATGGCCAAGAGTGAACTGGAACATATTTGCGCAAACCTCAACGATACCGAACAACCTTTGACAGTAGCGCACCTGCTGGAACAGCCTCTAGCATTACAGCGCCGCATTCTGCGTCAATGGCTCTTCCGGCAAGTGCGGCAGGCGCCTTCGGATTTCGAAAGCGTCACGAAAATCCTTGAGCTTTGCGATCAACCCGGCGACTGGAAGCGCGACTTTGCCGGAAACGTCACGGCCGTCTGCCGCGGCGGCTTGCTGACAGTCAGCTACAGTCCGCCGCCGCCGGATATACCGGCGCCGATAGAATTGTCTTGGGACCTCGCGGAACCGGTGTGTTGGGGCAATATCGAGATCAGCCTTGTGTACGGCTCAGGCATACACGACCTAGCCAACGGCATCGGCACATATCCGGCCGTATGCTCATTGAACGCATCCATTTTGCAAGGCCGGAAACTTCAGGTACGCGCACGTCTGCCAGGCGATCATATCAGTCCGACCGGATTTACAGGCACCAAAAAAGTCAAGGGCCTGTTCATCGATGCCAAGGTGCCTCAACAAATCCGCGATACCATTCCGTTGCTCGCTTGTGACGGAGAGATCGTCTGGATTCCCGGTTATCGAATAGACCGTCGCTTCGCCGTGCCATCGCAGACCGCGCCGAGCGTAATCATCACAATACGCCGTGCTTAGTTGTTAATCAGACTTAAGCAACTACTGAACCCCGAACCCTGGCTCCTGAATCCTCGGGGCGAGTCAACAAAGTTGCATCGCTCCCGATATTTCGTCCAGGCCGATCCCAGCTTGCCCTGCCACCGGGTTAAAGCTAAACTGAACAGGTAATGACAAACCTTGTGCTGAAATCCGTGCGGCTTGTCGATCCTGCTGTCGGCCGCGACGAGATCACCGATCTCATCATACGCGACGGCATCATCTATGAGGCCGAAAGCCCGGTCGAGGGCCTGAACGTAATAAATGCGGAGGGAATGCTTGCGGCACCCGGGTTCTGGGATATCCACGTACACTTCCGCGACCCTGGCAACGTCCGCGCCGAAACCCGCCAAAGCGGCGGTGCCGCCGCCGCCGCGGGCGGCTTCACCCGCGTGGTCACCATGCCCAACACCGTGCCTGTCGGCGATTCAGTGGATTGGCTGCGGCAACAGCTTGACGACACCGCACTGCCTGTGAAGATTCTGCCTTCGGCCTGTATCACGCATTCCCGGCAAGGACACGATATCGCAGACCTCGAAAGTCTGGCGGCTGCCGGTGCCGCGGCCTTTACGGATGACGGTTCCACCGTGGCCGACGACGCCCTCATGCGCGAGGCCATGACCCGCGCCGCGAAATTGGGCAAACCAGTGATGGATCACGCGGTGCTTCCCGACATCGCCAGAAACGGCATGATCCGTGACTGTCCCCTTGCCCGCAAACTCGGCCTGCCCCTTTTCCCTCCCGAAGCCGAAATCGAAGCGGTTTTGCGCGATATCCGTCTGTGCCGTGAAACCGGCTGCTCCACGCATATCCAGCACATCTCATGCGCGGCCTCCGTGACGGCGATCCGCGCCGCGCGCGCCGAAGGTCTGCCAGTGACCGGCGAGGCTTCGCCACACCATCTGGCGCTGACGGTCGAGGATATACCCGGAGATGACGGGAATTACCGCATGAACCCGCCGCTGGGCAACCGCGCGGATGTGCGTGCCATCCGTGACGGCGTACTCGACGGCACACTCACTTTGTTCGCCACGGATCATGCCCCGCACACTGCCGAAACGAAAAACCACGGTTTCAAAAAAGCAGCCTTCGGCGTCATCGGCCTCGAAACCGCCGTCGGCGTTACCTGGCGCGTGATGGTGGCGGAGGAGGGCATGTCTGTGCCCGACTGGGTCGCACGCTGGACCGTCGGCCCTGCGGCACTGCTGGGACTGCCCGCACCTCAACTCGCCACCGGTGTTTTGGCCGATCTGGTGCTGATCGACACGCGTACACCCTGGCAGGTCAACCCCGACACTTTTCTTTCTCTCTCGCGTAACACACCCTTCGCAGGTTGGTCGTTGACCACCCGCGCCGTCCTGACCGTCTGCAATGGCCGCACAACCTACCGGGCTACTCATTTGAAAGAGGCTTAACGTGAATGCTGGACTTTTTGACGCAGCCGCAGCCGCTCTGCCGCCGATTTGTTTCGCGCATTCGCCTTGCTGCGGGCTCATACTCGGCTCCGGCTGGAGCGAGGCGCTGGCCGACGGCCGCACCTTGGCGAGCGTACCCTACGCCGACATCCCGGGGATGGGCACCAGCACGGTTGTCGGTCACGCCGGCGAGTTGCGCCTGTTCGAGCTGCACGGCTTGCGCGTGGCGGCTTTCCTGGGACGCCGCCACTGGTATGAGGGCGAAGGCTGGGAGCCGGTTGTCTTGCCCGTGGAACTTTTGCGCCGCATGGGCACCCAAAAACTGCTCATAACCAATGCGGCCGGCGGCATCAACCCCTCCTTTAAGCCCGGTGACCTGATGGCCATCAGCGACCACATAAACACGGTCGGCCTGAATCCGCTGGTCGGTCCGGTCATGCCCGGCTGGGGAGCGCGTTTCCCGGACCAGTCGCAAGTTTATGACCCGCTCATGCGGAAACTCCTGCACCAAGCTGCCGCAGAAGTCGGCGTGGCGCTATTCGAAGGGGTATATGCCTACACTGCCGGGCCGATCTATGAAACCCCTGCGGAAATACGCGCTTACGCAGGGATCGGTGCCGATGCCGTGGGCATGTCCACCGTTCCCGAGGTAACAGTCGCCAGCGCCGCCGGGCTGCGCGTGGCCGGCCTGAGCTGCATCACAAACATGGCGGCCGGCATCAGCGGCCCGCATCTGTCACACGATGAGGTGCTGAAGCAGACCCGCCGCACAGCGCCGCTGATGGCCGCGTTGATCAACGCTTTTTTGGCACGGCTGACTTCGGAGCCGCCGGGTTAACTTTCGCTGCCAAGCCCGCGAAATCCCGGAAACCGTCGCCAGGTGCTTTGCCTTTAAAACACGACGGTATCACGCCGCGCCGAACTGTCCGTCCTTCAACTTTGGCTTCGGCTGCCAAATCCAAATCAAAGACCGTCTTGGGATAACGATGGCTGTCGGTTAGAACCGCCATAAGGCATGTGTCTTGCCCCGGCGGTATAATCCCTGTCTCGCTGGTGATCCCCAGCGGCGGATAATCCAGCCGCACGCGCACCTCGCCGTCAAAACCGTTTAAACGCTCCAGATAAATCGAAACCATGGTTCTGCCACCCGCCGGTATGTTCAATGAGGCTGGCGTCATCCTCGCCACAAAATCAGGCTCGCCCTGTTTTCCGACCTCAGCCTTATTATCATCCAGCATGAAATTTAACGCAGGCAAATAATACGCGCCCTCGGTCAATGCCGCCAGACACATGACGCTGTTCTTACCGCCCGTGAATAGCCGCACCCTTTGGCGCGGCAGATTGTGGCCGGTCAGCCGAACGTTGAGACTCTCTCCCTTGACGGCCCGGTCGGGCGTAAAGCCAGTGATCAGCGGTAACTCGCCGAGCCTGATCCGATAAACACAGACATTGCCGTACAAACCGGCAAATGATGTCACAAGCAGCTCATACTTTCCATCTTCAGGAATCTCCAGAACCGCAACCGGTGCCTCTTGCTGATCATAAGTGACAATTCCTTCGCACAGTTTTCCGTCAGCCCTGTAGAATCTCAAATGCGGCACAAACCCGTTAAACGGCAGAACCTCTGCCACGGTCTGAGCCACAATCACAGACCCCTGGTCCGCATAGAAAGCGTATCTTTCGCCGCCAGCATCCAGTATCCGACCGTTCAGACAAACCGGCATCTCATCAACTTCGATCGCGCCGGAACTATCGTCAGCCCCCGCGCTGGCAACCTGTTCCGGCATGGCCGACACCTCGAATCCCAAAGGTTCGCTGAGCCCGCTCGCAGACACCAATCGAATCATACGCAAACCGGGATGCGCGTCATTCTCGATAACTACTTTGAAAATCAAACGGTCAGGGTCAGGCACTTTAATTGTCCGACCCTTTTTGTTCAGCTTCTTGACCTGTTTTTTGCCGGCAAAGGTGGCCTTCACGCCTTCTCCACTGATCTTAGCCCGCACCACCCCTTCCAGAACACTGCCGCAGACTTCAACCTCGAACTGCCGCTCCACATTACCGCCGGCAGGATATATCGCATCTAAGGCTGGCTCAGACAAACAGCACACCCTTAGCCCCGCAAAAAAAACCAGCGTCTTTATTCCATGCCTTCCGCCCCGTATCGCATCCCCCCTGAATCGCCATCGCATCATCTGTATATCCCGTTTCCCTTTTTTACAACAGACCTTAAAACCTCACCCGGAATCATCAGCCCTCCTGTCCGGAACTCAAACCAGCTTAGACAGATAGTCCAGCCAAACCTCCATGCCGCTGCCGTTCCTGGCACTGGTTTCAAAGATGAAACCTCCGGGCCGCATCTGCCGAAGATTGGCCCGACAAGTCGTCGCGTCCCAATCGAGATGCGGCACCAGATCCATCTTGGTGAGAACCGTCACCGGAGCGGACGAAAAGAGCGACGGATATTTTACAGGTTTGTCCTCGCCCTCCGTGACCGACAGCAACGCCACCTTGAAATTTTCACCGAGGTCGAAGGCCGACGGGCAAACCAAATTACCGACGTTTTCTATGAACAGCAGTCTGACGCCATCCTTCACCACCTCCGGCAGCAGCCTGCCGACCTGTCCAGCATCCAAATGGCAAGCGTTGACCGTCTCGATCTGACGCACCTCCGCCCCTTTGCCCTGCAGCCGCCGCGCGTCATTGTCGGTACGCTGGTCGCCGGTTATCACCGCGCAAACCACCCGCCCGCGCAAGCCTTCCAGCGTGCGCTCCAGCAGCAGCGTCTTGCCGGTACCCGGCGATGATATCAGGTTAAGCGCCACTACACCGCGTTCTTTTAACCAGGCGCGGTTCATTTCAGCCTGCTCATCGTTACGCGCCAGAATCTTCTGCCGCACGTCGACAGTCCTTACCGCAGTCGCAACATGCTGATGCGAGTGACCATCATTATACGAATGACCGTGGTCTTGCTCGTGCTCGTGCTCGTGACCATGATCGTTTCCGTCCGAATGGTTATGACCATGCGTGTGGTGAACATGTTCATGCGGCGTGTCTTCGCCGCAACCGCACTCTTTACACATTCTCCACCTGCCTTTCTTCCACCGACAACTCCAATGACTTTATCAGCAGTTCCCTGCCCTCGGTTATCTCCACAGCCACCGCGCCGCAAAGGGAGCATATAACCGCATAATCATCCGCCGGCTCTGTGTGACCGCACACGCTGCATCGCACTCGCGCCGACACCTTTTCTATCACCAGTTCAGCCTCGGCCGCCCGACTGCCTTCGGCCGCCACCGGAAAAGCCGTGCGCAGCGCCTCCGGATCCACGCCCGACAAATCGCCCAGCATGAGAACCACCCGCCTGACTGCCACAGCCCGCTCGCATTCAGCTAGCGTCTCGACCTCGCTTATCAGCGCCTCCGCTATCGACAGTTCGTGCATAAGCCACCCATCCTCAACAAATCCGCGGCAAAAGCTCGCCGCGCGGCACGTCTACCAGCCGCCTGCCGCCGACGAGTGTTTTAATAATAACACGCCCTTTGTCTTCCGTCACGCAGCCAATACAGACCGCACCTGCGCCCTCCGGCAGGCCGTGCCAAATCTCCAGTATTCCCTTCGCTGAATCCGGAGCACAAATCAAGATAACCCTACCTTCCGAAGCCACATGCAGAGGGTCGATCCCCAGCATTTCAGCCGCCGCCCTTGTGGCCGGTTCCAACGGCAACGCACACTCTTCAAGCAAAATACCGCAATCACGCCCCTCTACTATCTCGTTCAGCGTGGCCGCCGCCCCGCCGCGTGTGGGATCGCGCATGAAGCGCACTGAAGCCCCGAATTCACGAATAGACATGACCAGCCGATGCACCGGCCCGGTGTCGCTCAGCGGACAGTTCACAAATCCGATCTCTTCGCGCGCCGCCATCACCGCCATGCCGTGATCGGCCAAGGAACCGCTCACCAAAACCGCGTCTCCCTCACGCACCGCGCCCGGATCAGGCTTGAATTCCGGCAAAGCGCGGGCTATGCCGGCCGTGTTGAGATACAAACCGTCGCACTGGCCGCGCGGCACCACCTTGGTGTCACCCGTGGCCACAACAACCCCGCACGCCGCCGCCGCCGCGCGCACCGCATCCAGCACGCGTCCCAGCACCGCCAGCGGCAGCCCCTCCTCGATGATCATCGCCAGCGACAACCACTTGGGCTCGCCGCCGCATACCGCCAGATCGTTCACGGTGCCATACACGGCGAGGTCTCCGATATTGCCGCCGGGAAACTCCAGCGGGCGCACAACAAAACTGTCGGTCGTGAATATTAACCGCTCCCCCGGTGACGGCAGGTTCGCGCCGTCAGGCAAACCGTGCAGCGGCCCAGCGCCGAAACGCGGCATGATCTCATCTTCTATCAGTTCCCGTGTCAGGCGCCCACCGCCACCGTGCGCCAGTTGGATCACTCTATCTGCGTTCACCGCAAACCTCCCTGCCCCGCAGGCGGCAGATCATACTTGAAAGCCGCCGCACAAGTGCCTTCGGCGCTAACCATGCAAGGCCCGACAGGATTATCAGGCGTGCAGCGCTGGCCGAACAAAGGGCATTCGGATGGCCGACGCTTGCCTTTGATGACCTCTCCGCAGACACAACCCGGCTGGCTACGTCCGGGACCGCTCTTGACTCCCAGTTTGCGCTCAGTGTCGTAACCGGCGAATTCAGTCTTAAGCCCCAACCCGCTACGCGGTATCACGCCAATCCCGCGCCATCCGGCATCAATAGGCTCAAGATAACGAGCTATAACCTCCTGCGCTTTGACATTGCCGCCCGGACGCACAACACGCGTATATTGATTCTCAACTCTGGCCTCATCCTTCAATACCTGCGCCAGAATCCCGCTGATACCGTAAAGGATGTCGACCGGTTCGAACCCGGCTATCACGCAAGGCACGCGGAAACCATCCGCGATTTTTTCATAAGCCCTGGAACCGATAATGGCGCTGACATGCGCAGGACAAAGAAAAGCGTCGATAGCAGTTTCCGGGTCATCCAGCAAAGCTTCCAGCGCGGGTGGCACCATCTTGAAGGCGGTCAACAAAGAGAGGTTGCCTAAACCTGCGCGTCTGGCACGGGCTACCAGACTGGTCACAGGCGCCACCGTGGTCTCGAAGCCGATCGCCAGAAACACTACTTCGCGTTCCGGTTCGGCCCGGGCGATTTCCAGCGCCGCCGTCGGAGCGTAGCATACCCGCACATCGCCGCCTGCGGCACGGCACGCCGACAAATCGGAGCAGGACCCCGGCACTCGCAACATGTCGCCAAAGGTGACGATAACCGCACCGTTCCCTGCCAACCCGATCGCGGCATCGATGTATCCAGGGTCGGTGACGCACACCGGACAACCCGGTCCGCTGATCAGTTCCACATTGGCAGGCAGCAACGGACGGATACCGTAGCGTCCGATAGCCATGGTGTGGCTGCCGCATACCTCCATCACGCGCACATGACGGCCGGCCGCCGCCAGCGCTGCTCCTTGCGCCGCTATCCGCCGCACGAAACGCGCGGCTGTTTCAGGATTTCTGAAGCCGTCGATGTATTTCATGAAAACATGGGTCTCGGGCTGGATTTTAACAGCAGCGCCGTTCAGACGCGCGCCGTCTGCTCACGGTCAAGCTCTTCAAACATTGCCAAAGTGTCCTCGGCGTCCTCCTGATCCAAAATCTCGATGGCAAAGCCGGCATGCACGATCAGATAATCGCCACTACGCGCGTCAGCCACCAGAGAAAGGTCCACTGTCTGACGACTGCCCGCAAGTTCAGCAACGCCTTGCGCGTCGTCATGAATCTCAACCAATCGCATTGGAAACGCCAAGCACATTTCAACTCCCTTTGCCTGCCACAGCCGCCTGCCCCAACGCAATGCCGCCATCATTGGGAGGCACGCGGCGGTTCAGCAAAACCCGCAGACCCGACGCCTCCAGACGCGGCACCAAAAGATCATTCAGCAAACGGTTCATGAAAACACCACCGCTCAAAGCCAACACGCGGGCGGCGTTATTCTGTAAGCCGTATTCTAGCATGCTGAACGCCGCCGATGCAATCGCGTGATGGAACGCCAGCGCCCATTCGCACACATTAATTTTGTCCAGGTCAACAAAGGCCAACGCCTCAAAGGCCTTACGCCAGCTTATGGTCAACATGCCGTCCTTCTCAATTAACTCAAAGGATAAAGCGTTTATCGCGCCGCCAGCGGCGCGGCGCGCCGCAGCTTCCAGACGCATCGCTGACTGCCCCTCGTAAGTAACCGTATACGGCGCGAGCCCCAGCAGGGCGGAACAAGCGTCAAACACCCTGCCGGCGGCATGGGTCAGCGGCGCGTTGATTCCTTGCGCGCACTGCCGCCGCCAGACTTCGGCCGCCGCCGCTTCTACGCCCAGCCGTTCCAGAATCCCTTCGTCAGGCACAATCCCGGCATCCGTCAGCCGTGCGATGGCCTGCCTTGCCGGATGCCTTACAGCCGCATCGCCGCCGGGCAGCGGCACCGGCGCGAAGGTGGCAAGCCGCGCATATCCCGCCGCATCCACCGCCAGCAACTCCGCACCCCAAATTCTGCCGTCCGGCCCCATCCCGGTTCCGTCCAGCACCAGCGCCAGGCCGGACTCCACACCGTGCTCGGCCAAAACCGCGGCGGCGTGGGCGTGATGATGCTGTACTTCAACCACAGGCACGCCGTATTCAGCCGCCAGCCGCCTGCCCAACCGTGTGGCCTGCATGTCGGGATGCAGATCAACCGCCACCGTCTCCGGGCTTTTATGGAGAAAGCGAGGCAAGGCGCGCGCCACCTTTTCCAGGCTGTCCATAGCCTCGGGCGTCTCAAGATCGCCCACGTGCGGCGACATCACCACCCGCTCGCCATATCCCACAGCCACAGAGTTCTTAAGCTCCGCGCCCATCGCCAGCACGCAGCGTTGCAGCGGAGCATGCAGCAACAAAGCGTTGGGAGCATAACCGCGCGCGCGCCGCCACAATTGCGGAGCGCCGTGCCGCACAACCGCCACTGAGTCGTCGGCGCGCAGATTGATCGCGCGATCATGATCCAGAAACAGGTCGGCGATCCCGTCCAGCCGCACACGCGCCTCATCCGCAGTCAGGCAGATCGGCTCGCCGCCGCGGTTGCCGCTGGTCATCACCAACCACTTTAAAGGCGGCACAGGGTCACCCGACAAAGGTTCCAGCAGCAGCAAATGCAACGGCGAGGTCGGCAGCATCACGCCTAGCGTGTCAGGCGCGTCTGGCGTCAGAAGGTCAAAAGGCAAAATCCCGGCGCTCGCGGCCTCGGGCAGCACGTCCAAGATCACGATCGGCGCCTCCGGCGCGGCCAGCAGCCTCGCGGCCTCCGGTGGCACCAGGCAGCAACGCCGCATGGTCGGCAGGTCTGCCGCCATCACCGCCAAAGCTTTGTGCGGCCGGTCTTTGCGCGAACGCAAACCTCGCAAGGTCTCGCGGTTCGAGGCGTCTGCCGCCAGCAGGAAGCCTCCAATGCCGCGCACTGCCACGATCCCGCCGCGCGCCAGCGTTGCCCGCGCTTCTCGCAGCGGGTCGCCGACGACCTCCCGTCCGCGCACGTCTAGCAAACTAAGGCGCGGCCCGCAGACCGGACAGGCAATGCTTTCAGCGTGAAAGCGGCGGTCGAGCGGATTCTCATATTCCGCGCGGCAGTCGGGGCACAACGGAAAAGCCGCCAGCGTGGTGCGCTCGCGGTCATAAGGCATGGCTTCCACCACTGTATAGCGTGGGCCACAGCGGGTGCAGGTGCTGAAAGCGTACCCGTAGCGTCGGTCGGCCGCATCCATAACCTCGCGGCGGCAATCGGCGCACATGGCCAGATCCGCAGGCACCACCACCTCTGGAGTGCCGCAAATGACGCTCGGCAATATACTGAAAGTGCCGCTGCACTGCCCTTCCGGCAATGCGCAGGACACGACCTCGCTGACTGTCTCCAGACGGGCATGGGGCGGCAGATTCTGCGGCAGTCTTAGCATAAACTCAGTGACCGCATCCGCATTACCTTCAAGCCGCAGACGCACCAGTCCCGTGCGGTTCTGCACCCAGCCGCACAGTCCGGCGCGGCGCGCCAGCGCATATACCGTCGGGCGCAGACCCACTCCCTGAACAATGCCGGTCATATCATAGACGCGTATGACTTTACTGTCACTCATCAGATTCCTATGCCGCGGATGCTGGCCATGCAGCGATGCCGCTGCTGTGGGGTCATCCTGTCCATACTCAATCGGACTGCGCGTCCTTCGATCCCGCGAACATTGCCTCGTCCAGCGGCATGTTACGCAAAGCCGCCTCTTGCAAAAAACTCGGCTTGTGGCCGATACCTGTGAAAGCGCCGTCCAAGCTGCCGTCCGGTCCGATCCCACGCACTTTGAAAAGATACAAATCACGCACCACATACTCGCCGTCCTTCAGCCCCAGTACCTCGGATACCGCCGTGATCTTGCGAGAGCCGTCTGAGAGACGCGCCGTATGCACCACCGCGTCGATAGCCGATGCCACTTGTGCGCGCAAGGCCGAGAGCGGTATGTCGATGCCGCTCAAAAGCGAGCAGGTCTCAATGCGCGATAGACAGTCCAACGAACTGTTGGCGTGTATGGTCGACATGCTGCCGGCATGGCCGGTGTTCAGCGCCTGCAACAGATCCAGCGCCTCGCCGCCGCGGATCTCGCCGATAACCAGCCGGTCTGGACGCAGACGCAATGCCGAATGAATCAGGTCACGGATCGTGACCTCGCCCTTGTCGTTCTTATCGGGCTTGCGCGTCTCGAAACAGACCGTGTGCGCCTGCTGCAGTTGCAGCTCACTGGCGTCTTCGATCACCAGTATACGCTCGTTTTCAGGAATAAAGGAGCTGAGCACATTTAACACAGAGGTCTTGCCAGAGGACGTGGCGCCCGAGACGATCACGTTCTTGTGCAGTTTCACGATCACATCGATCAGCCGCGCTCCATCCTCCGTGATGCTGCCGAACTCGATCAATTGCCTGATCGTCAGCTTCTCCTTCTTAAACTTGCGTATGGCCACCACCGTGCCGCAGCGCGCCAGCGGCGGGATCACGGCATGCACGCGCGAGCCGTCGGGCAAACGCGCGTCCAGGCGCGGGTTCTCCTCATTCAGCATGCGGCCGACATTCTTAGCCACGTTCACAACAGCCGCCTTCAAGGCCGGTTCGCTGACAAAGCGCGCCTCCGTAGGCTGCAGTTTGCCTTTGAGTTCAATGAAAACCTGATTGGGCCCATTGATCAGGATTTCAGAGACTGCGTCATCCTGCAAATACTGCCGGATCGGTTCGAAAAACAGCCCGAGATAAGAGTTAGCATCTTCCATGCTTAAAATGATCCCCCACCCGACCGTCTGCTGTCAAACCTTTTTCGGTGACGGAGTGTGATTGCAAAATATTGCAATCACACCCACCAACATACCGCTTTACCGCTAAAGAGTGTTCTGCTATCTTAATCACATGCGCTCG
>CAZKZI010000073.1:0-15431 GCA_964557205.1 uncultured Lentisphaeraceae bacterium
TATCTTGAAGAAACGCAACCTCTCCACCGCCGTCGGTGACGAGGGCGGCTTCGCGCCGGTTTTGGACAGTGCCGAAGATGCCATCGAGACTATCGTGAAAGCCATAGAGGCCGCCGGTTATAAACCCGGGCGCGCAGATCAGAACGGCCATGTTTCGCTGGCGCTCGATTGCGCGGCATCTGAATTCTTCAAGGACGGCATCTATAATTACGGCCTCTTTGAGATTGCCGCGCGCGGCGCGAAGCATCAGCCCGCCCAGCGGGACAGCGACGCGCAGATCGCCTACATCGCCGAGCTGATCGGAAAGTACCCGATTGATTCGGTCGAAGACGGCATGGCGGAGAATGACTGGGCCGGCTGGACGAAGCTTACAAGCGAACTCGGCGACAAATGCCAGCTCGTGGGCGACGACCTGTTTGTGACCAACACGCGCTTCATTCAGCGCGGCATCGATGAAAAAGCCGCCAACGCGGTACTGATTAAACTCAACCAGATCGGCACGCTCACTGAGACCCTCGACGCCATGCGGCTCGCGAAAAAGGCGGGGTACGTCTCTGTGGTTTCACACCGCTCGGGCGAAACCGAGGATGACTTCATCGCAGACCTGGCGGTCGCGACCGGCTGCGGTCAGATCAAGACCGGTTCGCTCTCGCGCTCGGAACGAGTTGCCAAGTATAACCGCCTGCTACGCATCGAGGAACAGCTTGCCGCAAAATAACATGGGCGACGGCTGAATAAACTTCAACCGCAAAGGCTACAGAGTATCTTGGGTTTGAGGCTCTTGCAAAACACTTGCAAGAGCCTCGGTTTATGAAAACTCTGTGGTTCTGTGGCAGAAAAGTTTTTACGCGGTTCAACGGCGAGCCGCAGGCTTGCCCTTCATGATGCAGTTGCGCACGGCATCGGCAACATAGACGTTGCCCCGGCTGTCCACCGCCATGCCGGTGATCAGCCAGCCCGCCCCGCCGATCGCCAGCCCGCTACTGCCGAGACGCACGGTCTTGTTGTCGGAAGCTATCCGCCATATCAGATGATTCTCGCGGTCAGCCACATATACGTTACCCTTTCTGTCAACCGCGAGACCGTCCAGCCGGCCTAACCTGATCCCCGGCAACTGCAGTGTCACCACCTCACCGTCCGTAGCGATTTTACGGATGCGGTTCTCGTCCGCCACATAAAGTTCCCCTTTTCGTCCTATAGCTATGGCCGAGGGCAGCATAAAGCGCGCGGCAGCACCTTTGCCGTCGAAATCGCCCTGACTGCCAGCCAGCCCGACCAGTGTGGAAACATTGCCGTCAGGCGCAATCTTGCGTACGGCTTGGTTGTTGTGATCGGCCAGAAAAACATTGCCCTTGGCGTCCGCCGCCACCCCGGGCAAATAGTTGAAGCGCGCCCGCCCGCCAAGCCCGTCGGCATATCCGCCGCGCGCGGGTTCTCCTGCCAGCCGCCTGATCTCTCCCGCTGGAGTGACTAGCCAAACAACATGGGAGATATCCGTGACATAACAGTATCCTTTGGCTCGGTACGCTATGCCGACCGGCGCGGTCATGCGGCCGGCCGTGCCTTGCAGGGTGGTCACCTCTCCCGCAGGCGTGACCTTGCGGATGACGTTGCCGTTGCAGTCCGCCACGAACAAAACGCCGCGCTCGCTGATCGCCAAACCTTGCGGCCCGTTGAAACTCGCCGCCTGCCCCTTGCCGTCTTCCGCGCCGGCCACTCCGGGCTGTCCCACGAAAACCTCCCATACGTAAGGCAGGCTTTCGATTTCCGCCAATCCGGCGACGGCAGCGCCTTTGGCCGCTGAAGCATCCGCAGTAAAAACCGCCTTCTCATTGCCGGGCATGCCCACCGCGATGCGGTTGTTGCAGGCGTCAGCCACATACAGAAAGCCGTCATCGTCAGCCGCCAGTCCCGAGGGCTGCGCGAAAAGAGCGGCCTGCCCGAACCCGTCTGTGCCGCTCATGCGGTTGGGCTTGCCGCCCAAGGTCGCCACTAATCCCGCTGGCGTGACCTTGCGGATCATGTGGTTGTCGCGGTCAGCCACCAGCAGATTGCCGTCGGCATCAAGCCACAGTGCGGAAGGGCCGTGAAAGCGCGCGGCTGCTCCTAGCCCGTCAACGCCGCCGGTCTCGCCCGCCTTGCCTGCTAATGTCGTGACCTCGCCGCCGGGTGCTATCTTGCGGATCGTGTGGTTGCCGGTGTCGGCTACAAAAACATATCCCGAACGGTCAACCGCCACACCGCTGGGGTTATCGAACCGCGCCCACTCGCCGAACCCGTCATCCTGACCCGATTTGCCCGCGCCACCGGCCAGCGTGGCGACCTCGCCCGCTGCTGTGACCCGACGGATCAGATGGTTGGCACGGTCAGCCACGAACAGGTTGCCGCCGCCGTCTACCGCCACATCGGCGGGAGATGAAAAACGCGCCTGACTGCCGACCCCGTCGGAACTGCCTGCGCTGCCGGCACCGCCGGCCAGCGTGGTGACGATACCGTCAGGCGACACTTTGCGGATCACATGGTTGCCGGCATCGGCCACGAAGATGTCGCCGTAATCGTCACGCGCCAAACCTGCGGGCCAGAAGAAAAGCGCGCTCGCACCTTTACCGTCGGCGTATCCCTGCGACCCGGCCTTGCCCGCAAGCGTCTTGACCGTACCGTCTGCCGCGACGTGCCTTATGACATGGTTGAAATTGTCTGACACCGTGAGGTTTTTGAGACGGTCGACAGCGATGCCGGTCGGGCGGTTGAAAAGTACTTCCGCGCCCTTGCCGTCGGCATAGCCGTGACGGCTGGCGCTGCCGGCCAGAACCGAGAACGCCCCGGTTCTCGTGAGGAGGCTGACAGTCTGAGCTTCGGTGTCTGACACCACCATATCGCCGTTTTTGTCGAGCGCCACGCCGCACGGCGCGACTACCCGTCCGGTCAGGCCAGTGACAGAGGTTACCTCGCCGGAAGAAGAAACTTTGCGGATCAGGCGGTTCCATGTGTCGGCGACATACAGACTGCCGTCCGGACCAAACGCCAAACTTTGCGGATAATTAAACCGCGCCGCCGCGCCTTTGCCAGATGCGTTGCCGGTTTTTCCCGCGCTGCCCGCCAGTGTGGTCACTCTGCCGTCCGGCGTGATCTTGCGCACCACAGCATTCTCGGTGTCGGCCACGCAAACATTGCCGTCCTGGTCCACCGCCACACCGCGTGGCGAACACATGCGCGCCGTCCCGCCCCTGCCATCCGTGAATCCGCCTGCAGGCACTCCGCCCTTGATCTCGACCTGTCCGGCCAGAGTGGCGACCGCGCCTTCGGCGGTGATTTTGCGCACAAGATGGTTGCCGGTGTCGGCCACATAAAGATTGCCTTTGCTGTCTGATGCCACGTCATGCGGCGAACGGAACCGAGCTGCCGCGCCTTTGCCGTCAACATGGCCGGGCTCGCCCGCCAGCCCCGCCAACGTGCTCACCGCGCCCCCAGGCGTGATCTTGCGGATCACATGGTTGTCCGTGTCGGCGACATAAACATTGCCAGCAACATCTGCGGCCAGTCCCGCCACCTTGCCGAAACGCGCCACGCCGCCGGGGCCGTCCGCATAACCGGCCTGGCCTACGGTGCCGGCCAGAGTCGTGACCGTGCCGTCCGGCGCGATCTTACGGATGGCGTAGTTGTAATAGTCGGCCAAATAGACATTTCCCGCGTTGTCAAAGGCAAGCCCGTGCGGCTGGCAGAAGCGCGCCTGCGCACCCTTGCCGTCGACATTACCCAGCCCGCCAGGCTGCCCGGAAAGGGTTTTCCAGTGGTATCCCGTGAAAACAGCGACCGGCTTCTCTTCCGCCAACGGTTTCCGAGCCTCCGAAAAGGCAAACTTGCAGCCGCAAAGCGCAGTCAGTAGCGCGGCCGACACAAACGGCCATATTGAGTGACCGGAAAAAACTTTCATTAACCCACGCAAAATGCGATATGAATCCATGGCGCATCTCCTTTCGATTATTCGGCCATCAGCCCTACAGCTCTTATCGTGCAGAAACGACTATTCAGTCAGCCGCCTCGACCGCCAAACACAGATTCCGCATATATCCTCTTTTTCCGTGTTACCCTATTTATTTCAGTACTCAATATCCATGACATAAACCTGTCGCGTACCCTCATGCGCGGAGTTAAAGCTCAGCATCTTGCTATCCGGACGCCAGCGCGGGTGCAGATCACAGCGCGAATAGGTCTCACGGTAGATTTCAGGCACAAAATACGTCCCGAGCGGCAAGATCGCCTGGTCGGACATCCGGAGTATCATCAACTTGCGCTCACTCAAACGGTCGGGATAAGTGTCGGTGACCATCCACTTGCCGTCGTTTGAAAAAACCCCGTGGCCGTCGAAGTCCAGCAGGCCCATGCCAACCCGGGTATAATCCTTTTGGCCCACCGTGAAAAGCACATGAGTGTAGACCTTGTCCATGTATTTGGCTGTAACCATCAGGCGGTCGCTGTCCAGCCAGTTGAAGTGCGAGCCGCCCCAGCCGTCGGGGAAACAGCGCCGCACATCGCTGCCGTCGCGGTTGCAGGTGAAGGAGGTCGTCAAGTGCCCACGCTCGGCGGGGTTTTTTGAACGCGCCAGCCAGAAGATCTTGGCGCCGTCGCGGCTGAAGACCGTGTGGCAGAAATAGGCCAGTTCCTTACCTTCTTCGACCTTGGGCATCATCGCGCGAGCCGAGGCCGTGGAGACGATCAGTTTTGCCTCGCCGGTTGCCAAGTTCACAAGAAACAGGCCGTCATCCTCCGGCCAGGTGACTGTCTCGCGCGCATCCTGCCCCTTGCCGTCATACCCATAATCTGGCCGCGTCAGCCGCAACCGCGCGTAATTGATGCTGACGGCCTCCTTGCCGTTCGGCGAGACAGCGCTGATCGGATAAGGGATGATCTTCTTCTCTTTGGTCTTGATATCGAAGATGACCGAGACGAACTTACCGTCCACCATATCGTTGTAGATGAAGCGCCTGCTAGGGGCGGTGCCCAACCAATAGGCCATGGTGGCCTCCTGAAAATTCCAGCAGCGCGTTTCCGTCAGCGGTATGAAACGGTTATTGTCCCGCATATCGACCAGCCCCAGCACCGCAGGATCGTTGACGGTCGGCAAGCCTTTACGCAATTCAGTTTGCAGAACAGTGAAGTACCGGTTGTCCGCGCTCCACGAATTGATGGCGTAGTAACTGGCGGAGAGATGCTCTTTGGGGCCGGAAGTGATCGGCCGCGGCCGGGAGAATTTCGGGAAGTCCCCGGCATTCACACAACAGGCCGCAAAAAAAACAGATACAGTGGTAATGTAGTTTTTCATCGTTCAACTATACCGCATTGGCGCAGGTGTGTGAAGCCTGTTCCTCCAGCAATTCTAAACTTAGCCTCTTTTCGGGAATGGACGACACGCCTGCCTGTGCGTTGCACGCAGACAGGGAGGTCGTCCCTTCATGTATAAATCAGGTGGTTTTTTTTGGAAGGCCGTCCCGACCACAGGCATTGTAGCCATAATTAGAATTGCTGGTTTCAGCCCTTCACAACGCCGTCACCGCTTTGGTATATTGTCCTCATGTAACACAGGGTCTGACTGTAGACGGTTAGCGCCTTACGGCCGAGGAACAGTGATCAAAAGCAATTTGTTTCACCACAAAAGAACACGAAGAGCACGAAGTTTTTTGAATCAATCCTCTCTTCGTGGCCTTCGTGAACTTCGAGGTGGTGATTTTTGGTTGCGGGCTCTGCCCGCATTAGAAGCTTAAGCAAGGAGAAAGCGATGACAGACGGTTTTCAGATTGTGGTTTGCGGTAGCCTCGTGCCCGATCCGCTACAGACCCTAGAACCTTTGACCACCCCGCAAGGCCCGGGCTTGAAAAACGAAATGATGTTGCCTTCCGTGCTTGACCCTTGGTCAGCGCACGCGCTTTTCGAAGCCGCCAACCTGACCAAGCAGATCGCGGGCAGCAAGGTCTATCTGGTGAGTCTAGGCCCCAAGGCTAAACTGCAGCAGCTCATGATGACTGTGGCGCAGAAGGTGCCTTTCGAACTGGTGGCGGTCGATGGCAACGCCAGCGGCTTCACCGATGCCCACGAGGCAGCGGCAGTATTGGCAGAAGCAGTCGCTACGATTCCGGAACTCGATAAGAATCGCCTGCTGGTGTTTGGCGGATGCGCCTCGGCATCGCGCGATGCCGGAGTCACAATGCAGTTGATCTGCGAACGTCTCGATATACGAGACTTTTTCACTGGCGTGGACGAGATCAAAGTTCAGCCGGACGGATCTTTCGAGGTGCTGGAACGCATCGAGAGCGGCCAGTATCAAGCATCTGTCTGCAAGGGTGCTCCGGCCGTGCTGGCCTGGGCCACAGGCAACCTGCCCGAGCCTCCCAACAACCCGCAGGTCGGCATGGTCAATATGCGCGCCGTCATGCCCGCCTTAATGAAAGCCAAGCCCGCCAAAGTCGGCACCGGCAGTATAGCATACGAAAAGACCGAAGTGCCCGCGCAGAAGCGCGCCACGCGCATCGTCAAGGATGTAAGCGCGGACGAGATCGCGGCTGAAATCGTGGAGTGGGTTAAACAGTAACGGCGGCAACTGAACATGAAGCATAAGAGAAAGCGTTTTTACCATGAAGATTCTTGCACTTTTTCACACACAAGACGACGGAAGCCTGCCTAAAGCCTCGCTCGAGACTTTGACCTCAGCCGTGACCCTCAAAGAGCAGACCAGCGGCACACTGGCGGTTGGCATTATCGGCAAAGGTGCAACCGGTGCGGCCAATACGGTAGCCGGGTGCGGCGCGGAAAGTTTCCTGACCGTGAGTTCGGAGGCTGTCGCGCAGGCGCGTTATGCCACAGACACCGCGGCTGCGGACGCTCTGATCAAAGCGTCAGGAGCCGAACTGGTGCTGGCGCCGGGAACCGCGCGTTTCACGCGCTGCCTGCCGGGTGCCGCGCATCGTGCTGGCGCACAGATTGACACCCACATCGTAAGCGTAAAGGCTGATGGAGGCCAGGTGCTGACGCAACGCTGGTTCTACCGCCAACGTATTCTCGGCTCCTTCAGCCGGACAGCGCGCCCGTGGATCTTGCTGGCGGATGTCGGCGTCAACGCGCCTTGGCAAGGCACGGAAGGCGTGGCAGATGCCAAGGAGGTCGCCGTCAGTTTTGACGAGGTTGACATGCGCACCAGCGTGTCCGGTGTGCGATCGCCCGCCATTGACGCGCAAACCATTAAACCTGACGCGACCGTGCTGTTTGTGGCAGGCGCGGGCTGGACCAAGAAACAAAAAGACGGACAGTTCCACATCGCCGATGCAGGTGTCCTGATCCAGGATTTTCTGCAAAAAGCCAAAGCGTCGCTGGGTAGCAGCAAATCACTGGTCGACCTGCAAAGCGAAGGCCAGGAGACACTGAGTTTCATGACCCACATGAACCAGGTCGGCCAGACCGGTTCGACGCCGCGGCACGCAAAGGGATTATCGACTTGCTGCCACGGAGAGGAGCCGCACGCGGTCGGCTGGCGCTTCATCAATGAACGCCGAGCCATCAACCTGGACCCCAACTGCGGTTGGGCGCAGGGTAAAGCCGATGTGGTCTATGTCGGAGACGCCTTCGAGATCATGACCAAGATCAACGCCTTGCTCTCGTGAAAAGCACGGAAACAGGAAGGCGTTAAACCACTCTTTATGACTCATCCTGATCCAGCTTTGCCTGAAGTGCGGTTGGTAGTTGCCGCCAGTGAACGGCAACTCAAGATAGCCGTCGCGGAATCATGCACGGGCGGCATGATCGCCCAGCGCATCACGTCAGTGCCCGGAGCGTCGGCGGTGTTCCAGGGCGGTGTGGTCAGTTACGCCAATGACGTCAAGCGCGACATACTGGGCGTGAGTCAGGCAATTTTGGAGCGTGAAGGGGCGGTAAGCCTGAAGTGCGCCGAAGCTATGGCCACCGGTGTCCGTGCCCGGCTTGGCGCGGATGTGGCGGTATCGGCCACCGGCATCGCCGGGCCTGACGGCGGCACCCCCGCCAAACCCGTGGGCCTGGTCTGTTTCGGTATCGCCGTCGCCAACAACACACGCAGCGAACAGCGCGTTTTCAAAGGCGACCGCGATAGTGTACGCAGCCAATCCGCCGGATACGCGCTGGAACTGGCGCTGAGCGCAATGGGCGATAAGCCCAAAAACCGCGGCGGCTGATTATGGACAGCCACACGGACAAACAAGCTCCAGTCTAACCGTTTTAAATAGATTGGGAACTAAACAAATGAGTCAAGTTCTGTTGATGATGGGGGCGATTCAACTTTGTTGCATCGCCCCGAGGATTCAGGAGCCAGGGTTCAGTTGGCCACGCGGTTGCGCCGCGAATGATCGCGGGGGCTATGCGGACGCCTCGGCCTGTCTGCGTGCGAACCGCAGACCATCAACTATCAACCAGTATTGCTGCACGTCACTTGTCAGTTTGAGGCGCAGTTCCGTTAGAATCACTTGCAGAAATCGGTTATTTCCTCTTTTGCTAGTTTGCACCAGGCGATCGCGCGGGAAGGATCCTGCTGAATCGTGTCATGATCCTTCATGATGATCTCCAAATTACAGCCCTTGGCCTTTTCGAGGATATCTCGGATATCCTTGCGCGCGGCAGCCTCGTCGAAGTTGGCGGCGGTCAGGATCGACGGGTCAGGCCGACATGAATAGACATATTTGTCCTGTAAAGCTTCCGCCATTTTGGTCCGGTCGCAGGTCGGCGACACGCTTACCCTGCGTATGTTGGGTATATTCTTCAGATAATCCCAGCGCTCGGAGATCGGCTCACAGCAACCGTAGCAAACCAGCCCGAAGCGTGATATCACCGGTTTCTGGTACTGCAGGATGAACTCGTCGAAAAGCTCGGGGGCCAAATCCTTCGTGTCTTGGCTCTCGAACAGCGCCCACAAATCTTTGGCCTGAGCCGTGCCATGATAATCCTTGGACGGCAAATCGTTGGTCCAGCCGAAGCCTCCGGATCCAATGTAATCACCTTCGTTGTTCAGACTGTATAAACCGGCGTTCTCCAAAAACGCGATAAGATCAAGTGTGCCGTCCCGCAGAAAAGACATCAAATTGTGTAAGCCGTGCGGATTTTCCTGTATGTCCCGCTTGAAAGACTCCAGCCCGCGCAACTGGATCAACTCGCGCGTGAGTCCTAAAGACCAATACCACTGCTCACGGAGCTTCACCGGCAACACCCGGTCAAAAACTTCGCGTGCCAGATGCACAATGTCGGTGGTGGCATCACGGTCAATCTTTATCACCTGAAACTGCAGACCACTCAAATCATCTAAATCTTTCAAAAACGTTTGGGGGTTCACCGACGAGGTGTCCGGACCCCAGAAGGTCCGCTCATAGACCCATCCCACAGTAAACCGGCTTTCGACCACGCGGTCGTCGCCCATCTTCTCGCCCCAGAAAATTTCCTTGCGCAAACAATGCTCCCAGTGGCGGGCCAACACGTTTGAACATTCCAGCGAAGACTCCGGTATTATCTCGCGCCAACTGAACTCGGGGTCACAAAGAATCAAAGGCCGCGACTGCTTCAAAGTGTTCTTGTGCGTCCACAACGTCTTTTTTTCCGCTTCAATCATGCGCATGGACAGCGCCATGACACGTTCCCCCAACCGCCTCAGAACATCTTTCTCCGAAGCCGTTATCGTAAGGTCCGTGACATGCGTGTCCAGCGCCACCTTGCCCGGCTGATCATGGTCATTCATAACCGAAAACTCCTTTCCTTTAATCTGGTTTTAACGACAGCCCCCAGCCTCTAAAGTAAGACCTGAAGGCGAAACATCACCGCACCGCATGCAGTTCCATTAAGTTATCAGCATTATAACGCACACTGTCTGATCTGTCCATAGACTAAATCCGTCTAGCGGGATCGATTAAGCAGTTTGACTAAGGGTAACGGCTCAGGAGTCAGAATGTGTAAAAAACGTTTTTCACGAAATGGTTATGATTCTGAATACTGAATGCTGGGATGCGCTGCAGCTATTGTTAAACACACCCGACCACGCACATGCTATTGTGTTCACAGAGAGTTTCCGTTAAAGTGATTACATGGTTGAGAGCGATCATACACTTAAGCCTAAGGACAGACGCGCCTGCGTCACAGGAGGACAATAATGTTAAAGGGTATTTCGGCGATAATCTCGCCTGAACTACTGAAAGTGCTGGCGGAAATGGGGCACGGCGACGAAATCGTCTTGGCCGATGCCCATTTTCCCGGCCACACACTTTGCCGTCGTACGCTACGGGCGGACGGGGTGCGCATTCCGCCGCTGCTGGAAGGGATCATACCGCTGTTCGAATTGGACAGCTATGCGCCACCGATGATCATGATGTCCCCGGTTGAGGGCGAAAGACTGGATCCCACGGTTGAGGGCGATTATTTGAGAGCCATCCGCAAGCACCTGCCCACGCCACCGCCCATGCAGCGCATCGGCCGTTTTGAGTTCTACGCACGCGCCGAAAAGGCTTATGCCGTAGTCATAACCGGCGAAGTTGCCAAATACGGCAACATCATTCTGAAAAAAGGTGTCACGCCTGTAAAGCAGTAATAGGATATTATGAGCCGAGTAATCGCAATAGACGGCCCGTCCGGAGCCGGCAAATCGTCAGTATCAAAACGTGTCGGCAAACTTCTGGGTTTTTTACATGTCGACTCCGGAGCCTTGTACCGTATTATGACATGGCAGTGTCTCAAGCACAACATCGACCCATCCGACCCTGAAGCGGTGGCGGCCTGCGCCAGACAGGTAACCGTAACGTGTGAGCCGCGCGACGGCGCCATAGAGTATTTTGTTGCCGGTGTGCCACCGGGCGATGCCCTGCGCGCGCCTGAAATCAACCGCCATGCCAGCCCGGTAGCTACCGTCAAAGCGGTGCGCGAGCGTGTGACCGGATGGCTGCGCGACATGACCCGGTTCGGTGACCTGATCGTCGAGGGGCGGGACATAACGACCGCTGTTTTCCCGGAATCGCCGGCCCGGTATTACCTGGTGGCGAGTGCCGAGGCGCGTGCCGAACGCCGCCGCAAAGAAGAGTTGGATAAAGGCATAGCCAGCCAGACAGCAGACGAGGTCAAAGCCTCCCTGCTGGCACGTGACGCCATTGACTCGACCCGCAAGTACGCGCCGTTGAGAAAGGCTGACGGCGCCATAGAGATCGACAGCACCAACATGACCATCGAAGAGGTGGTGAAATCCATCATAGACGCGCTGCCCGCCGAATGGAAAAGGAGCCTTAAATGAGTATCGCGGGCATCATCACCATGGCATTCTGCTGGCTGTTTGTCATAGGTTTCAGCGCTTTCTTGATCATCAAGACCCTGCGCAAGCCGGATTCTCACGCAGACCAGCAATAACTGATTCCATTTAATATTATAGGGGATTAGCGTTATATCGTCTCAGACCGCATACGGCATGTTAGCCAAGATAACCATTCGGAACAATCATGCCGAAGCATCCTTACCTCCGCTGTTGGTTATAAACAGCAGAGAATATTGCATCAGGTGGCCCCTTTTCCAATTGCCGCGAACAAACTCGAAATATTTTCTTAACTCCGTTAAAGAATATCCTTCTTTTGGGACAAAATCCAAGCTTTTCTTGTATGAAGATTTCGTGTTATATTATCACACCTCATGAGGTGTGATATGAATGATCTAACTCCAACCCTGTGGAAAACCTGCCGTACACTCGCCAACAAAAACCGTTTAAACTGTCTGCGTGAGGTCTTCAAAAAACCAGGGCTAAATGTGACACAATTGGCCAGATGTTTAGAAGTTCCGGACAACCATGCGTCTTTAATATTAAGAGCCCTCCAATCACGTGGTCTAATACGGCCTGTGCGACACAGCCGATGGGTTTACTATCACCCTATACCCGATCCCCTTGTCAGAAGTTCTGGCCCTATAATGTTTGCGATGCGGAAGGTCTTGCTGAGAGAGGATAAGCCAGAGTCGGCAATCATCCATGTTTTAACGGCTTTCACACATTCAAGAAGGCTAGCTATTCTGGCATATCTTAAGCTCCACAAGGAGCAGTCTGTAGATGTGCTGTCATATAGTTTGAGTATAAGTCGACAAGCGCTATACCGTCATCTGCGCAAACTCGAGGTGCGTGGGTTCGTGCGACAGACAGCAGGTTTGTATAGCCTTATTGCGCGCAACGATGCGCTAGGACGCACTTTGCTGCGACTGCTAACCACCAATGACAATACAAGCTGAAGGGGTCATACCGACCAATCTCACACCTCATGAGGTGTGAGATTGGTCGGTATGACTTCAGTCAAGCTGTTCGCCTATCATAGATAACAAAAGGCGGCATGCTTACGCGCGCCGCCTTTTGTTATTACATTGATCCTTCGACTCAGTTGAAAACATCGTCGAGTTGGCTCTGGGCCGTAGCCTGCATAGCCGACATCTCCTCCTCGCTGATCGGTTCGGCCAACGGCACGAGTTTGATGTGGCGGTGCAGGGGGAACCCGGTCCCACCCGGTATCAGGTGGCCGAGGATCACATTCTCCTTGAAGCCGCGCAGTTCATCAACCCGTCCCATTGTCGCCGCATCGGTCAGCACACGCGTGGTGTCCTGGAAGGATGCCGCCGAGATGAAGCTGTCAGTCTCCAACGAAGCTTTGGTGATACCCAGCAAAGCGGGTTGAGCCTCAGCCGGCCGCTTACCTTCGGCCACAATCTCTTCGTTGATCTCGAGGAAGCGCTGCCGCGAGACCTGCTCGCCCCACAGGAAGTCGGTGTCACCCGGATTGGTGATACGGACCTTACGCAGCATCTGGCGCACAATGATCTCGATATGTCTATCGTTGATCTCCACACCCTGCAGACGGTAGACCTGCTGCACTTCGTTTACCAGATAGCGCTGCAGTTCCTGCGGTCCGCAGATTTCCAGAATCTCCTGCGGCACAACCGGCCCTTCCGTGAGCTGCTGGCCTTTTTTCACGCGGTCATCCTTGAACACGACCACTTGCTTGCCCATCGGGATCAGATGTTCCTCGATCTGCCCGGTTATCTCGTCACGGACTATCAGGCAGCGTTTGCCGCGCTGATGCTCGCCAAAATCAACCACGCCCTCGATCCTCGATATCTCTGCGGCGTCTTTGGGCTGGCGAGCCTCGAAAAGCTCGGCCACACGCGGCAGACCGCCGGTGATGTCTCGGGTCTTCGCCTCTTTACGCGGCGTTTTTGCCAGCATCATACCGGGCGAGACCTTGGCATTTTCTTTCACCATCACAACTGCGCCTGCCGGGATGTGGTAGAAACCCAGAATCTCATTCGTCTTCGGAGCGGTCACGATAATCTGCGGATGCAGATCCTCCTTGGTCTCCAGCACCAGCAAGGTCTTAGACCCCGTCTCCGCGTCACGGTCACTGCGCACCGAGACATCATCCACAAAATCCTGGAATGAAACGACACCGTTTTTCTCGGCAAGGATCGGCACTGAATGCGGATCCCAAACCGCGACACGTTGCCCGGACTTGACCGGCGTCGCATCCTCCGCCAGCAGCACCGTGCCTATCTGCAGGGTATAGGTGTCGATCTCGACTCCTTCCGCATCAACGATCTCGATTGTGCCGTTTTTGTTAAGCACCACATTGTTGCCGTCATCGTTACGGACTGTGCGAATGTCGACATATTTGATAAAACCGGCATTTTTGACCACGATTTCCGGAATTTTAGACACAGTCGATGCCGTACCGCCGATGTGGAAGGTACGCATGGTCAACTGTGTGCCCGGCTCACCGATAGACTGTGCCGCGATAATACCGACAGCCGTGCCTATTTCCACCTGGCGACCTGATGAGAGATCACGACCGTAGCACTTAGCACACATGCCGTGGGGCGAGTCGCAGGTCAAGCTGCTACGTATCCACACTCTTTCAATCCCCGCATCCTCAAGCAGTTTGCAACAGTCCTCGTCGATTTCGGCATTAGCCGGTATCATGATCTCGCCGCTGGCCGGGTAGCGAATATCGTACAAGGCGGTACGTCCGAGCACACGGGCGCGCAACGGGATCAATGTCTCGTCACCTTCCTCTACCGACTCGACCTCAATGCCGTTTACCGTATTGCAATCCTGAATCGTGATGATGACATCCTGAGAGACATCCACCAGTTTACGTGTAAGGTATCCGGCATCCGCAGTCTTTAACGCTGTATCCGCCAGACCTTTTCGGGCACCGTGCGTAGAGATGAAGTACTCCAACACACTCAGACCCTCGCGGAATGAAGCCGTGATCGGCCTTTCAATGATCTCGCCCGAGGGGTTGGCCATCAGGCCGCGCATACCGGCAAGCTGGCGGATCTGCAACTTCGAACCGCGGGCCTTAGAGTCAACCATCATATACACAGGATTGGTCTCAGCCGCATTAGCCTCGGTGCCGATAATGTTACGGTCGATAGTCCTATACAGCTCGTCCGACACCTTCTCGGTGGCGGCTGTCCAGACATCAACTATCTTGTTGTGGCGCTCGCCGGGGGTTATCACGCCGGTCTGAAACTGCTCATCAACCTTGTCAACCTCTTTGTGCGCTTTGCCGATGATCTCGTCTTTGTTTTCAGGACGGATCATGTCCTTGAGCCCCATCGAAACGCCAGCCAGACAGGCATGCTTAAAACCTAAGGTCTTAAGATCATCCAATGCTGCAACCGTGCGGGGATGCCCCGCCACCTGATGGCAGTGCATAATCATGTCAGCAAGACGCCCTTTGTCAATCTTGTCGTTGACAAACCCCAGCTCTTCGGGCCAAGTTTCGTTGAAAATCACACGTCCTGCGGTGGTCTCAAGCATCCGCATTTCAGAATTACCAAACCGCTTGGCCTTTTGCCCAAAATCGGGATTCCGGAAGCGTATACGGGTGTGGTGGTTGATGACACCTTCGGCAAGAGCCAAGTCTACTTCAGCCACACAGTTAAATAGCGGCAGATGCTCGTTCGCGGCCGACGTTTTTCCTGCAATCTTGTTGGCTAGTTTATCCGCCTGACTAGGAATGGTCAGATAATAGATCCCCAGCGCTATATCTTGCGTTGGTGTCATGATCGATTTGCCGGAGGCCGGCGAGAAAATCGAGTTTGATGACATCATCAGCAGCCGGCTCTCAAGCTGAGCCTCGACCGACAAAGGCACATGCACAGCCATCTGGTCGCCGTCAAAGTCGGCGTTAAATGCTGTACAAACCATAGGATGAATACGTATGGCTTCACCCTCGATCAAAACCGGCTCAAAGCTCTGGATTGAGAGACGATGCAAGGTCGGAGCGCGGTTGAGCATCACCGTCTTGTCTTTGGTGACCTCTTCCAAGATATCCCACACCTGCTCGTCATGCCGCTCAATCATCTTGCGCGCCGTGCGCACGGTGTGGCAGATCCCCTTCTCCTTGAGCCGG
>CAZKZI010000074.1:0-15334 GCA_964557205.1 uncultured Lentisphaeraceae bacterium
ACCCTATGCGCCATGATGACCCGCTTTTAGAAGCATTTACTTTGACAGGTGACCCCCCAATTTGCTTTTACAGTTTTTTAGAACAAGACAACCACAAATTTTACAACGCTTTCATTTTGTTTTTATCGCTTCTGTTAGTACCCTGATTGCCCACCCCGAATTCCGCTTGTTATTCTTGTCCCGCTTGTTCCTGCCGATCAGCAGCGTATCGTCATCTTCACTCCTGACAACACCCAAAGCACTATTGAATTTGTGCTTGCCCAACAAACGAAAACTGTCGTCCGTCCTGAGCGTCACCCCTCCGTAACAGCCGAACCACCATGTCCCGTCGCTGCCACGGCCGACGGTCTGAATACCTAATAATGTCTGCCCACTCTCGATCACATGCCTCTTTATGAATTTGAATTCTTCCGTGTACTCGTATACATAATTTACCGTGTGCGTGGCGGGCAAGCCGCCGACAATATAAAACTTTTCCGCATGCCATTCCATACCCCCTGCGCCATGCACCAACTCCGGCACAGCATGCCTGCCGATCAGCGCGAGCGTCCCGGCATCATGCACATATACCCACGAGTCGGCCGCGCCTGGCTCCTGATTGAACTTGCCGTGGTTGACTGCCACATACACCGTGCCGTTATGCAAAGTCAAATCTCCGTAATGCGTCGGCACATCCACTTTACACAGCTCTTTCCCTTTGTTGTCGGTCTTGACCAAAACCGTCGTGAATGACCAGAAAATGTTGCCCGCCGCGTCCCTGGCAATTCCTTGCAGATGCCCCTTGTATTCTCCGGGACAATTGATCCTGTCCTCCGCGCCGCAAAACCCCATCAATCCGCACACCGCCAACACAATCAACATGCTTCGCATTTTCCTGCCCTCCATTGAACTTGTTATCAAAATTATGACCTCTCCGGCTAATCAGACATCAGCCGGTTCAGCATTTCCATGACTATCCGTCCGGTGACCAACAGGCTGTCGGCGCAGATTTTGTCAAGCGTGTCCGCCGGGGTGTGCCAAAAGTCGTTCTTCCCTGTACAGCTGCCGAATTCGAAATCGATCAGGTTGACCGCCGGATAACCCAATTCCAAAAATGCCTGATGGTCGTCGTAAATGATCCCGTCAAAGAGTCCGACCTTGTCACGGTCACCGGTGGCTTCCGCCGCCTCCAGCGTTAAGAGACGCAATGCGGCCGTGCTGTTGCGTGGCACCGTCAGACGCAGGTCGCGGTCACCCACCATATCCATCAATATCACGGCGTGTATCTTCGAGCCCGCCTCTTTCTGTTGCCTCGCCAGCCTCTTGCTGCCGTGAAAACCGTCGCGCTTGCTGTAAGCCAGCATGCACTCTTCTCCGTCCATAAACCCGCAGAGTATATTGTGACGGTGCGACCCCGCCGCCTGCAACGTCGTCGCCATCTCGATCAGGAGTCCGGTCGATGATCCGCTGTCATTGGCACCTTGAAACCCGCCGCCAATGCCGCTCATGGTATCGAAATGCGAAAGCAGTATGACCCATTCGCCACTGTTGCCGGGAATCGTCGCCAGCACGTTATGGAATTGTTTCGAACCGCGTGGCGTTGGATCCGTGAAAGTATCGATCTCCACCGCAAGCCCGCGCCCTTTTAATCGCTCCGCGATCCACTGCGCGGCGCGTTCCGCGCCTGGCGTACCCGCGTCACGCGGCGTGCAATCTTTCACCAGCGCCGTCACAAGCGCAAAGGCGTTGGAAGCCTGAGCATCCGTGAAAATTAGAGCGGGCGCATGAGGCGCGGCTGAGCCGTAAGACGGCTTGTCTCCGCAACCGGACAGCAGAGCGGCCGACAAGATGATTGGTAAGATTAGTGCCTTGCAAACCAAGCAAAACCGCAAGAAGACAAGCTGTTTGGGAATGATGTATTGTCGGATTGCTGGAATGATGGAATGTCTTCGCAGTTTCATCGGTTTCATTGCCCGTATCAATCCAGCTTGATGCCGAGCAGGTTCAGCATGCGGTCAAGGTCATCATTATCGTAAAAATCAATCTCCAAAACACCTTTGGTATGCTTGCCGTTAGCGTGCGTGACCCCCGGCGACAACCTCACGGCCGTCCCGAAATGCTTGTGCAGTCGGTCGCAAAGATCGCGCACATAACTATCCGGCAGATCAGACTTGCCGGACCGTCGCGCACCGTCACCTTCGATCGCGGCCTTGCGTCGACGTATGGCCTTTTCCAAAGAACGTACCGTCAAGTCTTCCGTGACGCACTTGCGGCCCAGCAGTGTCTGCTCAGTCGTGTCTGTCAGACCCAACAAGACTTTCGCATGCCCTGTCGACAGCAATCCGCTGCCCACAAGCTGCTTGACCTCATCCGGCAGATCGAGCAGGCGCAAGGCGTTGGCCACACTGGCGCGGGCTTTGCCGACCCTGTCAGCCACGTCCTGCTGCGTGAGATTGAAGCTCTCTGCCAGAGTGCGGTAACCCTCGGCTTCTTCAATCACGTTGAGATCCTGCCGCTGGATATTCTCGATGATCGCCATCTCTGCGGCATGGCGGTCTTCCGCGTCCACCAGCACCACCGGCACTTTGGCCACGCCGGCCTCAATAGCGGCGCGCAGACGGCGCTCGCCCGCGATCAGCTCATACCGCCCCGCCGAGTTCTTACGACACACCAAAGGCTGGATCACACCGTTGGCCTTGATCGAATCCGCCAGCTCACGCAAGGCATCCTCGTCAAAAGACTGGCGCGGCTGCCACGGCGAACGGGATATCTCGGCCACCGGCACATCAAAAATCGTATGCGCCGTGTCCACCGTCGGCTTGAGGTCTGACACGTTAACTCCCAAACCCGCCGACACGGCCGGGTGCTGTTTAGGCGGCACCACTACAGGTGCCGGCGTGTCCGTACCCTGCGCACGGCCGATCAGAGCACCCAGCCCACGACCCAATCCCGGCCGGTGCGCGCGCTGCGTGACAGCGGCGGCCGGCCTAGCTTTTTCAACCGGCTTTTGGACGTTTTTACGCCCCGATTTTTTTTTAGAACTCATGGGTAGTTTCCCGGACGGTTAAGACCCGCGTTTTCCGGCAGGCCAAACATCAGATTCATATTCTGCAAGGCCGACCCGGCCTGACCTTTGACGAGATTGTCGATATGTGAAACAATGCGCAGACGGTTGAGGCGCTGATCCACGCTGACCACAAGGTTACAGTAATTGGTCCCGCGCACATTCATGGTGCCGATTGCCGCAGTGCTGCCGTAAATGCGCACAAACGGGCTGTCCTTGTAAAAATCGCGATAAAGCTCCAACAGCTCAGCCTCGGTGACCGCGGTCTCGAGATCGCCATAAAGCGTCGACAGTATGCCGCGGCAGACCGGCACCACCTGCCCCGTGAAAGTCACCTTGATGTCCGTCCCTGCCTGCATGCTAAGCTCATGCTCGATCTCGCAGACGTGTTGATGCCCCGCGAGCTTGTAAGCGTTCATCTGCTCGTAACGCGCCGGATAATGGAAGGCCGCGTTGACCTTTTTGCCGGCCCCCGACACTCCGGTCTTGCAGTCGCAAATGATGCTGTAAGGCTTGACTAAGCGCTGCTTGGCGGCAGGTGCCAAGCCCAAGATACAACTGCACGCGAAACAGCCGGGGTTGCCGACCACATCCGCTTTGCGTATCTCGTCGCGGTGCAGTTCGGCTAAGCCGTAAGCGTTTTTACCGAGCAGATCCGGCGCGGCATGTTCCGTAGGTTTGCCGATGCGCGCAGCGTAGTCGGCGTAAGCCTCCGGTGTGGTGAAACGGAAATCACCACTGTAGTCGATCACCTTGGCGCCCTTGTCAAGCTCGCCGTGCGCCTTGGCCATGCCGACCAGGTCGGGCGTCGCAAAGAAAACCACATCCGCCGGCTCCAACGCCGACGGGGCGTCCGCTGCCACCAGCGGCATATCGCAAAATCCCGCCAGATGCGGATACAACTTGGATACCGGAGTTCCGATATCCTCCATCTCAACCAAAGCGGTCAAGCAGGCATCCGGGTGCTGCACCACCAGTTCAATGATCCCGACCCCGCCAAAACCCGAAGCTCCGACAACTTTTACCCGTATCATAAAATCCTTATACGCTAAAATTTTTAAATACTATACAAAATTTTCTTAGAGTTCTAAAGAGTTTTAGGAGTTGGCCGCTGCGCGGCAGCCATTTTCAAGATTCGTCGCCCAAGGCGGGCATAGCATGCTCGCCGACGTGGGTGATCCACTCGCGCATCCCCGACAGTGTCGCATCCCATTGCTGCCGGTTGCCTCTAGCATCCAGAAAACGGTCATAAAGCGCTAATAAAGCCGTCCAGAAGGTTTCGATGAAGAGCATGCGCTCTTGGAAACGACCAACCGGGTCGAGTTGTTCGCCCTTGGGCAACTTGAGCGACCGCACCGCGAAGTCAACGTCCAGAGTGGCGGAGTACATCTCATCTTTAACCGCGATGCTGACCTTAGCTCGCCGAAGCTTCTTGCCGCAATAAAGCGCCGTGCCGGCCTCGCGGCTGTTGAGCGGCATGCCCTTGCGCAAGACCGCCTCATGCGCCCCTTGCCCCTCGCGGAAGAAAATCAGCGGACCCTCCAGCATCACGCCGAACTCACGCCCGTCCGGCAGATGATAAACCCCGCCTTCTTTATCCCAGATGAACCAAAGCCAAGTCAAGAAGTCCATGCCCAAAGTACTTTCGTGCGGGCTCTCCAAAGAGATGTCGGGTGAAAAACTTGTTGGTGCCAGATCGTTGGCGTTAAGACTTTTACGACGGATCGCAGCGGTCTCTGGGGTCAGCAATATCGGCACTGCGCCGGCAGTCTCCCGAAAAGCGAGCGATAAGGCGTCGACCTGTTTGTCCGAGAGCGCTCCGGCCAAAAGCAGGTTGTTGCGGAAGTCCACCACCACGGGGATGCTGTTCAGAGTAGGCGGCATTGTCGGCTGCAAAGCCTCGAAAACCCGCTGCCTGATCTCGGCCTTGGCGGTCCGACTCAGAAACTCCACACCGCGCGCGCGCAACTCTACCTCTTCCTCCATGCAGACATGCGCCCGCAAAAGTGAAGCCGACACCTTCTTTTCGGCGCGCAGAAGCTGCGCGTGGAGGTAAGACCCCAGCACGCACCGCTCGTCACTCAAATCGCGGTCGAAAAGATGCCGCCAGCCCACCCAGCCCGAGATCGGCTCGCGCCCCAATGAAATTATCGGCGGTGCCACGTTACGCGCGAATTCTTCGATCAAACCGGAGTCGTACTCGCGCTGCAGATAGAACATACGGAAACTAACACTGCCACTTTCAAAAGCCATATTATCCTTATTGCCTTTCTGCACATGTAACCCGCCCCTCTAGGATACGCCAAACGCTTTATTCTTTGCTATATGCGGTCACTTTACCATAACCGCGCTGTCACGGCAACTCGTCACAAGCGCTCTTGCCACCATTCGGCTGCCTGCGCTATACTTGCCTCATGAAAAATTTCGCCGCATATCTTTTTATGGTCGCCGCCTTAGCCGCCCACGCCGAGCCCGTCCGCCTCTTCAACGGCAGGGACCTGACCGGATGGAAAGTGGCCGACATGTTCGGCAGCGGCACGGTCAAGGTTCTCGAGGACGGTTCAGTCGAGTGCGGGCCGGGCAACCCTATGACCGGCATCGCCTATACCAACGACCCGCCGCGTATGAACTATGAACTCTCGTTGCAAGCAGTGCGCGTCAAAGGCTCTGACTTCTTCGCGGCTCTCACCATACCCGTCGAGCAGCACTTTTGCACCGTGATCATCGGCGGCTGGGGCGGCGGCCTCTGCGGCGTGTCTTCCGTCGACTACATGGACGCAGCCGAAAACCCTTGGTCTGAAGGCGTCAACCTCGAAAACGAACGCTGGTACACCCTGCGCGTACGCGTCACCCCCGGCGTCCTGCAGGTCTTCCTCGACGAGAATATCTACACCACCCGCATCGAGTTCGACGAGGCGTCGCGCTTCAGCCTGCGATCCGGCAGCGACATCGACAAGACCAAGCCCCTCGGCCTCGCCACCTACCGCACCCTGGCCCGCTGGCGCAACTTCACCATCACCCCCATCACCGAACTTAAACCGGACGACAAACCCAAAGGCGCAAACCTGTAACGCCAAACCGCCTCACTCACGCATCCCCGCCAGCTTAGTTCAACACTTTAGCCCACACTTAATCGGTTACGCTTCGTCGAATCGTTTAGTCGATGGTTGCTCTTCACATTTTCGCTCCAATGTAGTAAATTGTCGCCGTCCACGAATACGCACACCAATCACAGCTAACGGAAAACATTATGGAATCGCAGGCACACCCTCTGGCACAGACTCTCAACAATGATTTATCCGCAGGCGGCAGCGCCCTCTACGAAATGTTGTCCGTCAAGGGCAAACGCGCTTATTTCCCTTCGCGCGGCATCCTGGGCCAGAGCGCCGAGGCCAAGGACACCGCCATCAACGCTACCATCGGCACCGCCTTTGAGGAGGACGGTTCGCCGCTGTGCCTTGAATGCCTTGAGGAAATGGTCAAAGTGCCCTCGACCGCCTACCTTTACACGCCGAGTTTCGGACTCCCCGGCCTACGCCAGACCTGGCGGGAGATGATGCTGGCAAAAAACCCCTCGCTCAACGGCAAGAGCTTCAGCCTGCCGGTCGTCACCAATGCCCTCACCCACGGGCTCAGCGTGGTCGGCCACCTGTTCGTCAACCCCGGCGACCAGATTATCCTGCCGGATCTCTTCTGGGACAACTACGAATTGATCTTCGAAGAGGCCTACGGCGGTAAACTGACGACCTTCCCGATGTTTGACAAACAGAGATTCAATGCCGCCGGTCTCGACCGGATGCTGCAGACCCCGGGCGAGCGCAAGATCGTGCTCCTGAACTTTCCCAATAACCCTACCGGGTACACTGCAACCGAAGCCGACACACGCGCCATCCGCGACGTGTTATTGAAAGCCGCCGCTGCCGGCAAACATGTGGTCGCGATACTCGACGACGCCTATTTCGGCCTGGTTTACGAACCGGGCGTCAGCCGCGAGTCGCTCTTCACGGAGCTGGTTGAACTGCACTCCAACCTGCTGGCCGTGAAACTTGACGGGCCGACCAAGGAAGACTATGTCTGGGGTTTCCGCGTGGGCTTCATGACCTTCGGCATAAAAGGCGCCACACCCGAGCAGTACAAGGCTCTGGAAGCCAAAGTCGCAGGCACCGTGCGCGGCTCGATTTCCAGCGTCTCGAGCATCGGGCAGCACCTGTTGCAAAAAGCCTACCGCCAACCGGAATACGCTGAACAGAAAAAAGTCAAATACGAAATCCTGCGCTGCCGCTACACACGCATCAAGGAGCTGCTGGCATCGCGTCCCAAATACCGCGACGCTTTCGAACCGACGCCCTTCAACTCTGGATATTTCATGTGCGTGAAGCCCAAAGGCGTCGATCCCGAGGCGGTGCGCAAACAATTGATATCTCAGTACAACACCGGCGTGATCGTACTCTCCGGCTTGATCCGTCTGGCTTTCTCTTCCGTGCCGCTCGACAAACTCGAAACCCTTTTCGACAACCTGTACAGCGTCATCAAAGCGCTTCAGAAGGCATAAAAAAGCCCGACAAACCGCCCGGTCAAAAAATATTCGTGCTGCACATCGTATTGGTTTCCGCCTTGGAGAGTGTCAGTCTATATCAGGATCGGAAACGCTCAAGCGTCTTGAAAGCGTGTGGCAGGTAACGGATCAGTTCGGTGGCGCATAGCGTGGTCTGCCCGTCCGCGAAAGCAGCGAAATCGCCGGCGGTTCCGTGCGCCCAGACAGCTATCGCGGCGGCCTTCAGGGCCGGCAAACCGCGTGCCCATATTGCGCCCGCCATGCCGGCTAGCACGTCCCCCACACCTCCGCTGGCCATGCCGGGATTGCCGGTCAGGTTGAGCCATGTCACGCCGCCGGGCGAGCACACCAGAGTCCCTGCCCCTTTCAAGACCGACACGGCCTGATAAGTTTCAGCCAGCTTGCGCACCGCCGCCGCCCGGTCTGCCTGCACCTCGGCCACGGTCATTCCTAACAGCCGCGCGGCTTCGCCGGGGTGCGGAGTCAGTAGCAGACTTTGCGGTTCCCGCGGCTGCCACTCGCCCGCAGCGCGTAACGTTGCCAACGCGTTCAAACCGTCAGCGTCAAGCACCAGAAGCCCCGCATAAGACGACAGCAGATACGCGACAATGTCGCAGGCCGCACTCGACACCGTCATGCCCGACCCCGCCACAATAGCGTCAAACCCCGACAGGTCGCCGCGCCAGCGTTGCAGAGCGTCCAGCGACAACGCGCCCTGCTCCGTGTCTACCGCATGCGCCATTGCCTCCGGCACAAGCGCGGCGGCGGCAGGCAGGCTCTGCCCCGGGACAGCCAAGGTAACCAGTCCGGCACCACTTCTTACCGCGCCCAGCGCGGCCAGCACTGGCGCGTGCGCGAACCCCGCCGCCCCGCCGATGACGCAGACATGGCCGAAATCGCCTTTGTGCGCCGACCTCGCCCGCGGCGCGAACCAGCGCGCCATTTCCGGCACCGCGATGATCCGGCACGCTTCCGCGTCCGTCCCGTTGTCGCAAATCTCGTCAGGAATGCCGATGTCGGCCACGACCAGATGCCCGACATGCCCGGCCTCGGCCTGATTCAGGAAACACCGTTTCGGACGGGCGAAGGTCACCGTGACATCAGCCTGCACCGCAGATCCTTCCATCTCGCCGTTGTCGCCGTTCATGCCGGATGGCAGATCGACCGAGACCACGAGCGCGTGGCACCGCATGGCATTGATCCAGCGCACAGCCCTCTCTGCCGGCCCGGAAGTGGCACCGCGGCAACCGGTGCCCAGCACACCGTCCACGATGATGCCGTGCCGCAAGACCGTGCCCGAGAACACCGGCAGATCATCGTCCCATCTCTCGGGGGAAGCCAACACAACATAGGGCACACCGACCGTGCGCATCTCGTCCCAAGCCTCGCGCGCGTCACCTTTCAACATAGTCGGCACGCAGGTCATGATGACCTGCACGTTGAACCCGTCCTCGAAAAGGCAACGCGCGGCCACGCAGGCATCGCCGCCATTATTGCCGTGGCCTGCGACCAGCACCACACGCCGCGTTTTTCTTAGCGCGGCGACCGTCTCCACCACCCGCGCCACAGCCGCGCCCGCTCGGCTCATCAAGGCCATGCCCGCAAAGTCCGAATCCCCGATGGCGCTGCGGTCAGCCATCCGCATCTGTTCGACCGTCAATACCTTCATGCCCTGCCTCCGCCATGCGCCAGCCCGCTCTTGGGTACAGCCTTTATCAATTCGCGTTTTATCACTGCCGCTCCTGTCAAAGTTCAGGCCGTGGCCGGCACCAGATCCGGACGCCACTGGTTCAGAAAATAAACCGTATACCCCCTGAAAAACAGGAAATAGGGCAGCATCGCAACCGCCCCGAAATACGGCAACATGAAAGGAATGAAACCTAGACAACAGGTCAAAAGGCCGATAGCCAGAACTGACAGTCCGGCGGTCAAGGCACATGCCAGTCCGCAAAAAAGATACCCTATGACCGCGAAAGGATACTGGTTGCAGAGCGCGAAAACCGTCAGCCAGGCACGCGAAGCGCTGACACCGTGCCAATACATGACCGGAACCACAAACGCTTTAGTCAAATGCGAAACCAGCGCCGACACCGCCAGCGTAAAAAAAACCGCGGTTATACACCCTGCCGCATATTTGATCAGCATGTCGTCCCAAACCTTTCCTGCCGCCATGTAGGGTTTTATAACATAACCGTATACCAGAACACCCTCAAGCGACAGCAGTAGCGTGACGATCAGAAAAAGATAAACCCGCCAAACGAAAAGCTCTCGACCTGCCGCTCGGGACGCCGACCAGCACTGCCGGATCGACTCGTCGGGACGGTACCAGCGATGCAGCAGCATGAAATCCCCTCGCGACCTCAATTTGCAGAACAAGAGCGCGAAAAGCACAGTGAAGGCAACAACGAAAAACTCGGAGAACCCCCATGCGAAAGTAGACAGCCTGTCTAGAAACGCATTGAACAGGACTTGCAGACTATCGCCGGATTCGGCTCCTTTAAAAATAGTTTTTTCACCAGGATTGAATGACAACTGCGTCCCGACATACGCTAGCCAGGCGCAAAACCCGATGCTGAACCACCGGGTAGGATCAAAAGGCCTGAAAAGTATCGTCACGGTGCGCGCGAAAGCCTGCGAAACCGCCGCCGTGCTTGAGGGACGGCTGCCGGTTACGCCGGTCAGCGGTGCGCCGCCAACAACGCCTTCGTCCGGCAGCGGCGGCGCAAAACTGTCAGGCTCGAATAGCCCGCGCACCTGCGCGGCATTGTGCCAATCAGGACCGAAATCTGGTTGCCAAACCATATCCAGCGGTTTCAGATGGCCGGACAAGGCCAACGACCGCAAATCACCAAAAGTCACCGGCCCCTGTCTTTCGCCGTCAACCGCATAATACCAAATCCTGTCCATCCCGCCTCCCAGGTTAATCGCAAATCACTGCCCCCGTCAGACCACTGACCGACACCAAGCCATGCCTCAGCACATAGGACTCTATTCCTTCAATCACCCGCAGGCAGATAGCCGGATCAATGAAGTTGGCGGTGCCCACCGCCACGGCCGCGGCCCCGGCCAGCATGAACTCGATCGCCTGCTCCGACCCCATGATACCGCCCATCGCCAAGATCGGGATACGCGCGACCTGCGCAGCCTCCCACACCAGTTTGACCGCCACCGGGTGTATGGCGCTGCCGGACAAGCCTCCCACTTTGTTTGCCAACACCGGACGTCTGCTGTCGATATCGATCGCCATGGCAGGCAAGGTGTTGATCATGGAGAGGGCATCCGCCCCGGCGTCCTGCGCGGCGCGCACAAAAACCTTGATGTCCGGCACGTTAGGCGCCAGCTTCGGCATCAGCGGCAAAGCCGTCGCCCGCCGCACCGCAGCCACCAGCGAAGCCACAACCCGCGGATCAGTCCCGAAAGCGCTGCCGCCCTCTTTGACATTGGGGCAGGAGATGTTCAACTCCAGGCCCGCCACGCCCTCGACATCGCTTAGCCGCCGCGCCACCTCGACATACTCGTCAATATCGATGCCCCAGATGTTGACGATCACCGGCACACCGGTAGTCCGCAAGAACGGCATGTGGTCACGCACAAACCCATCGACTCCCGGCCCCTGCAGGCCGATGGCGTTGAGCATGCCTCCCGGCACCTCGACATGCCGCGGCAGCGGATTACCCGGCCACTCCCGCAGACGGATACCCTTTACCGTTATGGCCCCGAGCCGGGTCACGTCAACCAACCCGGTGTACTCCTGCCCGTAACCGAACGTGCCCGAGGCGACCGCCACCGGGTTCTTCATGCGGATGCCGCCCAGATCCACCGTCATGTCAATTTTTTGCTGCATACCCTTCACCAAACTATCTCACGCGCCTCGAACACCGGACCGTCGTGGCACACCCTTCCGATCCATATCGAGCCGTCCGCACGCCTTAGCTTCTGCACACACGCCAGACACGCACCTACACCGCAGACCATGCGCTTGTCGAGCGAAAGCCATCCGCGCAATCCTTCGGCCACCGCCCGCTCACCAACCGCGCGCAACATGCCTTCCGGCCCGCACGCGAAAAACTCCGCCGCGACACCTTCCGCCCGAAGGCCGGCAAGCTCCTTGTCCAGCAGATCCGTAACCAGTCCCTGTTCTCCCAACGAGCCGTCTTGCGTGGCCACCCGCACCTTCCATCCGATGCGCCTGAAATCATCGCAGGCCAAAATGTCCGCCTCTGTGCGCCCGCCGATCAGCGCCACTCCCTTGCGCTCCAGACGGCCGGCCAGAAAAAATAGAGGCGCAACACCGTAACCGCCTGCGACGAGCACCGGCACACCCTCCGGCCGCAACGGGAAGCCGTTGCCCAAAGGTCCGATCACCTGCAGCCGGTCGCCCGCGCTCAGGCGCGTCATCTGCGCCGTGCCCCGCCCCACAGTTTTGTAAAGTATCGTCAATGTGCCTTCACCAGCGCCGAAGATACTGAATGGCCGCCGCAAAGAGGCCGCCTCAAGTCCCGGCACACGCACATGCACGAACTGTCCCGGACGGGCCAGCCCCGCGATGTCAGGTGCGCACAGGTCTAAGGACCAATAAAGATCGGTCAGCGGCTTATGCCCCACCACCTCGCACATCATGTCAACCATGTCTCAAATCAACTCCTCACCACTGTTCAATGCTCCTTTTCAACCGCCGTCGGCGGGCGCGACAATGTCGGACGGCCGCTCCGGCGCGGGCGGCCCCTGCGGCGCGATCTCGCTGTGCGCTTCTATAAAGTCCACCCGCGCACGAACACGCCGGATCTCGGTGTTGACGGCGGCGGCGGCCTCCATTTTGCCGTCCACAGTCAGAGTGCGCTGCAGTTCCTGCAACCGCTTGACATACCGCTCGGTCGCGTCCACCAGCATCTCAGCACGTTTGCGCTTCTGCTCGTCGCGCAAACTGAAATGTTTGCGCTGCAGGTCGGACAATTCACCGGGGTTCTGCAGAATGTCTTTCGGCAAGATGGCCCGGTCGATCTCAAACCGCAACACTTCATCGCGAACGCTCTCCCAAGCCACATAATCTCCGGCGCGCTGGAACTTCTCCATAAGTTCGTTCAACTCCGCCACATAACACTCCGGCCACTTGTCCGCCTTTTCGACGGCTGCCCGCTCGATCACAGTCAGCTCTTTTTCAAACTCTTCCCGGAAGACCGGAACTTCCTGCACCTGCTTTTCCGCTGAACTCACCAACAGCATTTGCGGAGCCACCTCGGCATCCGCACCACCGGCCACGTTCGACTCAGCCAACAACGCCTCGGCAGCTATCTGCTCCGGCATGTTACGCACCCGCCGGATCTCGGCATTGACGGTCTTGGCCAGATCCATTTGTCCGTCTTGCGTGTAAACACGCTGTATGTCCGTCAGCTCATTGACATATTTCTTACATAGCGAAATCAGTTTACGGCTATTCAGCAGACGCTGATCCGAACGCATCCTCCCGTACTTGCCTCTGAGCATGCTCAGCTCGGAGCGGTCATCGTCAGCGCCGCCGGTGATCTGCCGAGTCTGATCAAACCGTTTTCTCTCGGCCTGCACCACAGCCCACTCTTCAAAATCTCCTGCCGCTCGATGTCTTTCCATAAGGGTGTCCAGCTCTCTCACATATTCGGCCGGCCATGCCTGCTGAAACGCCTTCTGCTCACTGTCGATCTCCCGCAACTGCCGTTCATACTCCTGCTGCTTGGCCTTCAGGTCATCCGGCAATTCGGCTTCACCCGCAACCGCTGCCTCTGCCGCCGCCGTTTCCGCCGCCGTCGGACAACAACCCGTCAAATTTAACGTGTCTTCCATCCACAAACGGGCATACCACTGCAGCGGCGCCGCCGACACTCCGCGGCTATAGGCCCACAATCCCGGACGATAAAACGTGGAAACGGCTTTACCGAAGGGCTTGCGCACGGCCTTCACCACTGGCGGTAAACTCAACAGGTATAGTGCTACTATAGCGCAAATTACAGAAAATCCGCGCAACATGTTCATCAGCCACGCATGCAACCTGATAACCCGCCGGATGTCAAGAACATCAGGATTATCCGGGGCAACCTCACTCAAAAGAATATCGCAGATGCGCGACGCCGCAACCCATTCGCGGTTCTTAAGCGCCTTCCTCGTGCGCGCCAGATCGCGGCGCAGGGTCAACTCGGGCAACTGACGCAGCTCTTCATCGAAAGCCCGCTTATCCTCGGAAAGATCACGGTATTGAGTGATGCAAGCCGCCGCCCGTTCAAAATTTTCGGCCCGCATCTCCATCGGGATCTGCCCTTTGAGTTGCGCGCGCCGCAGAATACTCTTCTCGGCTTCTTCTCTCAGCTCTGAGAGTTCCGCCAACAGCCGACGGCCTGAAGGCCCGGCAGGCTCAAACCCGTGTACCCGGCCGGAATAAGATATGACTTTTTCAAAACGCTGAATGGAGGCCGTCTCTCTCATTTTTTTCAGCAAGTTCGCCACCGTCTCATAACTGCGCGCGTCCGCCCCGCAGTTGCCGCAGTATTGCACCCCGACAAAAGTCTCCTCGCCGCACTCCGGGCAAGACTCAGAACCGTCCCAACCGCACTCCGCACAAAACTTGACAGCCAAAGGGTTGATCGCGTCACACCACTTACACCGCCAGGTCGTTTTTACCGTCGGAACTTCAACTCGCGTTTTGGTCTGGATGCGGTGCAGCTCTTCAATGAAAGCCGACACCGACTGCCAGCGCTGTTCCTTGTCCGTCGCCAGAGCCTTGGCCACCACTTCCCGCAACGGCATCGGCACATCCTGCTCACGGAAATAACGCGGATTCTGGGCAGTTATCACAAAATACAGCAGGGCACCCAACCCGTACACGTCCGCACGCTCGTCTGAGAGGCTGGCATCCGACTCCTGCTCTGGAGCCCCGTAGCCCAGCGACAGAAGCTTTTCGCCCGGCACAGTTAGCTTGGACTCCTCCATATGCATCAGGCGGGCCAGCCCGAAATCCACGATCTTCGGCTCGCTGCTCTTGTCCAGCAGGATGTTGGTTGGTTTCAAGTCACGGTGTATGACTCCGCTTGCATGCGCGTAAGCCACGGCACGCCCGATCTTGAGCAAAAGCTCGGACGCCTCTTCCGCCGATAACTGCCCGTGCCGCATCACATACTGATCTAGCGTCAAAGGCGTGTTGGGCTGCACCAGACCTCCCGCAGACGCACCGTCCTTAACCTCGCTGTCGTCCGGCCCCGCCACATACTCCATGACGATGAACGGACCGTCATCATCCTCGCCCAAAGCGTAAATGTGAACAATATGGACGTGGCTTAAGGTCGCGACGGCACGGGCCTCATGCAAAAAACGCTGCCGCAGAGAAGGTATGGACTGAGCCTGATTGTTAAGCCGTTTGATGGCCACAAAACGCCCTAGCCTGCGGTCCCGCGCGAGGTAGACCACTCCCATGCCGCCATTGCCGATCTTACTGTAGATCGTGTACTGGTCAAAAAGCATCTCGCCTTTGAGCTCGGTCGACTGCTGCTCCGTCCCCGGCGCTATCCGTACCGTCTGCTTTTCACTCTTTTCATCATGATTGATGCGCTCGGTCGGCGTAACATGTATCCTGACTGTATTCTCTTGCTGCACAAAAAACTCCCGTAATCGTCCGTCTGCTCTCGCCGGACGCCGTCACCCCGCTAGACTCAGGTTTTGCGATGATTATACGTTTTTAGCGTCGGCCACGTCAATGAAACCCGCCCCGGCTC
>CAZKZI010000075.1:0-15109 GCA_964557205.1 uncultured Lentisphaeraceae bacterium
GCTGGCGACCAAACCCAAGCGCCGCGCTTCTATGTTAACGGGCAACGCTTGCCGCATGCGGTCGGCAAGACCCCGTCGGCACCGGCGCCTCTGACCAGCTCTAAGGGATACATCGGCAACAACGCGGCAAACGGCACCCGGCCTTTTCAGGGGCTGATGTCAGATGTGCGGCTGTACGCGGACATTCTGAGTTCCGGTGAAATCGCTACGCTGGCGCGGCGCGCCCCCGACGGGCGGCGTCCGCGCAAGGTCCGTAAGGTTTTCCGCGACGAGTTGCCGATCGCCGACATATCCGGCTGGCAGCACCGGCAGACCGTGATCGCCGCAGGCACACCGGAGGTTTATCAGGGTCATCCGACCACGGTGCTGCTGCCCGACAACCGCACCATGTTCGCGATTTGGACGCTGGAGCATGGGGGCGCGGCCGGACCTGCGGCACGCAGTGATGACGCCGGACGCACGTGGACACGGATCGATAACCTGTTCCCTGAAGTTTACAAGACTCATCGCAACTGTCCCGCCATCTATCGCATCGTTGCTCCGGACGGCACTTTGCGCCTGATGATATTTTCGAATAAAAAAGGTGTCGGGCGCATGGTCAGCGAGGACAACGGACGGAGCTGGCGCGAGCTGACTTCGCTGCCCCTGAAGCGGGTCGGGATGCCTTTCACGGGGCTGGTGCGGCTGAAGGATGGCGCGACCGCCGCGTTCGGACAAATGGGGGTAGAGGGCGGTCGTCAGGGGGCAAAGGCGAATGTCGGCCAGAGTGTCTTTATGATCGTGACGCGGGACGGCGGACTCACCTTCGGCGAGCCGCGGGTCATCGCAACAAAAGCGGGCAAGGATCTCTGTGAGCCCTTCGTGCTGCGGTCGCCGGACGGGAGCGAGCTGTGTTGTCTGATGCGTGAGAACTTCCATAAAGGGCGTAGCATGATGTGCTTCAGCCGTGACGAGGGCGCGACCTGGACCGCGCCGGAGGACACCTCCTGGGGTCTGACCGGTGACCGCCACGAGGGAGTGCAGGTGCCTGACGGCCGTTGGGTGATCGCCTTCCGCGACCGGGCTCTGGGAAGTTCCGCCTACGGGCATTTCGTGGCATGGGTCGGGACTTACGACGATATCAGGCGGGGTCGGCCGGGGGAGTATCGCATCAAGCTGCTGCACAATTTTGCAGGATACGATTGCGGCTATCCCGGCATGGAGGTCTTGCCGGACGGCACGGTCATCGCCACGACCTACCTCAAGTATTGGAACGACGTTCGCCGCCATTCGGTGGTCAGCACGAGGTTTAAGCTTAAAGAACTGCGTCCCAAAAGATCAAAACAAAGGCATTAGTAAAAAACTGAACAATAAAAAGGAAATGGAAAAATGCTGATGAAAAGTGTAAAAGTTAAAGGCATTAAATGCCACAAAACTATTTTATAACCATTTAGGCGATGGATTGGGAGGATTTATGGCGGTAACGGTTAACGGGGTTGAAATCAGTGAAGCCAAGATTCAGGAAGAGATAGCCAGACTGCGGGAAGAATATGAACAGTATGTACAGGCGGAGGGCGGCGAGCCGAAGGAAGAACAACTGCGTGAATGGGCAGCGGAGAATCTGATCGAAACCCAACTTTTCCGTGAGGTGGCGCTTGCCACGCAGCCTGTGCCGTCGGAGGAACGGGTCAAGCAGGAGTTGGACAAGAACGCGACGCTGTACGAGACGCTGCCGGAAGAGCAGAGGCTCGCGCAAGCCAGCGTGACGCTACAGCAGCGGCGGATGATGAAAGATATCCGCAAGAGCGCCAAGCTGCCGTCTGAAGGCGAGATGCGGGATTACTATGACGCGCACCCGGATTTATTTATCGCGCCGGAAGCTTTGCGCCTTTCACACGTATGCCGCTATTTGGATGCAGGCAATAAAGCGCAGGTTTATCTGGACTTGCTGGAGCTTAAGACGGCGTTGGACAATAAAGCGATCGCTTGGGGAGCGGCGCTGTCGGCTAACTCGGATACATTCCGGCGTGATTACGGTCGGTTCGCGACTGTGGCACATGGGGAACTGCCTGCTGCGGTAGAAGAAAAGCTTTGGAATCTAGGCGAAGATGAGGTGAGCGACGTGATTGACCTGGGAATGGAAACACTGCATCTGTTCAAGGTCACGGCACGCCTGGAAACCACGAAAATCAAGTATCACGACATCAAAGACGATCTGAGGAAAAAGATGTTCGAGGAGGCCTGCTCTGATCGTGTGAACGCTAGGTTAGACGAACTAAAGGCGGCAGCGGTTATTGAGCGGCAGTAGGAATTTGCGGTGCTGGTCTACTGGTTGTCGGGGGGCAACCTTGCGGCCTCGGTGAGCAGGCTGGTCAACGGAGGACATTTTTCCGCCAGACCGTAAACCTCATCTCGGCGCGCGGAGCGCATCAAGGCGAGGCAATAGGCGGCGAGTGCCGGGGGTTCGGCAGGTTTTCCCATCCAGCGCAGCTTTGTGTCGGGAGCCAGTCTGCTGATCGGCATTTCAACGCCCCGCCCGCCTGCTTCAAGGTGTATGATGTTGTTATCGATGCCGCGAGGAATGACTGTGCGCAGCACGCCGTTGTGTTCCAAAACCAACGGTTTCCCGATCTGGGTCTTCAGATATTCGGCGACCAACGAGTCGAGGTCGGGCATCTGGTCAAGGAAGGCCTGAATATCGTCTTTGTCCTGGAACGCGGTAGTCTCGGCCTGCAGGATTGCACGGGCATTTTGAAGGTCGCCGCGGGACAGAGCTTTGGCCAGCGCGGCGGCCAGCGCGGGCGGCATTAGCGGGAGGCTGTCTGAAAGCGCGGGGAGCGCGGCCGCAGATGCTTCGGGAACAGCCTGAGTGTTTGACAGATCGGCTACCGGCGCGGCGTTGTCCGCTTCTGTCGGCGCGATCACATCGGAAGTATCGGTGAAGACGCGGATGTCTTCGGCGGGTTGGGTCGCTGGCGGATCAATTATCGTCTGGGCTTCAACGGCATCCTCGGGCTGGTCTGAAACAGGCGGTGCGGTCTCATACGCTGCGCGGTACCAGAAGACTAAAAGCAGCCATAGTGTCAGACCGGACCAGAGTAGAATCTCCTTGGAACGTGTGGTGCGCCGGATGTCCTCCGCATGCTCGTCCGTGATCGTTTTCGACTGGTAGGCGGCCAGCCTGCTGTTTTTTCGCTTTAGTTTCAGGCGGATGCGCGGAGCATCAGCATCAGTGATATCCTCGGCGGTTTCAGAAAAGTTCACGACTGTGCTGAGCGAGGTGTCGTGCGGACAGACGCACAGCGGCATCTGGCCTTCAATCTGGCGGATGAGGTCTTTAACGATGTCCTCCCAAGTCCGGTAGCGCAGTTCAGGGGATTTCATCATCAGCCGACGCACGAACCATGAGAACGTCATGGGCAACCTTGGATTCAGCACATGCGGCGGCGGCAACTGGTCGTGCAGGTGCGCATTCAGGATCGCGACAACCTTTTGCCCCTCAAACGGGGCTTTGCCGGTAGCCATGTGATAGCAGACCGCGCCCAAGGCGTACATGTCGGAGAGGGTGGCCAGCTCGGTCGACCCTTGGGCTTGTTCCGGCGAGAGAAAACAAGGCGTGCCGACGATGTGGCCGTCGTCCATCGAATACGCCTCCGCCCCCTCGTCGGTCAGGATGGCCAGGCTGAAATCGGTTATTTTGGCTATACCGCGCGCGTCCAGCCGGATGGTGGCGCTTTTCAGGTTGCGGTGGACAATATGTTCTGAAGACCACATTTGATTGATGGCTCTAGTGATCGACAGGGTGATTTTGAGGATCTGTTCAACCGATAAAGGTCCTTGACGCTCGATAAGTTCCTCGATTGTCGGGCCGTCGACATGTTCCATGACCACATAATGAAAATCGTCATCGCTCACGATGTCGAAGACCGAAGACAAACCATCGCTCTTGATGCGCGCTATGCGTCGGGCGATTTTCAAAAAATGGTCAAGAGTCAAAGGATCGGCGGCGGCTTCCGGTTTCAGAATGCGTAGTATGACGGTGCGATCCAGAGTTTTTTGAACCGCTTTCCAGGCGATAGTGTGGCTGGTCTCGTTGAGTTGCTCGACCAGTTTGAATCCATGTTGTTCAATCGCTTTTGTGTTCACGCTGCCGCTGCTTTCCGGTGGTTTTTGAAATGGCAATATTGATAACAGATTTGACAGCCAGTTGAAAGTACACAATTGCGCAGTATCCAGCAGTCGGAATTCTGACTTCTTTTTGGGAAGATGGAGGAGTGGGCTCCGTCCCGACCACAGGCATTGTAGCCATAATTAGAATCGTACCGAGGCGAAAGCCGTCTTGACCGTGGGGCGAACGTAATGATAACATAAACAACAATTTTTATTATAGTAGGTTGGTGTTGATTTAGGCGGGTGAAACTTAGGTGAAAGGGGCGTAAAGATGAGAAGAAGGGATTTTATCACAGCCACTGCGGTTGCCGGTGTCGGAGCGGTCTGCGCGAAAAAAACATTGTCGGCAGAGGCTTGTTGCTCTTCAGCAATGCCTAAATTATCGCTGCCGCCGCAGCCGGCGCAGTTGAACCTGTGCCTGCAGTGGCGGGGGATTCCCGGCGCTGAGATGAACCAGAAGCTGGATTTTCTGGAGGCCAATGGATTCGCGGCGGTGGAGATACCGTCGGGCGACTGGCCGGTCGAGCACGGGGAAGAACTTAAGAACGCGCTGAAAAACCGCAAACTGTTTATCGCCACGGCCTGCGGCCCGAGCGATTTTTCGTATGCCGAGCCTGAGAAGCGTGAGGCGGAAGTGCAGAAATTTTTGCCGATCATCGAGGCGCTGGGTGCGATGGGATCGGTCGGGCTGATCATCTGTCCCGCGCGTAGCAAGCTGAGCGAGCCCGGACATTTGAGCGGCAAGGAATTGCGCAAGGATTTTGTGGAAAACACGGGCAAGCGTCTGGCGGAGCATGCGCATAAGCACGGCACTTCGATTGTGTTGGAGCCGTTGCGCCGGAATGAGACACCGTTCCTGAGGCAGGTGGCTGACGGCGCCGCAATTGCGCGTGATACCGGCCCGGGATGCATGGTGATGGGCGATTTTTGGCATATGCAACTGGAAGAGACCAGTTTTATGGGCGCATTCATTTGCGCGGGCAAGCTGTTGAAGCATGTGCATATCGCCGGGCTCAAGGAACGTATCATTCCCGGCGTGCATGCTGATGCGGACAACTATGTGGACGGTTTCAAGGGCCTGAAACTGCTGGGGTACTGCGGAGCGGTTAGTTTCGAAGGTGGCTGGCCCAAGAATCCGGCTGATCCCAAGAAAGCGATACCGGACGAGGAAAAGACGCGGCTGATACGCAACATGGTAACGTTGTTGCGGGAGCAGTGGGCGATGGCGTGAGTTGATTTTTTTTGTTGTGGGCTTAAGCCCTCTTTAGAAACAAGGGAGAAAGAGATGCAAAACCGTAGAGAGTTCATCAAGGGTTCGGGCGTTTTCGCGGCAATGATGGCAGCGGCACCGAATATCGTAGTGGGGCAGGGCGCGGCGCGGGTTTTCAAGGTCGGCATGATCGGTGCTGGCGGACGCTGTAGCGGGGCGGCGAAAAACATTATTGAGGCCGCCAAGATTCTGGGGCATGAGATTAAGATTGTGGCGGTCTGCGACTTTTTCGAGAAAAAAGCTAAAGACACGGCCAAGAAGTTCGGCTGTGACGAGAAGATGGCTTTCGGCGGAGCTGATAGCTACAAGAAGGTTATCGGCACGGATTGCGAAATAATCGTCACGGCGACGCCGCCGAGCTTCCGCGCTGTGCATGTGGAAGCGGCTATCAAAGCCGGTAAACATGTGTTTTCTGAAAAGCCAGTGGCTGTGGACGGGCCCGGGGTGCGCCGTTTTCTGGCGGCGGCGGCTGAAGCCAAGGCCAAGAAGCTCGCGTTGGTTGCCGGTACGCAGCGCCGTCATCAGGCCGCTTATCTGCGTCAGGCAAAAGCGCTCGCGGAAGGCCGGATCGGGCCGGTGGTCGGCGGGGCGGTTTACTGGAACGGACGTGTGCCTTTCGTGCGCAAGCGTGCCGACGGTGCCAGCAACGCCGCTTATCTTTGCGACAACTGGGTCAACTGGATGGAAATGTCCGGCGATCACATTGTCGAGCAACATGTGCATAATCTGGATGTCGCCAACTGGTTTATTGGGCGTTATCCCCGGATGGCCACCGGTTTCGGCGACCGGGCGCGTCGGGTATCGGGTAACCAGTTTGATTTCTTCAGCGTGGATTTTGATTACGGCGACGGTGTGCATATCCACAGCATGTGCCGACAGTTGGCAGGGTGCTCTGATTTTGTCGGCGAGCGTTTGCGCGCGACCGACGGCGAGATATCAGGCGGCGGCAAGATCACCAAGGGCGGTCAGGATCTGGCGCTGGACGGTGATTTCCGTGAGGGCAATCCTTATGTGGTGGAGCATGTCGATCTGCTGCAGGGAATCCTGAGCGGGAAGGTTGTCAACGAAGGTGAAAACGTCGCGATGTCAACTGCGACGGCCATCATCGGGCGTATCTCGACCTACACCGGCCGCACGATCCGCATGTCGGATATCTTGGAGAACAAGGAGTCCGAGTTCTATAATATGGCATGCAAGCCGACTGCCGATGATTTTGAGGGTGGCGGGGATGTGCCGTTGCCGGCCGAGAACACTGCGCCGGTACCGGGCATAGACGATCCGCGTTTTGCCTGATGCCGCAGAGGCACTTGCAAAACCTGCGATTTGTGCAAGAGGTCAGAGTTGGGTGCGATTCGCCTTTGTTGAATCGCATCCGTCAGAGTTCAGGGGGCTATTTCGACCTTTGCGCTTGCCGTTATTCGGTAAAGAGCGGCACGTGGCGGAAAATGACGCCGTCGAAAAGACCTTTGTCAGTGAGTTTCAGGCTCGGTATCACCGGCAACGCCATGAATGAGAGGGTCATGAAGGGCGCGGCCAGCTTGGTTCCCAACTCTTTGGCGCGACAGTCGCACTCCGCATAACCGCGTGCCACGGTCTCTGCGGGCTCCGGTGAGATCAAGCCTGCCAGCGGCAGGGGCAGTCGCGCCAGCACTTGTCCGTCTTCGTCGGCGACCACAAGTCCGCCTTTGGAGTTGACTACCGCATTTATGGCACTGGCGAGAGCCTTATCGGTTACTCCTGCGGCAATGATGTGATGCGAGTCATGGGCCACGCTGGAGGCGATGGCACCGCGCTTGAGGCCGAACCCCTGGACCAACGCCACTGCCGGTGGCGCGGGCTTGTAGCGGTTGTAGATGACCAGCTTGATGATGTCACGGCTAGTGTCTGAAATGACTTCGCCCTTAGAGAGCGCGGGTTGGAGAGTCAGATGGTCGGTCAGCAGTATGCCGTCATGGACACCGATGACACGGACACTGTTGCGGCCTTCGGCAGGAATTCGCAGCGCGTCATTCGCGATCGGGAGCGCGGCGAAGTTGTTCTGCAATTTCGGAACGCCTTGCGCAAGCATTGAGATTCCATCGCGCGCGATCAGGCATCCGCGCAACCAGACCTCACGCGGGCGGAAAGATTCCAGGTCTTCAACGATCTGGAAATCGGCGGTGTCGCCGGGTTGCAGCAGCCCCAGCGGCAGGCGATAGTGCTTTACCGGATTGACGCAGGCGGCCTGGATGATAGACGGCAGCGGAATACCTTGGCGGCGTGCAGCGGCAGCGATATGGTTGATGTGGTCTTTAAGCAGGTCATCGGGGTGTTTGTCGTCGCTGCAAAACATGCACATCTCCGGGTGCTCTGCGAGCAACGGCAGAAACTTTTCGAACTGGCGCGCGGCAGAACCATAGCGGATCAGGATTTTAAGACCTGCCGCAATCTTTTCGCGGGCTTCTTCCGGGCATAGGCTTTCATGGTCGGTGGTGATGCCGGCTGCGGCATACGTCCGCAGGTCATCGCCGGTGAGTCCGGGCGCGTGACCATCTACCGGCAGTCCGAGTTTGCACGCGGATGCGATTTTGGCGTGGACTACAGGGTCATTGTTGAGCACACCGGGCACATTCATCATCTCGGCGAGGTGGGTGATGCCCGGCAGAGTCAGCAACTCCGCCACCTCATCAGGCCCCAGCTCGGCACCGGCGGTCTCGAACGGCGTGGCAGGCACGCAGGAGGGTACGCCGAAACCGAACACGAAGGGCGTTTGGGTAGCGAGCCGCAACATCAGTTCCACGCCCGCTTTACCGAGGACATTGGCGATCTCGTGCGGGTCGGCCACGGCGGCCAGGGTGCCGTGAACCACAGCCGCGCGCGCGAAAGCGGCAGGGGTCAGCATCGAACTTTCGATATGCACATGGGCGTCAACGAACCCCGGCAGGATAAAACCGTTATCGGGGTTGTCGCAAGGCGTGACAGACTCTATCACGCCTGTTTCCGAGATTGAGAGGCTCGCTCCGCCGAGAGTTTTTTTAACGGGGTCAAAAAGTGTGCCGCTTATGACAGTTGACATTAGTAAGTTCCTTTTATGGATGCAAGATGCTGGTTGATGGATGCCTGCCGCTAGAATCATACATCTGTTCGATGCTCTTTTTCAACCGCCAGTTACACAAATAACCCGTCCCTTAGTTCACCCTTAGTTCACAATTTGTTAAGTTTTCAAACTGTTTAAGACGGCTAAAAAAAGAGTGACAGTATTAAAACGCGGGTGAGGAAACAAAGCAAGATAGCGGTTGACGGCAGGAGCGGGATAGTTCATATTTCGCATTGTCAATAGACAAACTAGGGTTTAAGGATGCGATACTTTTTGGTTCGTGTCGGAAGGGAGTAACAACATGAGTGAGAAACAACCGGGTTTACATACGTTATCGCTACATGCCGGGCAGGTGCCTGACCCTGTTACCGGCTCGCGCGCTGTCCCGCTTTACCAGACGGCATCGTACGTTTTCAGGGATTCCGCACACGCCGCCAATCTCTTTGCCTTAAAAGAGTTCGGCAACATTTACACGCGTCTGATGAATCCCACGACCGACGTGTTTGAAAAGCGCATGGCGGCTTTGGAGGGCGGCACCGGGGCTTTGGCGACAGCTTCAGGGCTGGCGGCCATAACCTATGCCTTGTTGGCGATAACCCGCCTCGGAGATGAGATAATGGCGGCCGACAACCTGTATGGCGGCACTTACCAGCTATTAAACCACACTCTGGCCAAGCTCGGGCGCAAGGTGGTTTTTGTGAATTCACGCGACACGGGTGCTTTCAAGCGGGCACTTTCCGATAAAACGCGCGCGGTATATGTCGAGACGATCGGCAACCCCAAGTTGGACGTGCCGGATTTTGATGCCATAGCGGAGATCGCGCACGGCGCGGGCTTGCCTCTTGTGGTTGACAACACGGTGGGCGTGGGATTGGTGCGTCCGATTGAGCACGGGGCGGATATAGTGGTGGCCTCGGCCACCAAGTATATCGGCGGTCACGGAACTTCGGTGGGAGGGGTGATCGTTGACTCTGGCCGATTCCGTTGGGACAACGGCAAGTTTCCGGAGTTTATTGAGACTGACCCCAGTTATCACGGTGTTTCTTACTGGGAGGCTTTTAAGGATGTGCCTGGCATGGGCAATGTGGCTTTCATACTGAAGATACGCCTGACTCTATTGCGTGACACAGGCGCGGTGCTGAGTCCATTCAACGCCCGGGATTTTCTGCTGGGGCTGGAGACATTGCCCTTGCGGGTCGCGCGGCATTCAGAGAACGCGCTGGCATTGGCGCAATGGCTGAAGGGGCATCCGCTGGTGGCTTGGGTAAACTATCCCGGATTGCCTGACAGCCCGAATCATGCTGTCGCCTCCAAATATCTCAAGTGCGGCTTCGGCGGGATATTGGGTTTCGGCATTAAGGGCGGTCGTGAGGCTGGCGTGCGTTTTATCGACAACGTCAAGCTGTTGTCGCACCTTGCCAACATAGGTGACGCCAAATCACTCGTGATACATCCGGCTTCTACCACACACCAGCAGCTAACGGAAGAGGAGCAACGGGCGACCGGTGTGACTGCGGATTACATACGTTTCTCGGTGGGGCTTGAGGACTTGGAAGACATCAAGGACGACCTTGACCAGGCTTTACGGGTAAGTCAGCAAAGGTGAGGTGCTTGCAAAACCGCTTTCGTCGGTTTTGCAAGAGGCTCAAGGTGATAAAAGGGAGGCGGCAAATGAGCATGTTTAAATTTGAGAAGCTGGCGTTGTCGATCGGCAGGACTCCGCTGGTCAGGCTAGGCAGGTCGGTTGCCGGAGCCAAAGCGACTGTTTACGCTAAACTGGAGGCGTACAATCCGGCGTACTCGGTAAAGTGCCGCATAGGGACCTCCATGATCCTCGATGCTGAGGAACGTGGTGTGCTCAAGCCGGGTGGTGAGATCATCGAGTCCACCAGCGGCAATACCGGCATCGCGCTGGCTTCGGTGGCTGCGGCGCGCGGTTATAAGCTGACTTTGACGATGCCCGAAACCATGAGTATTGAAAGGCGCCGCGTACTGGCGGCTTTTGGGGCGCAACTGGTGCTGACTCCCGGAGCGGAGGGCATGAAAGGCGCGATCAGCAAAGCTGAGGAGATCACGGCTTCTGAACCCGGGCGTTACTTCATGCCGCAGCAGTTCAAGAACCCCGCCAATCCAGCGGTTCACGAGAGCACTACAGGCCCAGAGATATGGCAAGACACGGGTGGTGCTGTGGACGTGGTGGTGTCAGGTGTGGGCACGGGCGGCACGATCAGCGGGATATCGCGCTACATAAAAAATTCGTGTGGCAAGCGGATCATCTCGGTAGCGGTGGAGCCCGAGGAGAGTCCTGTCATCCGCCAGAAGCTGGCAGGCGAGGAATTGAAACCCGGCTCTCATAAAATACAGGGGCTCGGGGCAGGGTTCATCCCGGAGACGCTGGATCTGACGCTGATCGACCGCGTGGAGAGCGTCGGCGGTACAGAGGCGATCGAATTTGCGCGGCGTCTGGCTCGCGTGGAAGGGATGCTGGTCGGCATATCCTCAGGTGCCGCCGCGCTGGTCGCGGCAAGACTGGCGGCGCTGGACGAGTTTGACGGCAAGACCATTGTCGTGATCCTGCCTGACGCCGGCGAACGTTATCTCTCGACCGCCTTGTTTGAGGGTATAGGCTGAGGGTGCGATGCAAATTTGTTGAATCGCACCGAGGATTCAGGAGCCGGGGTTCAGGCTTTCGTTCAGCGGCTATTTTTGATATAAAACATATTCATCGCATGTTTATGTCTTATGTCATAAAAGAGTTGAAATGAGAAAACTGACTTTTTCTGTGTTGGCGGTAATCGGTATCGGTGTCGCGGCGGCTATAGTGTTGTGGGGGTTGAAGGATCGGCGACCGGTGCTGGTATGTTTAGGGGACAGCCTGACTTCCTGTGGCGGCGAGGGCGGGCATTTCAGTCATTGGTTGGCCAGCTTCTTGCCTTACGTCAAGGTCATTGACGCCGGTATCGGCGGCGACACACTTGACGGCGGGCGCAGGAGATATGAGCGCGACGTGTTGGCGCACAAGCCGGATCTGTTGTTGATCGCTCTGGGATCTAACGATTTCTGGCAAAACATGCGCGGCGTGGACGAGATGGGCGCGGATTTGGATGCCATGATGCGCGAGGCGCACAATCGCGGCATACCGGTGGTGGTTGCCAGTTGTTTCGGAGACCGTCAATTCTGGGAAGAGACCTGCGTGGAGTTTGATCCCTACAGGTTCGAGCTGGCGTCAAGCATCGCAAGGATGGAAAGGGAGGTGTGCGGTAAGTATGATTGTGTGTATGTGCCCAACATGCAGATAGACATCAAGCCTAACCGTCTGCCGCCTTTCTGGGACGAGACCGACCATCCTAACCGGGCGGGCAACGCGCAGGTTGCTTTGCGCCTGCTGCCGGCGGTGCGCGAGGCACTGGTTCGCTGGCAGATGAAGCTTTGATAACAGCGGTTTAAGCAGGTGTGGTGTGTGATATCTTATCTTTTCGAACTCTGGTTAAAAGAAACGAGGAAGTTATGGGTGATTGGCGTAATGAGTTGAGTAGTGTCATGGGGGGGCGGGGCAGTCTGACGCGCGCTGAGCAAGAGAACGCGGAATTCGAGGATTTTCTGGATATGGTGGCTATGCCTGCGTTGTCTGAGGTTGCGGAGGAGCTGGGCAACAACCATGGGCGTGATGCCCAAGTGCGCCGGGCACCTGCTTCGGTGACACTGTGTGTGCGGGCCGGTGATATCGAGGAGATCACCTTTCGCGTGATGAAGCAGTTCGTGCAGAACGGCATACTGCCGCGCGCGGAGGTACGCATCAGACGCGGCACGCGGTTTGTGAAACATGACAGCATGTTCAAGGATGATCCGCAGAAATATCCGATAACCGAGGTCACGCCGGAAGCGATCATCGAGTGTTTTATCCGATACTATAAAATGGCGATGAGCAACGGTCAGGCAGGCGGAGCGGAGTGAGTGCGGCGGGCATCTGAATGGAAGTTTGTGTTTTAGCGAGCGGCAGCAAGGGCAACAGCATCTTTATCGCAGGCGGCGGAACCGCGCTATTGGTGGATACCGGTCTTTCGGCGCGTGAACTGGTCGGTCGTTTAAATACGGCGGGTATCGATCCTGCGTCTGTGAATGCTGTTTTATGTACTCACGACCACTCCGATCATTACAAGGGCCTTGAGGTGTTCAGCCGCCGGTATCCTGCGGTCAGGTTGTTCGCCAACGAGAGCACTGCGGCCGGCATCGAGCAGGCTTTCCCGCAACGCTCTTTTGACTGGGAGATTTTCGAGACCTCTTCCAGCTTCGAGATCGGCGGTTTGAGGATAGAGCCCTTCACTGTTTCTCACGATGCCTCTGATCCGGTCGGTTTTCTTTTCGATGACGGCGTGTCGCGGCTGTGCGTGGTCACCGATCTGGGGCAGGACTCGCCGGTGGTTCGCGACAAGCTCGCGCGTTGTCATTGTGTGATACTTGAGAGCAACCATGATCCTGACATGCTGATGGCCTCGAACCGCGTCTGGTCTTTGAAGAGCCGCATCGCGGGACGTAGCGGCCACCTCAGCAACGCTGATGCTGCGGACTTGATGAGCCGTGTAGCCGGACAGGAGCTGCAAACGTTGCTTCTTGCGCACTTGAGTGAGGAATGCAACACCTGCGCGTTGGCACTGAACACCATGCGGCAGGCGTTACAGCAGGTCGGCCGCCGTGATGTCAGGATTGAGGTGCTGAGTCAATGGGAGGTCAGCCCCCGCTTCGTGTTTTAGCCCGCCGCCTTTTAAGGCTGGCGGCTCCGGCGCGTGACGCGCCCAGCCAGTCGGTCGCGGTCGGCACAGAGTGCTCCTCCAGCATCGGGCAACGCAAGGCCCGGTCGCAGTTCAGGGTAGGGATCAGGGGGAAGGCGTGTCGCCGCAGGTCTTTGCGGCTGCCCAATCTTAAGGGATGAATCAGACAGCCTACACGCCGCTCCTCGCGGTCGATGAAACCGGCGAAGCGGCAACTGCCCCAGAAGCGTTTCCAGATCAAGGCGCTGAGGCCGATTGTCATCGGCACCAGCCAAAAAGCCAACAAATGATCGATCAGGCCGCCGCGCGCCAGATGCAGGCGCATCAGGTCACTGTGGCGCGGCTGCTTGCCAGTCGGCAGGATGCGTTCAGCCGCCGCGGTATTGGCCTCAAGAAACGCGGTGATACGCTCCGCCCGCCAGCGCATGTTTACGCAGCACCCGCAACAACCTTCACTAAAACTCTGGCAGTCCATAGCGTTAATTATACGACACGAACGGTTCGATCGCGCGGTTGTAAACACCTTGCATCCAGGCGATCGCCATGCCGTAGTTGGTGATCGGAACGCCGTTATCTATGGCAGGCTTCAACCGGTTCACCAGTTGTTTACGGGTGATCATGCATCCGCCGCATTGAACGACGAGGGCATAATCGGTGATGGGTCTCTCGAGTCTGTTAAGACCCGCGACTGTGTCAAAATGTAGGTTTTTGCCGGTGAAGCTACGCATCCAATGGGGTATTTTTACGCGGCCTATGTCATCGCACGCGACGTGGTGAGTGCAGGATTCAAGGATCAGAATGCGGTCATTGTCTTTCAATTGTGACAATATGGGAGTGCCTTGCAGGTAGCTGTTGAACTCGCCCTTATAGTGGGCCAGCAAAATGCTGAACCCGGTCAGCGGGATATCTTTGGGCACGGAGGTGTCGGCCTCCCGGAAAACCGAGCTGTCGCAGACGGCCAGGCGCGGCCTTATAGCTGTTTTCTTGAGGAAGGCGTCGACTTCTCTTTCCTTGAGGACGACGGCCACACAATCATTGTCCAGGACATCTCGGATGGCGTGAACTTGCGGGAGAATCAGCCTGCCTTCAGGGGCTTCCGAGTCAATTGGGGTAATCAGCAACACGATATCGCCGTAACTCAAGAAATCACCCAGCAAAGAGTGCTTTTGGTATGCGGTCGCAGGCACAGTCTGCCGGATTGATCCGATCAAGTCTTCAAGATTATCCGGACACAATGCGTTAAATTCGATGATAGGCTGATTGAATTTTGCCAAGAGCATTGATTTCAGTGTGGGGCTTAGGTCTGACAGGTCTATTTTGTTGGCCACGAACAGGCAGGGGACTCCGTGCTCATAAAGTTCATCCAAAAGTTGCGCTTCGATGTGGTCAAAGTGGTTTTCAGCAAGAACAACAATCGCCATATCAATGGTGCGGATAACCTCTCTTGATTTCCGCACCCTTTGGGCGCCCAACTCGCCTGTGTCATCCAGACCGGCTGTGTCGATTATGATGACGGGGCCAATACCGGGGATCTCGATCGCTTTTGTGACCGGGTCCGTGGTGGTTCCCGGCTGTGAGGAAACGATGGCCACATCCTGACCGGTGAGCACATTGATGATCGAACTTTTTCCCGTGTTGCAGCGTCCGAATATACCGATATGCGGTTTGGATTCTTTGCCCTTAGTCATGGTCGTCAATGATCTCCTTGGCACTTAAATGTAGTTGATTCTGTCGGATATCACAACAGGGGAATAGGAGGCATGTGTTGCTGATGCCCAAGATTGCGCCTTCGCCTGTTGCGTCAAATGAAAACGACACCGAAACTCAGGAAACTTTCCTGGGAAT
>CAZKZI010000076.1:0-15020 GCA_964557205.1 uncultured Lentisphaeraceae bacterium
GAACGCAAGGAACGCAGAGAAAGTGAGTTGATCTTTGTGTTCCCTGCGTTCTTTGGTGCGCCAAGCAAGCTTGACAGAACTCACAAACTGAAAGGTGTTTGTCTCATGAATTGACCGTTGCGTGAGTAGCGGCACGGACATCCTGAAGGGCGACCGACCGGATGAAGCTCTGTGCCCGCAAACAGGCGAGCCATAACGGAAGTGAACCCCCGTTCAAGCCTCGTTACGCTACAACCCGTGTGGTCAAGGCGTCAAAGAGTCTGAAACCAGCAGCCTCCCGGCAAAGAATGGTCAATGAAACGGCGGGAGGCACACGGCGGGGTCGAGGGGGATGGCGCGTCTGGACAGTTCTGTCAGGAACTTGGGAGACCCGCAGGGCAACACCTGCGGGAGTCGGAGGAGGCCGTAGTAGCGTCGAAGCGGGTAACGGCCGCGGAGCGAAGGGCCTCTGCATGGGAAAGGCGGAGTGAGAAACGCAAAGGGCTGATTGATGGAAACATCTGTTACAGAAAACGCGGTGGACTGGGAGCCGGTGACGGACGAACCCGGGATGCCGCCGAGACTCGCTGCGTGGAGACAGAAGCTAAGCGGGAAGGCAAAACAGGAAAAGGAGTTCCGGTTCTACAGCCTGTACAGTCTGGTCAGCCATCCTGACACGTTGCGGTGGGCCTGGGTTCTGGTACGCCGGAACAACGGCGCGCCCGGCGTGGACGGGGTGACGTTCAGACAGATTGAACAGCGGGAGGGCGGGGTTGAGCGCTTTCTTGGAGAGCTGGAAAAGGAGCTGAAGGAAAAGGCCTACAAGGCACAGCCGGTCCGAAGGGTGTACATCGAGAAAGAGAACGGCAAACTGCGGCCGCTGGGCATCCCGGTCATCAGGGACCGGGTTGTCCAGATGGCGGTCAAACTCATTATCGAGCCGATATTTGAGGCAGACTTCAACGACTGCTCCTACGGGTATCGCCCAGGGCGGTCGGCGCAGGGCGCGGTCAAAGCGATACAAGGGCACCTGAAGGAGGGGAAAAGCGAAGTGTATGACGCGGATCTCTCGGGCTATTTCGACTCGATACCGCACGACAAGCTCATGGCGTGTCTGCGGATGAGGGTTGTGGACGGGAGCGTGCTGCGTCTGATTCGCCAATGGCTGAAGGCTCCGGTGATGGAGCCTGCGGAGAACGGGAAAGGCAACAAAATGACGCGGAACGACAAGGGAACCCCGCAGGGCGGCGTAATCTCGCCCCTGCTGGCCAATCTCTACCTTCACTGGTTCGAGGTTGTGCTGTTGCGGGAACTCGGACGGGGGCGCGTCGGCGCCGGTCTGGTGCGGTACGCGGACGACTTTGTCATCCTGGCCCGCGACCTCTCGGAGCCGCTTAAGGCGTTTGTCGAGGAAAAGCTGGAAGGGTGGATGGGGCTGCGGATAAACAGGGAAAAGACGCGCTGTGTCAACCTCCGGGAGGAAGGGCAGAGGCTCGACTTTCTGGGGTACAGTCTGAGATATGACCGGGACTTGCGGGGACATTCAGGGAAGTATCTGAATGTTTTCCCGTCGCCCAAGTCGCTCAAGCGCGAGCGGGCGAAGATACGGGACATGACGGACAAGCGGCAGTGTTTCACCCCGGTGCCCGAGCTGATAGCACGGATCAATCGCCATCTGAAGGGATGGGCGAACTATTACGCCTACGGGTATCCGCGAAACGCGTTTCGAGGCATAAACCATTATGTCCGCCAACGCCTGACCAAGCATCTGGAGCGCCGAAGCCAGCGACCGTATAAGCTGCCAGACGGACAGACCTATTATCAGCACCTGAACAAACTGGGATTAATTACCCTGTGAACGCCTCCTGTGAAACACAGTTTTCCATGGAAAGCCGGATGCGGGAAATCTGCACGTCCGGTTTGACGAGGGGGGTGCCCGCGCGAGCGGGCACCTCTACTCTACCGGTGATATTTTCTCAGTGCGCCAATACGGTTTTAGGGGGAGTTGATGGGAAATCGAATCGTGCGCTATGGGGTGGGGGCGGTCTTTGCTTGTTGTGTCCCGTTTCTGTGCGTGTATGCTGCTGACGTGCGGATAATCCGCGCGGCGGATTACGGCGCGGCGAGCAACGACGGGCTGGATGACACGCCCGCAGTGCAGGCGGCGCTGAAAGCGTGTAAGGGCGCGCCGTCGCGGCTAGTTTTCGGCCCGGGTCAGTATGATTTCTATCCGGATCGCGCGCCGGAGCGCTATCTCTTCGTCAGCAACAACGACGAGGGGCTTAAGCGCATCGCCTTCCCGCTGGAGAAGAGTGAGGGACTGGAGATCGATGGGCAGGGCGCACTCTTCATGTTCCGGGGCTGGATTACTCCGTTCGCGCTGGGCCACGCGAAAGACATTGCGCTCAAGAACTTCTCGATGGACTGGACGCGCACCTTCCACAGCGAGGGCAAGATCCTGGAGGTCCATACCAACGGACTGACCGTCGGCTTCTCGGAAGCGTTCCCGCACGAAGTCCGCAACGGCATTCTGGTCTTCACAGACGGCAAGAAGAGTCAGGAGCCGCAGACCACAGTCAAAGGGTCGGAACTCCTTTACCCGTATGGCGGCCTGCTGGAGTTCGACGCGCAGAAGCGCGAGACCGCCTACATGGTGTGGGACTACTGGGTGAAGGGCGGGGTCACGGCTCAGGATCTCGGCCAGCGGAAGGTACTTATTACACTGCCGAACCTGACGGGAACCGTCGGCAACATCATGGTCTTTGGTCCAAGCCACCGGGACTGTCCGGGTATCGTGATCAGCGATAGCGCAAACGTGACGGTGAGCCAGGTGAACCTCTATCATTGCGGCGGCATGGGTGTGATTGCCCAGCGCAGCCGGGATATCACCGTGGACCAGGTGAAGGTCACCCCTGCGCCGAACAGCGAGCGGATCGTCAGCATCACGGCCGATGCGACGCACTTTGTGAACTGTTCCGGGAAAATCACCTTGAGCAATTGTGTCTTCGAGAACCAGAAAGACGATGCGACCAATATTCATGGCATCTATGCCCGCGTGGCGCGTCTGCTCGCGCCGGATCTGATCGAGGTGCAACTGATCCATCCACAACAGCACGGGTTTGATTTCATCGTGCCGGGCATGAAACTCGAACTGGTGCATGGTCCGAGCCTTGTCACTTATGGCGAGGCAATCGTGAAGTCGGTTGAACGAGTGAATAAGGAGTTTACCCACGTCACGCTGACCCAGCCGTTGCCGGCTGAGAGCATCGTCGGCGATGTGGTGGCGAGCGCAGACGGTTATCCCGAGACGTGGATTCATCACTGCGTGATCCGCAACAACCGCGCCCGCGGCATCCTGCTCGGTTCCCGGGCGAAGATGGTGATCGAGGACAACGTCTTCCACACACCTGGCGCAGCGATCCTGCTGGAGGGCGACGGACGCTTCTGGTACGAGCAGGCCGGTGTGCGCGACCTGGTGATTCGCAAGAACACCTTCGACAACTGTAACTTCGGCGTCTGGGGCAAGGCGACCATCGAGGTCGGCGCGGGCATCGAGAAGGAGTGCCGGGCAACCAGCCGCTACAACCGCAACATCGTGATCGAGGACAATCTCTTTCTCACCTTCGGACATGGCTCGTTTGTGCAGATGTATTCGGTGGACGGCCTGACCATCCGCAGCAACCGCGTCGAAACGAGCGTGGCATATCCGGCCAAGGAGGGCGCGAAGGACAAGCGCTTCGACATCACGGAGAGCGACAACGTGTCGATCAGTGAATAGACAGAGGCGGTTTGGACGGGGAGGGGAAGTTCTCACGTGCGAGCCGGCTTCGCTTGACGCTAGGTTGAGCCAGGGAAGTGCTAAAGTAAGCGGACAGGAAAAGGACTATGAAATTAAACGTGTTTTGTATGATCGGTATGGGATGGCTGCTCATGGCAGGACAGACTCTTGCAACAAATACTCTTTCTCTCGCCGGCACGTGGCGCTTTGAATTGGATCCGAACGGAGTCGGCGAAACGGAAAAATGGTTTACCCGCGAGCTTTCGGATGCCATCACGTTGCCGGGTACCCTGGCGGAAAATCGAAAAGGGCCGCGCGTTGAACCGCAGGCGAACGTTTCGGAATTAAGCTCCGAATATCCGTATGAAGGTGTCGCATGGTATCAGCGGACGATCGACATTCCGACGGAGTGGAAGGGCAGGCTTGGAGAACTTTTTCTTGAGCGCAGTAAGGTCACGTGTGTCTGGTTGGATGATCTCTGTATCGGCACAAACAATGCGTTGGGTGTCGCGCAGGTCTATCCGCTTCCCTCGCTCACAGCTGGACAGCACCGGCTGACGGTGCGCGTGGACAGCAACGCGAAGCTCCCGGCCAGTGGCGGCCACATGGTCACCACGAGCGTGCAGACGAAGTGGAACGGTTTGCTCGGCGACCTGCATCTTGCTGCGCATGATCCTGTCTGGATATCGCGGCTGCGCGTGGTGCCGGACGTGACGCAACGCACGGCGCAGGTTACGCTGTTCGTCCGTAACGCCACCAACAAGCCACAGAAGGGCAAGATCACGCTCACAGCCTCGCTGTTCAACGTGTCGATGACCGAAAGTCTGCCACCCATGTCCGTCACGCAGCCGGTAGCGGTGGGCATGAATGACACGGAGGTGACGGTTACCCTTTCTCTGGGAGCTAACGCGCCCTTGTGGGACGAATTTCAGCCCGCGCTTTACCGTCTGACAGCGGTGTTGGAGACGGATCTTGCGGATGGAGAACGCTTCTGTCATACGAGCCAGAGCGAGTTCGGATTAAGGGAGTTCGCGACGCGCGGAAGCCAGTTCACGATTAACGGACGTGCCGTGCTCTTGCGCGGCAAGCACGATGCCATGGCTTTTCCGCTGACAGGCTATGCGTCCATGGATGTCGCTGAATGGACGCGCGTGTTGTCGGTTGCCAAATCGTATGGTATTAACCACTATCGTTTTCACACCTGCACGCCGCCAGAAGCCGCGTTTCAGGCTGCGGATCGCGTCGGCATCTACCTGCAGCCTGAGCTGTACAATTTTGGCGGCGCCTATTCTGAAGGGGCTGCGGCCGAGTATAATATGGCCGAAGGAAAACGTATTCTGAGTACTTACGGCAACCACCCGTCGTTCGTGATGTTTGCGTTGGGGAATGAAATCTGGGATGGCCGCGACCTCCGAGCAAAAGCGGTCGCGGAGTTACGCGCGTTCGATCCTACACGGCTCTATGCTCAGGGGTCTAACAACGAGTTCGGATGTCCGACGCTTGCAACGGGCGACGATTATTGGACGACAGCCCGCACAAGTAAGGATTCGGCGGCGCATGCGGTGCGCGGTTCGTTCTCGCATGCGGACAAACCGCTCGGACACATTCAGCAACTGCGTCCGTCTACAACATACGATTACCGCAATGCGATTGTTGGTGTGCCGGTTCCGGTGCTCGGACATGAAGTCGGCCAGTTTGAGGTCTTTCCGAACTTCCGCGAGATCCAGAAATACAGCGGTGTGCAAAAGCCATGGAATTTTATCACGTTCCGTCAACGTCTGGAAGCCGCGGGTATGCTGGATCAGGCCGATGCCTTTGTGGCAGCCTCGGGCGCGCTTGTGGTGCAATGCTACCGTGAAGAGATTGAAGCGTGCTTGCGCACGCCGGGCTTTGGAGGCTTCCAGTTGCTTGACTTGCAGGATTTTCCAGGACAGGGCACTGCGCTGGTCGGCATCCTCGACGCCTTCATGGAGAGCAAGGGGCTGATCACGCCGGAAGCGTGGCGGCGCTTCTGCAGACCTGTTGTGCCGCTGGCTCGGATGGAGAGCTATACGTGGACAACCGCGCAGACCTTTACAGCGAAGATCGAGGTGGCGCAATACGGGCCGAAGGAGCTGTCGTCCGCGGCGCTCAATTGGGCCTTGATGGATGCACAGAAAAAAAGCGTGGCTCATGGCACTCTGCCCGTGAAGGACTATTCTCAGGGCACACTGGTGGCAGCGGGGTCTATTAACATCCCGCTCGCGCAATTGCCAGCCCCGGCCCGTTATGAACTGAGTCTTTCCTTGGGGGATACAACCATCCGTAACGATTATCCGCTCTGGCTCTATCCCGACAAGATCGATACTCGCGTACCGGCGTCTGTCACAGTCTGCGAACAATGGGACGAAGGAACCAAGGCCATGCTGGCCGAGGGGAAGACCGTATTGCTGTTGTCTGCCACAAATACCGTATCAGGAGTCGAGGGATTCTACACGCCTGACTTCTGGTGCTACCCGATGTTCCGCAGCATCTGCGAGGGAGGCAAGAAGCCGCTTGCGCCGGGAACGATGGGCTTGCTGATCGATGCCAAGCATCCTGCGCTGGCGGCCTTCCCGACTGCTTCCTTCAGCGAATGGCAGTGGTGGGATCTGGTGACAGACAGCCGTGCAATGATCCTCGACTCAACGCCTGCCGGATACCTGCCGGTTGTGCAGGTCATCGATAATTTCGAGCGTAATCATAAATTGGGCGTGCTCTTTGAAGCGCGTGTCGGAAGCGGACGCCTCCTTATCTGCACATTGGATCTGCTGCACAAGCAGGAGAGCCCGGTCGCGCGTCAGTTGCTGCACAGCCTATTGCAATATGCCGCATCAAGCCCGGCGCCGCGAGATGCGCTGTCAAGCGAGACACTAGACGTTGTTTTCAAAGCGCAACCCGTACGGAAGGCGAATCAGGACATCTCATTTAAGGAATTCTTTGACAGGAAAGAAAAGTAACTATGAAACATCTCCTCACACTCCTCGCCGTTCTACTGACGGCCACGGCGGCTCAGGCCGCTGAAGTTAAAAATTTGCGCTGTGAATACCGGGTGAACCCCCTTGGCGTTGACTCAACAAAGCCGTGCCTGAGCTGGAAGATCGAGGTCGGAGATCGGAAGTCGGAGGTCAGAGGTCTGAAACAGACGGCGTACCAGGTGCTGGTGGCAAGTTCGGAAAAATTGCTGAAGAAGGACAAAGGCGATCTGTGGGATAGCGGGAAAGTGGTGTCGGACCAGCAGAATCAGATTGAGTATGCGGGCAAACCCCTCGCATCGCGCATGCAGTGTTTCTGGAAGGTGCGCGTGTGGACAGCGAAACTTGAAACTCGATCCTCCTTCGCTAAAGCTACGGCGGACAAGAACTCGAAACTTGGAAAGCCCGAAGGTGGCAAATGGAGCAAGCCCGAAGCATGGACGATGGGGCTCATGGATCAGGCCAGTTGGAACGCCAAATGGATTGGCGCAGTGGCCAAGTACGATCAGCCGTTATCTAAGGGCGGTGGAGTTGGCTACCATGCAGCAGAGGCGGCCAGCGAGAAGGAAGAGAAGTGGGTACAGGTTGATCTGGGTGTGAGCGTTCCAATCGAACGGGTTGTTTTGCATGCCTTGAAGCATGGTGATGAAGGGAATCCGGGCAAAGGTTTTGGCTTTCCGCTTCGCTTCCGTGTTGAAGCGTCTGATGATGTGGATTTCAAGACGGTCAAGATGATTGCTGATCACACGGCTGCCGACTATGCTAATCCCGGGCGTGTTGCGGTGCCGTTTGATGCGGGTGGCATCCTGGCTCGTTATGTCCGCGTGACGGCGACGAAACTCTGGAACCGGCAGAGCGGCAGCAACCCCTTCTGTTTTGCGTTGGCGCAAATGGAGGTCATCTCTGCTGGCAAGAACACGGCATTGAAGGCGGCAGTGACTGCGAAGGACAGTGTTGAAAACTGGGGTTGGGCCAAGGCGAGCCTGACAGACGGTCACCGGTTTTCGCCTCAGAATAGGGAACCGCCCAAAGGTGATGCGGTGGACTTAAAGCCCTCTGCAAGCATACAGCTCCGCAAAGAGTTCGCGCTGGATAAGGTAATTAAACGTGCGGTGGTCTATATCTGCGGCCTCGGCTTCTACGAACTCAGCTTGAATGGTCAGAAAGTCGGCGACCATGTACTCGAACCCGGCTGGACCAATTACCGGAAGACCTGTCTTTACTCTGCTTATGATGTCACGGCTCAACTGGTTCAGGGAAGTAATGCAATCGGTGTGATGCTGGGCAATGGCATGTACAATGTGGTGGGCGGGCGGTACACAAAGTTCACGGGAACATTTGGTCCGCCCAAGGTTATTCTGCAGCTCCATGTCGAGTACGCTGACGGGACTTCGACGCAGGTCGTTACTGACGAGTCGTGGACGTGGGCTCCAAGCCCCGTAGTCTTCACCTGCATTTATGGCGGAGAGGATTATGATGCGCGCAAGGAGATGCCAGGCTGGGACAAGGCGGGGTTCAATGCCAGCGCCTTCAAGCCGGTACTTGCCGTAGACGGACCTAGCGGCAAACTCTCCTCGCAGGTAGCACCGCCGATCAAGGTGATGCAGGAGTACAAGCCGGTGACCATCAAAGAGCCTAAGTCTGGCGTACGCGTTTACGATTTCGGTCAGAATTGTTCTTCGATGCCAAAGTTGACGGTGAAGGGAACAGCAGGCGCCATCATCAAAATGACACCCGGCGAATGGCTCCACGATGATGGCCTGGTTTCGCAAGTCAGTTCCGGTGGACCGACTTATTACACCTACACGCTGAAGGGTGGCGAGCCAGAGATCTGGTCGCCGCGTTTCTTTTATTACGGATCGCGCTACCTTCAGGTGGAAACTTCGGGACATGACGGAAACCCTGCACCGCAGATCATCGAGTTGAAGTCACAATTTGTACACTCTTCCGCGAGGGAAGTCGGCAAATTCAAGTGTTCCAACGAGTTGGTGAATCGCATCCACGACATCATCGTTGCGGCTTTAAAAAGCAATTTGCAAAGCGTGCTTACCGACTGTCCGCATCGCGAAAAGCTTGGCTGGTTGGAATGTGCCCATCTGCTGGCTGGTTGTGTGATGTATAATTTTGACGCCCCGACGTTTTACGCCAAAATTGTCAATGACATGAGTGAAGCTCAGCTTGAAAACGGCATGGTGCCCGATATAGCACCTGAATATGTTGAATTCAAAGACGGTTTCCGCGATTCACCCGAATGGGGAAGTGCGTATGTGATTGCCCCGTGGAAAGTCTATGAGATGTATGGTGACCGCACCTTGCTGGAGCGTCATTATGAAGGCATGAAGCGATATGTGGATTATCTGAAGAGTAAATCAACCGATCACATCGTAGCCCATGGTCTTGGAGATTGGTATGATATGCCGTGGGGTCAGACGTCGGGCGGCGTTACCGCAACGGCTGTTTACTATCAGGATCTGCTGGTTTTAAAGAACGCCGCCGCACTTCTGGGCAAGACCGATGAAGCCCGTCAGTTCGAGGTTCAGGCACAGGCGGTGAAAGACGCTTTTAATCGCAAATTCTTCAACGCCGAGAAGAATCAGTACGATCGCTATAGTCAGACGGCAAACTCCATGCCGCTGGTGCTTGGGCTTGTGCCGGAAGACCGGCGTATCGCGGTATTGGCAGGACTGGTGGCACAGATCCGAGCTGACGGATACCGGATCAAAGCTGGGGATGTGGGTTTCAATTATCTCATGCTGGCACTTTCTGATGGTGGTCAAGGCGACGTGCTCTACAACATGCTTGTACGTGATGATGTTTCGGGTTATGTCTGCCAACTTAAGAAAGGGATGACCACACTCGCCGAGGCGTGGGATGCGAACCCCAAATCGTCGCTGAATCACTGTATGTTGGGTCATATCGAAGAATGGATGTATCGTGGCCTTGGTGGTCTGACAGTTGATCCGTCAGGCCCCGGCTTTAAGAAAATGAGTATCAAGCCGCAAATTGTCGGTGATTTGAAGTGGGTGGAGTGCAGTTACGATTCGCCTTACGGCCAAATTGTTAGCAACTGGAAGCGCGAGGGGCAGAAACTGACCATGAACATCACCATTCCGCCTAACACCATGGCAACCGTGTTTGTGCCGTCGAAAGACGATGCTTCAGTGACCGAATCCGGCAATCCGGTTGTCGAGGCCAAAGGCGTAAAATTCCTGCGCATGGAAAACAACGCCGCAGTTTATGAGGTAGCTTCGGGAACCTATCAATTTCAGTCCACGCTTACGTCAAGTAAAACACAGAGAAAATGAAACACACCATGAAACACACCATGAAACACACCATGAAACACACCCTGCTTGCCGGCCTCGCAGCCCTGCTGCTGGCTCTGCCAACCGCGCTCCACGCCGCTGATTCCATCCCTGTTCAACGGAAGGACGACCAAGGTGCTTCCACGAGCATCAAAGCAAGCGCATCACACATCAACACAGTCTACGACGCCCTCGGTGACGACCAGGTGCCAGCCGCTTCAAATGACACCAACATGCCGAGGTTTACCTGGTGGGATCACAAGGGCGGTACGGAATGGGTGCAATACGATTTTTCACAGCCGAAGGAAGTTTCCAGTGTCCAGGTTTACTGGTTTGACGACACCGGCACGGGCCAATGCCGCATCCCCAAATCTTGGCGGTTGCTCTATCAGGATGGTAGCACATGGAAACCCGTGTCGAGCAATGCCACCGCCAGTGCAACTACGGATCAATTCAATTCCATATCCTTTGCGCCGATCAAAACTCGGGCGCTTCGCATCGAAGTTGAGTTGCAGTCTGGATTTTCCGGCGGCCTTCTCAAATGGCATGTAAATGGCAAATCGCATGTAAATGGCCCCGCTGGTTTTGATGCTGGCAAAGGTGCTACTGATCTCCCCCTGGAACGGATGCGGCAAGTTTATGACGAGGTCAAAACACCCTTCAAATATGGTGTGGTGATTCGCGGAGAAACGGATCAGTTGGTCGATTCCCCAAGCGTCTTCCGGAAGGATGGTCAGTGGTATATGGTCTATGTCGGCATCACCAAAGGCGTTGGTTACGAGACTTTTCTAGCCCGCAGTGCCGATCTGTTGCACTGGGAGAAGCTGGGAAAGATCATGAGCTTCCGTCCTGATGGCTGGGATCGTTGGCAGGTGTCCGGCGGCATCGCGCTGTGTGATCCGACCTGGGGCGGCACCAGCGAACTGCAAACCTTCGATGGCAAGTATTGGCTGTCCTACATCGGCGGAGCAAACCAGGGCTATGAGCCTGATCCACTGGCCATTGGCATCGTCTGGACCAAAACGCCTACCGAAGTACGAGAATGGACCCCCATCGCGGAAAACCCCGTGCTGCACCGGGATCAGCCTGACGTGCGCGGATTCGAGCAGCAGACGCTCTACAAGAGCAACATCATCTGGGACAAAGCCAAGACGCTCGGGTCACCGTTCGTGATGTATTACAACGGAAAAATCAAAAGCGGCTACGAAAAGATCGGCATGGCCGTATCAGATGACATGATTCACTGGAAGCGCTATGGCACGGGACCGGTGGTCGCCAATGGCGAAGACAAGCACCACGGCATCAGTGGTGACCCGCAAATTGTACGCATAGGCGATCTCTGGGTGATGTTCTACTTCGGAGCGTATTGGAAACCGGGTGCGTTCGACACTTTTGCCTGTTCGACCGATCTGGTTCACTGGACCAAGTGGAACGGCCCCCATCTGACCGAGTCCTCCGAGCCCTGGGACAAACAATACGCCCACAAGCCCTGGGTGGTCAAACACGGCGGCGTGGTCTATCATTTCTACTGCGCGGTTGGTGATCAAGGTCGCGTCATTGCGCTGGCCACGTCAAAGGATATAAAGAACCAATGAAATGTGTCCTCTTGGGTCTGTCCTTTTTGCTCTCCTTGCTGCTCATCGAGGTAGACATGCTTGGTTCCGCGACCATTCAATCTGTGCGGCTTGATGGGTCCGATGAAGCTTTGCAGGGTACAGCAGGAGTGAGCCGTATAAGGAGATGATGCGAATGAGAATTAGAAATATGGGCTTTGCTGTGTTGGCTGTTCTGTGGGTTGGCGCATTGGAGATTCAGGCCGATCCGCCGGAAGCTGCTTCGTGCGTCTATCGTATTGATCCGCGGCCTGTTGCCAAGACGTCCAAATATCTGGGCGTGAATGTGGAGGTCATGCAGGATGCCGAACGTGCGAACGTGTGGGACTGGCTGGCTGATTCGGGCGTCGGTATGGTGCGGGTTGGGCATCCGGACACAAACTTACGCAAAACGGTGCCGCCAGCGGAAACAGCGTATTCCACTCTGCGTACGCGCGATGAATTTGATGTCTTTCGGGTACGCCTGCTGAATGATCCCGAGCGCAACACGCCTTGGGCGCAATACCGGTTCACCGAGGAAGTCCCCTGGTTGGGTACGCCGGATCTCATCATCGGGAAGCTGAACGCGATCAAGGTTAAGCCGATCCTTTCGATGGCCTATGCGCCGAAGAACTTCGAGCGCCCGCTGCTGACGAAATGGGACGACGGGGTTGTGCCGCCGGACAGCAGCATCGACTGGGGCGCGGCGGCTTCGGCGTATGAATACTATTTCGCCTGCTTTTGGCGCTACGCCACGAAGTACGGCGTGACGCACTTCATGATGCTGAACGAACCGCCGAGTGACGAGAAGACCATCCGGCAGGTCGGCGTGTTGGCCCGGATAACGCGGCTGGCCTTGGAGGACGTGCGGGCGCGGTTGAAGGACACCAAGGTGGCCGCCACGCTGTGCCTGTCCGGGCCGGCCTGTTACATGAACTGGGAGGAATACTGGTCATGTGTGGAGCCGTACGCGGACTTTCTCGACGCCCACCTCTACGAGCCAGACCGGGATCTATTCGCGCGCAAGCTCTCGCGCGTGCTCACCTGCGCACGCCAGTCCGGAAAACGCGCCATCATGACCGAGTTCAACCGAGTAGGCGGGCCGATGCCGCCGGAGGAGTCGCTCTTCAGCATGCGGCCCTCCCTTCAGGTGGCGGGGCTTTTGATGGCTACACTCCAGTGTGCTCGGCCCGGCGACCCCGGTCTGGAGGCGGCGCTGCTCTACCAGTTCCAGTTTCCGGCCACCCACCGGAACTTCAAGAGCCTAGTGTACGGCGACATGAATCTTGTGGACTGGACCGGACAGGATCAGGCGCTTCGCAAGGGCAAAGATGTACAGCCTCCCTCGTTTGAGGTTCTGCAACTGCGTTTCGCCACGCCAGCCTATCATATGCTGAAAATGGCCGCCCGTTGCGTGCCTGGCACGAGGAGTGAACAGCCGAGTTATGAGGTTTTCGAACTGGGGGAAGCGATCCGCGGGGTCGGGGCGGTGAGCGATCCGGTGAATCGATGCAACGTGTATCCGTCGCTAGAACTGAACAAGTACTACGCGCACGGCGGCGGGGGCACGGAATTGCGCACGCTGGCGGTTCGGACGGAAGAACGGCTGATCGTGCTGGCGGAAAATCCGGAACCCGTGACCGTGAGGGCCGTGGGCTTCGATCTTGCTCCGCTGAAAGAGCGTTATATGACAGCCGTGGTGCGCGAGACCTCGCTGAGAAGACGCGATGAGGCGGTGTCGCAATGGCCGGTGGAAGCAGGGCGGGTGACACTGGACTTGCCTCCTGAATCGCTGACCCAGGTGATCTTCGTGAAGGAGGATTTGGCCAGGGTTGAGGAGCTGAAAATCGAAGAGGAGACTGCCACCCCTGGCGACATTCGTGCGCTTGGTCTACATGAGACCACCCGCCTTCGCGCATCTGGGCGCGTCGGCGAAAAATGGATCGATCTCTCCGACCTGAATATAGTGTGGTCTAGCTCCGCGCCGGAAGAGGTGAAGGTCTATCAGGGAGGGTTGACCCAGCGCGTGGGCCTCCGAGCTGCGGAGGTGACGATTTCCGCCAAGACGCTGAATGGTATTGGAAGCAATGTCATCGTGGCGGAACAGGATTGAACATGATACACAGTTTAAGATTATGATTAAGGTTTTTAAATGAGCATTTAAACAGCGCGCGCGCGACCGGCCAGTGCAACACCTGAAGTTTTGAAAACGGCCACGCGGTGAAGTACACTTCCTTCTTGTGATAAGCAAGGAAGGAGACTAAGTGTCTTACACGCGCGTGACCGAGATAGAGCGTAGCCAGATTTACGTGCTGCGGCAAGCCGGAAACGGCAACAACGAGATCGCCCGGATCATCGGCCGGGACAAGGGCACCGTGAGCCGGGAGGTGAGGCGGAACAAGGGCCAGAAAGGCTACCGGCACCAACAGGCGCACAGGAAAGCCGAGGAGCGCGCGGCGCGCCCGGGGCCGAGGCGGTTCACCGAAGAGGTGAGGCTGGATGCGGAAGAGAAGCTCAGAAAGGGCTGGACGCCGGAGATCATCTGCGGACGGGCCGAACTAGAAGGGCGTCCGCACGTGTGCAAGGAGACGATCTACAAGCACGTGTACGCGGACGCCAAGGCCGGCGGCGACCTGTGGAAGCGGCTCCCGCGCGCGAAGCGCAAGCGCAAGCGCCGCTGCCCGCGGCAGGAGGGGCGCGGGCGCGGCGTGATCCCGGGGAGGCGGGGGATCGAGACGCGCCCGCCCGAAGTCGAGCTGCGTGTCACGGTCGGTCACTGGGAGGGCGACCTGGTGGTCGGGGCGAACGCGACGGGCTACCTGGTGACGCTGGTGGAGCGGGTGACGCGCTACACGCTGGTGGGCTGGTCGGCCACCAAGGAGGCCGGCGAGGTCAAGTCCGTCATCATCAGGCTGCTCGCCGCCGTCGGCGTGGCCTGCACGGGCATCACGTTCGACAACGGCAAGGAATTCGCCCGCCACGCCGAGATCGCGGCGGCTTTGATGTCGGACGTGTTCTTCGCCCGCCCGTACCATTCTTGGGAGCGGGGGACGAACGAGAACACGAACGGCCTGATCCGCCGCCTGTACCCGAAGTGCGAGTCGTTCGCGGCCATCGGCGAGGCGGCCGCCCGGCGGGGCCTCTGGGTGGTCGTCGATTTGTGCTATGAGAAACTGATCTACGACCACGTGCCGCACAACCTGCCGGCTGTTCTTCACCGGACGTGCCGGGATCTCGCGGTCGTGTGCGGGTCGGTCTCCAAGGCGTACGCCATGACCGGATGGCGCTGCGGCTGGACGCTGGCGTCGGCAAACGTGATTGCCGCGGCCGGGGCGATTCAGAGCCACTCGACGTCCAATGTGGCGTCGATCTC
>CAZKZI010000077.1:0-15003 GCA_964557205.1 uncultured Lentisphaeraceae bacterium
ACCAAAGTTTTGGTTTTTTTCAACACGCTGGGTCTAGTATTAAGGTAAAGCGCTTTTCATGAGCGCTGAAATTGGGTTATTATATGTCCCACAGTTATGGCGCGTTACATATTTAAACGTTTGCTGGAAATGTTGCCTGCGACCTTAGGGGTGTTGGTTTTAACTTTCCTGTTGTTTCATGTCGTCGGCGGCTCTCCCGCGGAAGTGGTGCTCGGAAAAAACGCTTCGGCTGAGGCGCTGGCAATATTTGACGCGCGCCACGGTTACGACAAACCGCTTTTCTTCGGCCGCTGGGCTGCCGTCAGGGCTGTGGGCATAACCCCTGACGATAAGCTTATTAAAAGGACTGAGGCAGAACTTTGTGATGTGCCTTTGCTGTATGCTTTGCCTCCTGGTTCATACCGGCTCAACGTCGCCAGATTGTTGCTCGGATTACGAGAGGCTGTCACTGGTGAGGCGGAAGAGGTTTTGGTCGACGGCACAGCTCCGCTGACATTTGCTGTGCGTGAGGGATGGAAGGCCGTGACGCTTGGCGCGGTTACTGTCGACGACGGTAAATTACGGCTGGAAAAACAAAACAACGGATTGCTGGACTCGCAATTCTTCAATTATGTCAGGGCACTTTTCAGGGGAGACCTGGGTTATTCGGCAGAACACAACCAGCCTGTCGCGCGCATCTTGCGTGAGGGAGCTGGCCCGTCACTTGCACTTACCGTACCGATTCTGGTCGGTGGCACTGTCCTGGGTGTCATGTTGGGAATGCTGTGTGCGGCCTGGAGGGGTGGTGTCGTGGACAGACTAATCCTGGTGGGCTCGACAATATTGATGAGCGTCAACTATGTCGTATGGGTTTTGGCGGGACAGTTTTTGCTGGCATTCAAGCTAAGGCTGTTTCCCGTATGGGGGTTTGAATCGGCAGCTTATATGGTGCTGCCGGTCATGATCGGCATCGTGAGCGGACTTGGTCGAGACGTGCGTTTCTACAGGGCGGCGATTCTGGACGAGGTTTACAAGCCGTATGTGCGGACCGCGCAGGCCAAGGGTTTGGGCGGCAGCCGCATCATGGTGCGTCACGTTTTGCGGAACAGCCTGATCCCGATTGTAACCTACGTCAGTCTTTCCATCCCGTTCCTTTTCACCGGCAGTCTTCTGCTAGAGAGTTTTTTCGGCATACCCGGGTTGGGCAACGTCAGCCTGAATGCCATCCATTCCTCGGACATGGCGGTCGTTCGCGCCGTGGTGCTGCTGGGGGCCCTGCTGTATCAGGCGGTCAACCTGTTGGCCGACCTGTGCTACGGCTGGCTGGACCCCCGCGTGCGGCTAGGGTAGGAATTCAGTTGCGTTTACGACTATCTTTTAGACGGTCTTGATAGTGCGTTTGACAGGGTCGTAAACAGTCTTGCGCCCGGTCTCGAAGGATTTCATGGCCATTATCACGGCCACTGCGTGCTGGTAGCCGGCATCGATCGAGGCGTTGGGAGTTTGACCGCTGCGCATACACTGCAGCCAGTTAAGATAGTGATCCGGATGCTCTGTGGGCTTGACCTCGTTCTTGCCGCGGATGCTGCCGTCGCGTCGCGGCGCTCCTTCACAATCATAGGTGGGCTTGTTCCAGTTGGAGATGTCGAGCGAACCCTTGTCGCCGTACAGCTTACGGATGCATCCCGAGCGGTTGGCAAGATTGTTTGATGAGCTTACCAAGAAACCTTCAGGATATATCCACGTCGCCTGTATGCAGTTCGGCGCCGTGAAGTTATGCTCATCCTTCCAGGTCTCATTGATATGTCCCAGGCATACGCAAGACTGTGGAAAACTCGCGCCGGTGATAAAATGCACGAGATCGATGAAATGCGCGCCCAGATTGGGTATCGGGCCACGCGAAAACTCGTAGTGCCCGTACCATCCGGAATAAATGTCCGAACGGAACGGCCGCATGGGCAGACCGTGCAGGAATTCCTTCCAGTCCACGTCTTCCTCTCGGACATCTTTGAGATAATGGTACCAGTAAGGGCTTTCAGCGTTGCGGCACTCCTCGAAGCGGGAGAAACGGCCGAAGATACCGGTGCGGCAAAGATCGCGAGCACCGACGATAGAAGGCAGGCTGCGGATCTGCGTGCCGACCTGCACGACCGTGCCGGCCTCTTTGACGGCATCGACCGCGCGCACGAGATCCTCGAACTCCACAGCCAGCGGCTTCTCGACATATATGTGCTTGCCTGCTTTGGCTGCGGCTTCTAGATGCGCGGTGTGGTGAACGTCACACGAGGCGATCGTGACGGCGTCGATATCTTTGAGTTCCAGCAGTTCTCTGTAAGACACGCATTGTTTGGCATCACGTCCGAACCACTCCTTGACCATAGCGTTGGCGCTCTCGCGCGATACGCGCCAGGGGTCGGCCAAGGCCACGACTTCGAAATTGGTCGCCTCAAGGTGGTTGTACAGCCCTTTCATGTGGGCGTTGCGTCCCCGTCCTCCGCAACCGATGACTCCGATGCGGATGCGGTCGTTTGCGCCCACGGCGCGTCTGCGCGTGGCCGCGTCAACAGATTTGGGCGCTGCCAAGGTAGCAGCGGCGGCAACGGATGACTTCAACATGTCCCGACGTGTCAACTGACGATTCATAGATTTATCCCTTTTGTACGCGGCCGGTGTTTTAAGGCACGGCGGACGGCTAAAATGATTTGCGTTTTGTTGCGTCCTGCTGTCTGCCTTCTGGTCAATGTCTTGTACTATAACAAGACATCCTGCGGAGTAAAAGAGTCAAATGCTATAAATCGCACCTTAGGTTGCCTTGGCGGCGGTTTTTTGCAAAAATAGCAACAATAGTTTTTAGAAAGGCTTTGAGAAGTGGCATAAGTGGAAAGGTGTCTAAATGTTAAAGATTTCATGGGTAGACATAGTGATAATCGTGGGCTTCCTGCTGTCGGTTGTGGTGGTGGGGTCGGCTGCGGCGCGGCGATCCAGCAAGAGCGCCTCTGATTTTTTCCTTTCGGGGCGCTCAATGCCATGGTGGCTGCTGGGTGTCTCGATGGTGGCCTGCACGTTTTCGTGCGACACCCCCAATCTGGTCACTGACATTGTCCGCACCCAGGGTGTGGCGGGCAACTGGGCGTGGTGGGCCTTTCTTTTGACCGGCATGCTGACGGTATTCGTTTACGCTAAACTGTGGAGGCGTTCGGCCTTGGACACAGACCTCGGGTTCTACGAGATACGCTACAGCGGTCGTCCGGCCGCAGTGCTGCGCGGTTTCCGCGCACTTTATCTGGGAGTTTTCTTCAACGTAATGATCATGGCGACGGTTTCGCTGGCAGCAATCAAGATCGGGCAGGTCATGTTCGGCCTTTCGCCGGTCGCCACGCTGGTGTATGCCTCGATCGGCGTAGCGATATATGCCACGCTCGGCGGTCTGACAGGTTCGATCTGGGCGGACTTTTATCAATATTCGGTCGCCATGACCGGTGCTTTTTTCGCCGCTATCTATGCTGTGAAATCGGCGGACATAGGCGGGATCACGACGCTGCGCGAGCTTTTTGCCAACGGTGATGTGTCTGCCAAAATGGCCTTGTTCCCGTCAGGGGCAGGGGGGGTGTCGGCCTTGATGACGGTTCTGATACTTCCGGTCGCGGTACAGTGGTGGAATGTGTGGTATCCCGGCGCCGAGCCGGGCGGTGGCGGGTATATTGCGCAACGCATGCTCTCGGCCAAAGATGAAAAGAACGCGGTGGGTGCGACATTGCTGTTCAACTTCCTGCATTATGCCATGCGCCCTTGGCCTTGGATCATTGTCGCGTTGGTCTCTTTGGTGCAGTTTCCGGTTACCCCTGCTATCGAGCGTGACACGGCGCGGGAATGGCTAGACTCCAACCCGGCGCTGGTCAGCCAATACACTACAGCCAAAGCCAAGATGCCTGATGATGTACGCCTGCAAGTGCGCCAGGCAAAGGCAGAGGCGGCGGGTGTGGGAAGTTTGGCCCGGGCTTTTCCGAATGTTGACGATCAGTTTCTGCGCAACGACATCGCTTATCCCGGTATGATCTCAAAAATGCCCAAGGGATGGCTCGGGCTGATAGTCGCCTCGCTGATAGCCGCTTACATGTCAACCATCGCCACGCATCTCAACTGGGGTTCTTCGTATATCGTGCAGGATTTCTACTTGCGTTTCGTGAACAAGGACGCTTCTGCCCACCACTCGGTGACATTCGGACGCGCGGTGATGCTGGCCTTGCTGGTTCTGGCGGGGCTGGTGGCGCTTTGGATGCGCAACGCCAAGGATTCGTTTGACATTCTGTTGCAGATTGGAGCCGGAACTGGGCTGCTTTACATTCTGCGCTGGTTCTGGTGGCGCATAAACGCATGGAGCGAGATATCGGCTATGGTGATCTCGTTCGCAGTGGCCTGTTTCTTCCAATGGGGGGCGGAAGGCTCCGGATGCTATGCTGCAATGCGGGACGCGGGGCTTTTCAACATTATGGACTACAGCGCCTGGAAACTCGTCATCGGCATAATCATAACCACGGCAGGCTGGTTGACCGTGACGTTGCTGACACCTCCGGAACGCCAGGAAGTGCTGGAGCGTTTCTGCAGTCGCATCAGGGCCGGAGGTCCGGGGTGGCGCAAGATTGAAGAAAAATCCGCAGTCGAGAATATTGCAGATGGCTGGGATGTGCCGACCGGGATATTGTGCATGATGATCGGCTGTCTGGCGGTTTGGACTGCGCTGTTCGGCATTGGTTACATGCTGTACGGTCGGGTGACTTTGGGTGTGATCCTGCTCGTGGTTTGCATTGCGGCCACGTTGGGACTGATGCGGATGGTGGGACGGATACGCTTGAGCTGACTATCTGGCGGATTCCGTTGGGGCGACCTCTGTGACCGTTATTGGATCAGGAGGTGTGCGTGCTTGTCCGGTGCGGTCTGACGCCCGTTGAGTGCTCCCTTTGCGCCGGTGTGGTCGGCGTCGACGGCGGTGCGGCAGTGGCTCGGGTTCAACGTCCCGGGCTTCCTCAAGTTCGTCCGCACGCGGTTCGTTTATGCGCCGCAACTGTCGTGAGGCTGTCTCCTGCTCGTAAAAAGACTGCCATTGTTTCAGAATGGCCGTGTCGCACTTTTCGGCAATTGCTAGAACGCGCTGGAAGGCCAGGGCTTCTGGAAAAACCGGGTGCGTGACAAAACGTTGCGCCCGCCCTTTTCTTGGTGGTTCGGTAAAACGCCTTTGCACATCCATTAGGGTCACAGCGGTAAAAAATGTGGCTTTAGGGATGTGCAACTTGTGCGCGACCGAGTGCAATGACAGACGGGCGACATGTTGGCGGTTGATACGGCCTGAAGGGCATGCGTCCTCCTCTTTTTTTAGGAGTTCAAGAAACAGCGGATAGTGAAGAACAGCTATACGCACGCCGTTGGAAACGCTGTCGTCATCATACGGCATGGAGTCGAGAGCCGCGAGATAGTGCCACAGAGCGGATTTGTGTTTGCCGCTGCATTCTATGTGCTTATGGATGTCAGGCAGCAGATCCTGCATCAGCTTATATTCCCAAAGCAGTTTAAAGGCATTGCATGCCGAGTTGTACGTGAACAACCGGGAAACCTCCTCGCAGACACGTGGCACTGAAGCGTTAAGGATGTCGGCATGGTGTTCAAGAATGGCCTTCTGGCTGTGGCGGTCAATGGAGAAGTCAAGGCGTGCCGCGAACTTTATGGCGCGCATCATGCGGACCGGATCTTCGCGGAAACGTATGTCGGGGTCGCCGATGCAGCGCATGGTCTTGCGTTCTAAATCGTCCAAGCCTCCCACGTAATCTATGACACTGAAAGTCTTGATGTCATAAAAAAGCCCGTTAACAGTGAAATCACGCCTTTTGGCATCCTCCTCGGGGGTGCCAAAGGTATTGTCCTCGGCCTGGTAGACACCGTTATCCGTGTCGCGGTTATCCGGCTGGCGACGGAAAGTGCTGGTCTCGACGATCTTGCGACCGAACACGATATGTGCCAGACGGAAACGTTTCCCGATCAGGAAGCAGTTACGGAAAAGGCGGCGTATCTGATTGGGACGGGCATCGGTGCTGATGTCGAAATCTTTGGGCTTGCGCCCGAGCAGCAGGTCGCGCACGCTGCCGCCAACAAGGTAGGCCGTGTTGCCCGTATTGGCGAGGCGGTAGAGCACTTTCAATGCGTCCGGGTCGATGTCCGCGCGCGAGATGCAGTGTTTGGAGCGTTCCCTTATGATTAATTTGTTCTTTTTTTTAAAAAGCTTGTGAATCATATTTACTGTTATTCCTATGTTGTAGATCAGTGGCGTCCCATAGGACGCCAGATTGTTAGCATTTTAGGCTGTAGGCTATTAGGTTAAATGCAACTGGCGCGTATGTTTCAATAAGCAAACGGTATTTTGTGTAAAAAGGCGCAATTGCTTGGTTTGCGCATCAAAATCGTTATTTTTGTACAAACCTAAACACCTGACAGTCTAAACACCTAAACTCCTGCATCCTATGGGATGCTAATGGTTGTAGATACATGGAATATCATCGCACAAATTTCATGCTACAACAAGGCGGGTGATTTAAGCCCGGAGTGCCGGAGCAGGGCATCGACAGTTGGCACCTGCCCCCGGTACATTTTGAAAATTTCGACGGGGTCGGCGCCGCCGCCCAGGGCGAGTAAAGTTGAACGGAAACGCTTCCCGACATCGCGGACCGCCGGTTCGTTGTCGAGTCCGGCCTCCTCAAAAGCCGCGAAGGCGTCGGCGGAGAAAACCTCCGACCACTTGTAACTGTAGTATCCGGCAGCATACGCTCCGGCAAAAATGTGACTGAATGAACAAAGGAAACGGTCTTCCGGCAAAAGGGCTTCCGGCAAGAAAAGGGATGCGTTGCGGCGTTTCACAGCGTCGGCATCGGGCCATTCAGGCCGCGGGTAGCGGGCGTAAAGATCAATGTCAATGGCGGCCAGAAAAAGCTGGCGCAGCATGTTGTTGGCTGCGAAATGATTTTTGGCTGCGACCAGTTTGTCGAACAGGTCGTCGGGTAAAGGAGCGCCTGTTTCCGCATGTCTGCTCAAGAGCTTCACCGTGGGACGGTCATAACACCAGTTTTCCATGAACTGGCTGGCGATTTCAATAGCGTCCCATTCGATCCCGTTGACCCCTGAAGCTTGCGGTTCTTCAACGGTTGTCAACATGTGCTGCAGAGCATGGCCGAATTCATGGAAAAGTGTGGTGATCTCATTAAAGCGCATTAGCGGCGGATTGTTGTCAACCGGCACACTTTGATTGCACACAAGCAGGGCCATTGGCAACTGCAGGCGGTTGTCCGGTTTCCTGTCGCGGGTGCGGAAATCGTTCATCCAGGCGCCGCCGCTTTTTGTAGCCGGACGACTGTAAGGGTCAAGGTAAAAACAGGCCAAAGGCGTATTGTCCATGTCGGCCACTTTAAAAAACCGCACATCTGGATGCCAGACGGGCGCCTCGCCGTCAGCGGTCTTTATGACAATGCCGAACAGTCTTTCGGCCAGATGGAACATGCCTTCTAAAACGCGAGGGAACGGGAAATAAATGCTGAGTTCCTCCTCGCTGTAACCGTAAAGGGATTCGCTTTGTCTTTCCATCCAGAAAAGCATGTCCCAAGGTTGTAGACGGTCATCATTAAATCCGGAAGCGCGGGCGAACTCGGTAAGCGCGCGGATTTCAAGCTCTCCAGCCGAGCGTGAAGCAGAGGCCAGTTTCTCGATCAATTGATCCACGTACGGCACTGTTTTGGCACTTTTTTCTGAAAGGCTGAGGTCTGCATAGGTCTGGTAACCCAGCAAGGCGGCGAGTTCGTGGCGCAGTGTGATGATGCTTTCGATCAAAGGCGTGTTATCACAAGCATCGGCGGAAGCTCTGGCGACATGTGCCCGGTAAAGTTGTTCCCGAGCCTGCCGGTTGCGGCTGTTTTTCATAAACGGCAGGTAAACAGCGGTGTCCAGAGTGATCTTCCAAGGACCCTTGCCGACCGCCTGTCGATCCTGCTTGATTTTGTCGTTATGGGCGGCTATTTCCGCCACCGACAAAAGTGAAGTCGGCAAGCCTTCCAACTCTTCAGGTTTTGTCAAAATAAGGGAGAAGGATTTGGTGGCATCCAGCACGTTGTTGCGGAAGTTGGTGGCAAGGCGGGACAGTTCGGTCTGGATGGCGTTGAAACGTGCCTGCGCTGCAGACGACAGCCCGACGCCGGTCTGCTCAGCGCTCCTGATGGCTTGAGCCAGAATACGCCGACGCACGGGTGATAGTGACCCATGCTTGCGGTCATCTTCGCGCAAGGCGAGATAGCCCTCGTAAAACTTCCGGCTCTGGCTGACGCGCAGCGCGAAGGCGACGATTTCAGGCTGTACTTTCGCTTGGACTTTGCGCCAGGCCTCGTCGTTCATGACCGACAGCATGTGACAGAGCATATTCCAAGCATCATGCAAGGGATGGCAGACGTCATATAGAGGACGCATAAGGCTAGGCCAGCTTGGCACAACATTGCGCTCCAAGCTGTCAATGGCTGCATTGGCTTCATTTATAAGGGGCTCGAATGCCTCCGATGCGTTTTTAGGAGTCATCAGGTTGAATTGCGGCAAATAGGGGGTTTTATAAAATGGTGACATGGGGTAAGCGAAAAAGTCAACGGGCCGGTTCCGGTATCGATGCGCCGTGGCGGCTCAATTTCTCGGCGACCGCTGGTTGAGGATCAAATTTGTGGCTTTGAAGCCAGAAAGCCACGGCTTCATTTTCACGACCCACGGCCAACAATGCGTCGCCGACATGATCCAGGATCACCGGTTCCTCATTCTCTTTTTCAGCCGCCTTGAGGAGATATTGCAGGGCTTCGTAAAAGCGTCCCTCTTTGTAAAGAATCCAGCCTTTTGTATCCATATAGGCCGCGTTTATCGGCTGGGCGGACAGTGCGGTGTTGATCAGCTCCGTGGCTTCGGCAAGCCTAATGCCTTGCTCCGCCCACATGTAGGCGAGGAAGTTTTTAAGTTCATGTGAATGCGGATGCACGGTCAATGCCTTAAGCAGCAAGTTTTCAGTTTCAGGTAAAGCCTTCTGGCTCTCCAACAAGGAAGCCTGCCAGAGATAGAAGCCTGCTTCGGGGAAGTAACCTTCGCGCATTCGGAGGGCAAAAACATCTTTCAGAATCCCGATAGCCGTGTCTCTGTCGCCCAATGCCTGATGCATGGCGGCCAGAATCATCATGTCAACGTAGCTGGCAGATGGTTGTGATGCCTGTCTCGACAGGATGTCGGCAGCGTCTGGCATGCCAGACCATATCGCGCCGAGTCTGAGAAGCGGGGTAGGCTCGGCCTCATTTTCACGGTAGGCGTCAAGCAAACATGACGTGGCCGTGTTGGTATGCCCTAGATTGAGCCAGCATTCGGCGGCAAGGCTTTTAAGGGCGGCGCGCATACCAGCGTCCTCGCGCAGGTCAAGGGCGGTACGAATGCATTCGATGGCAGTATCTTGGCGTTCATCATCACGGCTGAAATGAACGGCCCAGTGCACCGGCAAAGTCGCGCTGTCAGCATCGTTAAAGCGTTGATGTTGCTCGCGCATCAGCTCGAGCGCTTTATCGGTTTGTCCAGACAAGAAAAACAGGCGTATCAGTACCTGCGCCAGTTCACGGTTGTCGGGTTGGGCGGCGAGAAGGCACTGACAGTGCCGCGCCGCGTCAGCAGGCCGATCCGCGGCATCCGCCACGCGGGCGGCGGCCAGACGCAGTTCCTGCTCATCTTGGTGGCGCTGCAGGAACTGCTCCAATATTTTCAGAGCCTCGTCATAACGTTCGCGTTCTAACAGGTTGTTGGCGATGGCGGCTGCTATCTTAGGACTGTCGGGATCCAAGCTTGCCGCGTGACGGAATGCGTCAAGTGCCGCGTCTTTTGCGGCGTTAGTGTCGCCGCCGCCGGCCTCGAGCATTATACCCTGGGCGTACAAAGCCAAAGAGCCCGCCTGCAACGCCTCGTTGTCATTAAGTGCGAACGTAGGAGGGTCATTGGCCGTGTGCCTGAAAACACAGCCGGAAAACAGTATTGCAAAGAGGCAGAGATACAGGATAAAACATGCTCCCGCTAACCGCTGCCTGAATGAGGGTCGGATAGAGCGCATCGTGTTTCTCCTGATTAAAATAGGTTAACCGTGCCAAGCATACATGGCACGGCAGCTTAAAAAATATCCCGAAAACGTGTCGGGTAGCTTTCCGGGATAGCGCAACTCCGCGTCGGCTTACTTGTTCTTGTGACGCTGAGATTTAAGGCGTTTGCGGTATTTGTGTTTAGCTATCTTAGCGCGACGCTTTTTCTTTATGGAACCCACGTTTGTTCTCCTGAAATTGCATTGACGCCTGGGTCAGGCGTCAATGCGGTTTTTGTTCAAAAAATAACTTTATTCAAAGGCAGTTCGATGATGCCTTCCGCGCCGGCGGCGCACAAAGGCGGGATGATGTCGCGCACTACCTTTTCTTCCACCACAGACTCTACCGCATACCAATCGGAGTCGTGCAATTTGTTTACGGTCGGGGCGTGCAGCGAAGGCAGTATGGAGGAAATCTCGTTCAATTTGTCGGACGGCGCGTTGAGTTTGATTAGAACGCGTGACTCAGCGGCCAGCGCGCCTTGCAACAATATGGCGATCTGTTCGATTTTGGCACGTTTCTCGGCTACTTCCCAAGCTTTATGGTTGGCGATAAGTCTGGTGGTGGATGTGAGAATGGTGTCTACAATACGCAGGTCGTTGGCGCGCAGCGATGATCCGGTCTCGGTCAGTTCCACTATCGCGTCCACCAGTTCAGGCGCTTTGACCTCTGTAGCACCCCACGAAAACTCCACCTCGGCCTCCACGCCGTGCTGTTCAAGGTAACGGCGGGTCAGGCCCACGGCTTCGGTGGCGATGCGTTTGCCTTGCAGATCCTTGACACTCTGAATAGTCGAGCCGGTTGGCACGGCCAAGACCCAGCGCACCGGCCGCGAGGTGGCTTTGGAGTAGCACATCTCGGAAACTTCATGCACATCCGAGTTGTTTTCGTAAATCCAGTCGAATCCTGTTATACCGGCATCAAGCAGTCCCAGTTCGACATATCGTGAAATTTCTTGCGGCCGTATCAGGCGGCATTGCAGGTCAGGGTCGTCAACGCTGGGAACATAAGAACGCGCTCCGGCCTTCACATTGAAGCCGGCTTTGCGCAACATGTTGAAGGTCGCGTCCTGCAAACTGCCTTTGGGCAAGCCCAAAATCACTGGCATAATCGTCTACCTTATTTCTTTTGCTTAGTTAGAAAGTATGTAATAGTATCTAATTCGTTGGCGGGTATCAAGCCAGCCGAGAATATTTTTTTAAAAGAGCGTGCCCGCTGCGCATTTTCTGTTGACGGCCGGAGGTTAATTCTGTGATCCACGTTTTACAGGTTATGGAGGCGACCGAAGGCGGCACACGGCGGCATTTGCGCGACTTGGCCGCTGCGCTAGATCCGGCGGAATTTCGCTTGGAGATGGCTGTTTCTTGTCTCCGAGACACAGATTTCCGTCATGATCTGGCCGGTTATGAGGCGCGCGGTATCAAGGTGCATGAAATAGCGATGCGGCGACACGTAGCGCCTTTGTCTGATCTGCAGAGCCTTTCCCGACTGGTGGCCTGCATACGCGCGGCGCGGCCGGATATCGTGCATGCGCACAGTTCCAAGGCTGGGGCTGTGGCGCGCTTGGCAGGCAGGCTTTGCGGTGTGCCGGTAGTCTACACGCCTCACGGTCTACCGTTCCTGATGAGTTGCGGCAAGGTCTCACGGCGCTTGTACAGACTGATTGAGCACGTCATGGCGGGATGGACAGCGTCACTTGTCGCGGTGTCATGCGAGGAGTATCAGGCGGCTTTGTCGATCGGCTATCCGCAAAATCGCGTACGGCTGATTCCGAACGGCATTGCAATGTGTGACGTAAGGGATATAAGTGTCCGTGATTCCGGGGTTTTGCAGATTGGTTTCTTCGGCAGGCTCTCGCCGCAGAAAGCCCCGGAGGTGTTGCTGGAGGCTGCGGCGGAAGTGACAGCGCATCTGCCGCATACTTTTTTCACCCTCTACGGCAATGGCGAACTGGCGTCGAAGCTCGCGGAGATGATAGGGCGTTTTGGTTTATCGGGGCATGCGCGGCTGGCTGGCGCTTACGAGCAAGGCGAAGCCGTGTCACTAATGCGGCAGATGGATGTTGTGGTGGTTCCGTCGAGTTGGGAAGGGTGCCCATATGTGGTGCTAGAGGCTTTTCAAGCCGGCGTGCCGGTGGTGGCATCGCGTGTGGGCGGCATATGCGACTTGATCGTTGACGGAGTCAATGGCATTTTGACTGAGGCTGGCAGCGCTGAATCGTTGTGCGACGGCCTGTTGCGGGTGTTGCGCGATGCCGGATTGCGGGAGCGGCTGTCTCTGCGTGGCCGTGAAGATTTGGCCCGGCATAGTCTGTCAGAAATGGCAACGGCGGTCGGATCAGTCTACAGACAGGCAGCGGGATTGAGAAAAGAAACAACGCGCATCCCGTTGTAGCGGAACACGCGCAGACAGCTTAAGATCCTTTGCTAGACTGCCTTGGCCAAAAGGCTCTTCTGGACCTTGGCAGGTTTCAGAATCATCTTGCGGACTTTCTCCGGCTGCATTTTGGCGACGATGTCGGCATCCATGCCCAATTTCACCAGGCGCGCGCGCTGAACCTTGGAACGGCGCCGCTTTTCGCTTGGGCTCTTGATGGGGCGTGTGCGGGGATGTTTGTTTAGTGTACGGCCTGTGCCCATGAAAAAAACCTCCGATGTCTTTCCTTCTGGTAATAAAAAAGTCGCGGTATTGTGTCGTATTTCTGGCCGATATGCAAGCCCTTGTTGCGGATTAAGAATTTTTATCGGGCAAGGTGTGTCTTTATCACTGTTCCGCGGCCGTAAGGCACTAATGCGGGCGGAGCCCACAACCCTCACCCCAGCCCTCTCCCAGAGGGCGAGGGAGAGGGCAACAACTTGTTTTTTATCACTGTTCCGCAGCCGTAAGGCACTAATGCGGGCAGAGCCCGCAACCCGGAATTATCACCACGAAGGCCACGAAGCAGAAACGGAGTCATCACCGGATTGAGATCATAGTGCCTTTGATCGCGGGCACGTTAAGCTCCAGCCGGTCGATACCTGTGCCTTCGTATTCGTTGTATTCATTCTGGATGCCGATGATTTCCAGAGTCAATGTGTTGTCTGTATGCGGTATCTTCTGAAGCGGTTCCAAAAGTGACAGGTCATATACATTATCGTTGTATGATTCTGTGTTGTAAGAGCAATGAAACAGGTCTATGCCCTCGGACACCGAGGTGTTCAAGAGCAACTGCTTGTCGGCCACCTGCCCGAAAAGTTTAAACTCCGAGACCCGCGTATCGCCGCTATTATAGTCGAAGTGGGCACTAAGAATCTCTTGCCCGTCGATCTTGATGATTGTCAGGTCTCCACTCAGGTCCAGCGAGTCAAGCTGCGCCAGCAGCATTCCCAGACCGACCTCGGCATGACGCGGCAGGTTGTCGAAAACCAGCGTGACACTGTTGGTGCCTTTCACGTAAGTGCGCAAAAACTTACTGCCGGGAAAACCGGCCTTGCTGAGGCTGTTGGACGGCATAGTGTAGCTGTATTCGGCCAGCAGGTTGCTGATGGCCACGGCGGCGCTGCCCGGCTCACTGCCCGTCACTATGGCCGCCAGCTCGTTGGTTTCCAGCGCCCGCGCCCAAACCCGGGCGTCTCGGATATCGCCATTGAAAGCGAGAACATCCAGGTTATTCCGCATGTCCTTGCCGATACACAGGCCGAAATCGGAAAGGTCGAAACTGCCAGACACGTAAGGAATGTTTTTGACTTCAACGCCGTTCATGTACAGGTAGGCGGTGCTGTCACGCACGATACCGGCCAGATGGTGCCACTGGCCGTTGTGAATATCGTAAGGCAACGTGTCTGATTGCACGTCAGTCTCACTATCGGATACCATAAGGAAACGTACACTATCAGTATCACGGATCTCTAAATTAAAGGCATTGGCGGTGCTGCCACTATAGTTGCCGATCAGGACGGCCCGCGCCGCGTTGGTGGTGCGGAACCAGGCTTCGGCCGTGAAGTTGGTGCGTGTGACGTATTTAAGCGGCGGCACCATGCTGGTTCTGTACATTGGGTTATCGTAGGTGGCATTGAAAGGGCTGTAGGCGGAAGCGTACTCCGCGAGCATGCCGCTCGCTGACACTTCCGCGCCGCCCGGTTCTGCGCCAGCCGCGAGCGCGGCAACTTCATTGGTCTCCAGCGCTCGGGTCCATAGACGGGCGTTTTCGATATCGCCGTCGAACAGCTCATATCCGGTGCGAGTGTCGCCTTTGATGTAATAGTAATCGCCGGTCATGGTGAAGGATCCGGCTGTGTCGGCCTTCTCGCCGACTTTCACTCCGTTGATGTACAGGTAGCAGGTGGAGCCGCTCCGCATTCCCACGAGGTGGTACCACGCGCCGTCCCAAATGGCATCCGTAACCGGATCGGCGGAGACGTTCATATCGACTGTAGTGCCTCCGCCCACAGGTTGAATGTAAAGGCGAACTTTATTGCTTATTCTGTCGTTGATAATCTCAAGGTTAATGGCTCCTTGGCCAGTCGTCCAATTGCCCATCAGGACACCGCGGTCGCGCACGCTCAGGCGGAAACGGGTTTCCAGGGTAAAGTCGCCCAGAGCAAGCTGTCCCAGACCGCCGGACGTGAGCGGTATGCGCAGCCTGCGTGAGTCCGGCGCTTCGGCATGGAAAGGGCCGTCCGGGTGGCCGGCGGTGTCGTCAACGCGGGCTGCGGTGTCGGGCAGGCTCATGGCTGGCGCGGGCACATTGGCCGATAACATAAACCCGTACTGGTAGACCCCGGGCGGTATGCCGTCGTCAACCTCCATCGTGAAAGAGCAGCAATTCTAATTTTGACTTTTTTTATTTTGTTGTTGCATAGCGCATGATTTA
>CAZKZI010000078.1:0-4526 GCA_964557205.1 uncultured Lentisphaeraceae bacterium
CGAATATGCAATTGATGGTCTTGGGATAGAAGTGTATAGTTGCCAACAAAAGACAATTTGAATTTCAGACGGATTGTAAACACCTACAGAAGAGGGGACAAATTATGAAACGCAGAGAGTTTTTGAAAACCGCAACCGGAGCCGTGGCTTTGAGCGCCAATTTCGGTTCTGCCTATGGCCAGAACGCGCCTTCCGAGCGTGTGCGTTTGGCGGTAATGGGCTGCCATGCGAAGGGCAGGGGCTTTGGGCTGCTCAAGACTTTGGCGGGATTGCCCGGGGTGGAGGTGGCTACGGTTTGCGATGTAGACTCCCGCGCCATGGGCACTGCGTCTGATGAGATTCTGAAGCGGACGCAGAAGGCGCCGAAGAAGGAAAAAGACATCCGCCGCGTGCTGGATGACAAGGAGATAGACGGGGTGCTCTGTGCCGCGCCTGACCACTGGCATGCGTCGGCAGCTCTTATGACCATGAAGGCCGGCAAGTCCATTTATGTTGAGAAACCCTGTTCTTTCAATCCCGGCGAGGGCGAGATGCTGGTTGAGGCCGCGCGCAAGTACGGGGCGATCTTCCAGATGGGCAACCAGCGCAGGTCTTCGGCCGTCTATCAGACAGTTGTCAAGGAGATACACAACGGGTTGATCGGCGAACCGCGTTTCGGGCGTTGCTGGTATGCCTCAATGCGTGAGCCTATCGGCAAGGGGCAGAAGGTGCCTGTGCCGGAGTGGCTGGACTGGGATCTGTGGCAGGGGCCGGCGCCGAGGCGTGATTACCAGGACAACGTCGTGCATTACAACTGGCACTGGTTTTATAATTGGGGCACCGGCGAATGTGGTAACAATGCGCCGCATTATATTGACGTGGCGCGCTGGGCTTTGGGTGTGACTTATCCCACGCGTGTGACCAGTGGCGGGGGCAGGCTGTTTTATGAGGGCGACGACTGGGAGTGGATGGACACTCAGTCAGCCTCCTTCGAGTTCCCGGATCGCAAATTCATGACATGGGAGAGTTTGTCGTCGGTGAAGGCAAGGCCTTACGAGGGCTCGTCCACCGGCTGCATGATCTACGGGCTTAAGGGTGCGGTGCTCTTCACGCCCAACAATGTCTGCACCTTGTTTGACAAGAACGGCAAGAGTCTGCGCGAATGGAGCAACAAGGACATGGGTGGCGACGCCATGAACCGTACCAACCCGACGGGTAATCTGGATGTGGCGCATCTGGGCAACTGGGTGGATTGCATTCGTGCAAAGAACGTCAAGACTCACTCGCCGGCAGATGAGGCGCACGCCAGCATACTGCTGATACATCTGGCGAACATAGCGCAGCGTACCGGCGAGACGGTAAGGATCGACCCGGCGACCGGACATTTGGCCAAAGGCAGTGCCGGGGCCGCTTTGTGGAATCGCGAGTATCACAAAGGTTGGCAGATGAAGGTTTAGCGCCAGCTAAGGCACACAAATCAAAACAAGAAATGTCGTTGTGAAGATGAATCTGAAGGATGAAGTTATGCTTAGGAAATCTGTGATTCTGGCTACTGTATGTTTGGCTGTTAGTCTGTCGATGGGTGCCGAGACGCGTGTAGGTGTGATCGGGCTGGACACATCACACACGCTCGCTTTCACTAAAATGCTCAACATAGAAACCAACGAGCCTTTCTTTAAAGGCTTCAAGGTGACGTCCGCGTACAAATACGGCAGTCTGGACATACTCTCCAGTACCAACCGCTATCCGGCATACACTAAGCAGATGATGGAGATGGGTGTCAAAATAGTTGATTCTCTGGAAGAGCTGCTTAAAGAGACCGATGTGATATTGCTGGAGACAAACGACGGTCGGCGGCATCTGGAGCAGGCATTGGAGGTCTTCAAGGCAGGCAAGCGTGTCTTTATCGACAAGCCGCTCGCGGCTACGCTGGCTGATACGATCGCTATCTTTAAGGCCGCCGAAAAATACGGGGTTCCAATGTTTTCGTCATCGTCCTTGCGATACGTGAAGAAGGTGCAGGAGGCACGGGCAGGCGATTTCGGACGGATCGTTGCGGTTGATGCCTACTCGCCTTGTCATTTGGAACCCACCCATCCCGGGCTGATATGGTACGGCATACATGGCGTGGAGACACTGTATACGGTCAAGGGGACCGGCTGCGTCAGCGTTGTCAGTATCAGCGAGGAGAACACGGATATGGTCGTCGGTGTCTGGAGTGACGGGAGTGTCTCGACCATGCGTGGAATGCGGGGTAAGCCCGCGCTTTACGGGTGTGAAGTCTTTGCGGAAAAAGGCGGCCGCATATCTTTGGGCGGTTATGAGGGCTACAAGCCCTTGCTGATGGAGATCATCAAATTCTTCAAGACTGGAGAGGTTCCGGTGCCGCCGCAAGAGACCATCGAAATGTTTGCTTTTATGGAAGCGGCTGAGGAAAGCAAACGCCGCGGCGGGGTTCCGGTGAAGATTTCTGAAATCATGGCGCGCGCCAATAAAGAGGCGGCCAAGAAGAAGTTGGACTGATACGGTTCAGACGTTCGGCGGAGTGCCTATGACGGGAACCGCCTGCAGCAAAAGGCGGGTGTAGGGGTGCGATGGCGTTTGCAGGACGATCTCGGCGGCACCCTGCTCAACGATTTTTCCCGCGCACATGACGGCTATGCGGTCTGCAATATGTTGGACCACGCCGATATCGTGGGTTATGAACAGGTATGACAGGCCGTGTTTGGCCTTAAGGTCTTGCAGCAGGTTGAGAATCTGCGCCCGGACGGACAGATCCAGGGCGCTGACCGCTTCGTCGCAGATTAGCAGGCATGGTTTGAGCGCGAGTGCCCGGGCAATGCATATCCTCTGACGCTGCCCGCCTGAAAAAGCGTGCGGATAACGGTCGAGCATGTCGGCTGACAAGCCGACGTCGTCGAGCAGTTCAATAGCTGCGGCGCGGCGGTTGTCACGAGTGGTCAGTCCGTGGATCAGCATGGCCTCGGTAACCAGATCCAGCACAGTGTGGCGCGGGTTGAGTGATGCCTGCGGATCCTGGAAGACCACCTGCACCGTGCGGCGGTAGTCACGCAGCGCCTTTCCTTTGAGGGCGAGTATGTCTTGGCCATTAACTAGAATTGAGCCCTCGACCGGTTTTTCCAGCCGTAAAATCGTTCGGGCCACTGTGGATTTGCCGCTGCCGGACTCGCCGACAATTCCCAGTGTCTCGCCTTGGCGCAGTTCCAGATCGATTCCGTCCACTGCGCGGATGTGGTCGACGGTTCGGGCCAAGACACCCTTTTTAACGGGGTACCAAGTTTTCAGGCCGCGTATTTCCAATAGCGGTTTTTCACTTTCAGACATACGTTTTTATATCACAAAAACCGGTTGCGGCAACAGGGCAAAGAGGGTGCGTTTCAACTATTGTGAACCGCACCCGGTCAAAGATCAGTTATCAAGCAGTGTGCGGTAAACGTTTTCGGTAGCTGCGGCGGCAGCCTGCCATGAGAACGCGGCGGCGCGGCGAAGACCGGCTGCAATCCTGACGTCACGGAAGGTGCTGTTTTCCAGCAGCGGCATTGCGGCGGCGGCGATCGATTCCGGAGCTTCAGGATCGCAGACGCTGACCGCGTCGCCGTGCATCGCGGCGAAAGGGTTTTCAGAGCAGACCACCGGACAGCCGCAGGCCATGGCTTCAAGCGGCGGCAGGCCGAAGCCCTCGTCATGCGAGGGGAAAACCAATAATGCTGCCAAGGAGTAAACTGCGGCCAGATCGGCAGGGGCGATATAGCCGGGCAAGTTCGTATGCCCGGCGACTCCCAGTTCGGCTGCTGTCTGGTTGATGGCACGGATCATCTTTCTGTCACAGTGACCGGCCAGTGTGAGTTGCAGTTCCTGGTGTTTGGCGCGCAAGGCGGCGAAAGCGCGGATGATGCCGTCGATGTTTTTCCGTGAGGTAAGGTCGCCGATGAACAGCAAGAAAGGCTCGTCCAGTCTATAGCGGGACTTTGCGCGCTGCAGGCGGGCCGGGTCGGCACAAGGCTTGAGATCGGGTGAGATGCCCGGCGGGATGACAATGATTTTTGATGCGGCATCCGGGAAGCGGGCGCTGATTTTGTCACGCGTGTATTGAGAAAAAGCTATGATTTTGGCGGCTCGTCGTATGGAACACGGCATGATCATGCGGTAGTGCAGACGGTTGCCTGGGCTGCAGAACCCCGGATGGGTGAAAACGTGCAGGTCATGGATAGTCAGGACATAAGGGCAGGGGGCGAGCAACGGGGCCACATAGGCGGGTGAGTGCAGCAGGGGAGCGCGCAAGCGTCGCAGCAGCACCGGCAGTGCGGTCTGTTCCCACATAATGCGCAGCAGCCGCGACCGGGCCGGGACGGTGTTCGTCAGCAGCCGTATATGTGGCGCAGGCGGAATAGGGCGGTGTGCGGCAGGCAGGCAGGCGCAGACCGGCAAAGTGCCGTATTCAGCGAGGGCGCGGAGTGTCTGGTGTACGGTCACTTCCACGCCGGAATAAGGCTCGCGCAAGATCATCGCGTTGAAGAATACCGGGG
>CAZKZI010000078.1:4626-9073 GCA_964557205.1 uncultured Lentisphaeraceae bacterium
AGATCCACATAGCTGATAAATATAACAAGTAGCCGTTCATAATAAAATGATTTTCGAATCATGAAAAAAAGAGAAAGACGGCTGCGCAGGAACGGGGTTGACTTCGATATTCTGTGGTTCGACATTCGTAAATTTGCGGTTTATTTGCACAACGCTGTTTTCTCACACCTGAAAAATCAGATTGGCAGACAGGGGGGGATAGTGTATTGTGATAATGTTGTTTGTGTATTTTCCGTTACAACGGCTTTTTAAACGTTTGCCGTGCGGACGGGAAGGTAAAAGAACTGTTTCCGGCAGCCCGGGAGCGACAAAGAAAAAAGGCAGTAAATGAGCAAGAAAAACATCGATGCGGCTTATAAGCTGGCGTGTGAGCGATATGCGGAGTTGGGGGTTAATGCCAACGCGGCGACAAAAAAACTGCTGAAGATACCGGTTTCCCTGCACTGCTGGCAGGGTGATGACGTGCGGGGCTTTGAGAATCCTGAAGGTGATTTAACCGGCGGAATACAGGCGACAGGCAATTATCCGGGCCGTGCGCGCAATGCTGCTGAACTGCGAGGGGATATCGAGTTCGTGTTTTCTATGGTCGGCGGTTCGCACCGTGTCAATGTGCACGCTTGTTACGCCGAATTCGCTAAGGGACGCAAGGCCGACCGTGACGAGTTGCGCCCCTCGCACATGAAAAACTGGATTGCATGGGCCAAGCGCAACAAGCTGGGAATGGATTTCAATCCGACGTTGTTCTCGCATTCGATGTTCAACGGCTTTTCACTGGCCAGCCGGGACAAGAAGATCCGCAACTTCTGGATCAGGCACGTCATCGCCACGCGCCGCATCGCGGCGGCTATCGGCAAGGCACTGGGATCGCCGTGCGTCAACAATATCTGGATACCTGACGGTTACAAAGACACTCCAGCCGACCGCGCGACGCCGCGCAAGATACTTAACGAGTCGCTGGACGCCTGTTTTGAAGATAAGTTCGATCCGCGTTACATGCTCGATGCGCTCGAGTCCAAGCTGTTCGGTATTGGCGCCGAAAGCTACACTGTCGGGTCGCACGAGTTCTACATGGGGTATGCCGTTAAGAACCAGAAGGTTTTGACTTTGGATGCCGGACACTTCCATCCTACGGAAACCATCTCTGACAAACTTTCGGCATGCCTGTTGTTTGTGCCGGAGATTCTGCTGCATGTGAGTCGCGGTGTGCGCTGGGACAGTGACCATGTGGTGATACTTAACGACGATCTGATCGCGATTGCCCAGGAGCTGGTGCGTCTGAATCAGTTCAACCGCTTACACATCGGACTGGATTACTTTGATGCCAGCATCAACCGCGTTGCCGCATGGGTGATCGGTATGCGTGCTATGCAGAAGGCGCTTTTGTATGCCATGTTGGAACCCATCAAAGTGATGGCCGGCGCTGAAAAAGCGGATGATTTTACAGCGCGTCTGGCGTGGACTGAAACAGCCAAGACATTGCCTTTCGGCGCGATTTGGGACAAGTTCTGCACAGATCAGGATGTGCCGCTGGATACGGATTGGCTGAAAGATGTCAAGACTTACGAGGCTAATGTGCTTGCTAAGCGGTAGTCTCTAGCCGTCTTAAATAGCTTGGAAACTCAACAAATGAGTCAAGTTTTGTAACGAAGGCCTGTTGGTGATGCTGGTTGCAGGGGAAAAGTCGGATGGGCGATAGGGAAATGCTTAATACAATCACGGACTTGTCGCATGAGTTTGGCACTGCGGAATATGTCAAGGCCGGCGGTGGCAACACATCGTGCAAAGACGCGGACACTTTATGGATAAAGCCCTCCGGCACGACGCTGGCGGGTTTGCGTCCGGATAGTTTTGTGTGCATGGATCGCGCTTTGCTGTCCAGACTGTACGCGGCGCAACCGCCGGAGGTTGCGGCGGAGCGCGAAGAACTGGTAAAGACGATGATGGCGGCGGCAGTCAAGCCCGAGACGCCGGGCAGGGCTTCGGTGGAGGCGCCACTGCACGATTCGATCGGCGTGCGCTATGTTGTCCACACTCACCCTGCGGAAGTCAACGGGCTTACCTGTGCGGTGGGCGGTCGGGCGGCGGCGGCCCGGCTTTTGCCGGATGCGCTCTGGGTGCCGTATGTTGATCCGGGCTACACTCTTTGTATGGTAGTGCGTGAAGCGGTTGTGGCCTACAAGGCAGAGCGAGGTGCGGAACCTTCGGTGATTCTGCTTGAAAACCACGGCATTTTCGTCTCGGGTGCCACGCCGGACGAAATACGTGCAACTTATGCAGGGATCATGGGCACTTTGCGTGCGGCATATAAGGCGGCGGGGGTTGATGTCGCAGGCGTGAAGGTTGCAGGCAAGCCGGCGGCGGCGGAAATCGCTGGATGGCGGCAGTGTTTGACTGACGGCTTGGGCGAAGAGGCGGCGTTTGTGTCGGTTTCCGGCCGGTTTGAGGTCGGTTGCGGCTCGATTTCTCCCGATCATATCGTGTACGCCAAGTCTTATCCTTTTGACGGTGTGCTGTCGATTGACAATCTGCTGGCATTCAGGGAGCTAAGGGGATATGCGCCGAGGGTGGTTGTCACAGACAGCGCGGTCATGGGGGTCGGCTCCAGCGACAAGAACGCCAGGCTGGCCTTGGAGTTGGCTTTAGACGGAGCTGTGGTTCGGCATATGGCCAAAGCCTTTGGCGGCGTTAAGTATTTGAGCGACAAGGCCCGGGGTTTTATCGAAAACTGGGAGGTTGAGTCTTACCGCGCCAAACAGGTTTGATTGTTTGCTGTCGGGACGGGGGAACGTTAGTTTATTCGGGAGTTCGCATCCGGTGTTCTGGGGAGAGCACCGGTATTTTGCTGGATTTAATTTGGGGAGCTTTGAATTATGGTGGTAGCAGGTAAAAACCTGCGTATTGGCGTGGCGGCACGTTTTGGGATTTATGCCGCAGCGGTCTTGTGGTGCGTTTTTTTGCCGGTTGCCTGTATGACGCCTGAAAAGGCGGTCAGAGGCAGCGATGCGACCGGGATGCGTTTGGCTACGGAGTATTGGCAGCGTCAGACAGGACGCACCAACGCTTTTGATGTGCACAGGCCGGCGGACGCTTTGACTTTGCGGATAGCTTTATTGGCTGCGGCGCGTGGCGAGCAGGGCGTTGTATTTCCGGAAGCGCCGGATATTGACTGCTTTGCGGTCTCGAACGGCACGCTTTCGGTCGCTCTCAAAGACGCTTTGTGTATAGCTGCACGGAATGACCGAAAGTACCAGACGCACAAGGAGACGGTTTTTCTCCGGGCGCTTGATCTGGATTATCAGCAGTACCAGTTTGAAACATCTTTCAGCGGAATAATGCTGGGGGTGTTGTCAGGAGATCCGTCCGTCAAGGAAGCGGCGGGGCAGGCTTCGTCCGGGTTTGAGCGAAAGATGGAGAGCGGATTGAAGGTGGCAGGTGCTTTGGCTTTCGATGTCGTCAGCCTGTTGCGTGACGATTGGCGATCTGCAGGGGTGACTGGTGATCTGACGATGAGCCTGCCGCTTTTGCGTGGTTCGGGAAGGGAGATGGTCCGCGAACCCTTGACTCAGGCCGAGCGTGATCTCTTGTACGCGATACTTAATTTCGAATATTACCGGCAAACTTATGCCGTATCTGTGGCCAGCGCCTATTTTGACGTGCTTGAATATGTTCAAAGGCTGGAGAACGCTTTGGATAACGAAAGGCGGTTGGTGGAGAACAGCCGCAGGGCGGAAATGATGTTCGAGGCGGGAAGGATGCAAAGGATTCAGGTTGACCAAGCGCGTTCCGACCTGTTGACGGCCAGCCAAGGGGTGATTACCACCAGGAAGAGTTATGAGACCAAGCTTGACGATTTCAAAATGAAGATTGGATTGCCGCCAGAGGGTAAGATAGTGCTCGATCCAACGGACTTGGCGAGGTTAGGGCGAGAGATGGAAAATTGGGTGCATACCAAAACGGAAGCGACCGAATCCTTTCCTGATGAGATTGAGGCTTATCGGATTGCCTTGACTGAACGGAGGGATATGATCATCTCGCGATACCAGGTTGAGGACAGTGTACGCGCCGTACAGATCGCGGCTGACGCTTTGCGGGCGGACGTGACGTTAACCGGTTCAGTGGGCATGGACCGTGAGCGTTCGACAGGGCAAGGGAGTTTTAGAGGAGGAGAGACTAGCAGTTTAGGTTTGCATTCATCTTTGCCTTGGGATCGGCGCTGGGAGCGCAATGACTTTAAAAGGCAGTTGATTCTGCTGGAGCAGGCCAAGCGTTCACTAGCGGAGAAAGAGGACAGTGTCAAGCAGTCTGTCCGTAACGGTTACCGTAATCTGGTCGCGGCCCGCGCGTCGTACTTGAATCAGGTAGAGTCCATGAAAGTCGCGAAACTGCGCGTCGACAGTAACGATCTTTTTCTGCAGTCCGGGCGGTCTTCAATGCGCGACATATTGGA